>CAYVLJ010000036.1:914-16378 GCA_964452375.1 uncultured bacterium | reverse complement strand
GAAAATATTGATGTTCAGGTTTATGATTTCACGCGGATGGGCGGCGGGACATTACACGCTAAGTTTTTCATTGTCGACGACAAAGTGATCTTTATCGGTTCGCAAAATTTCGATTGGCGCGCGCTGAAACATATCCATGAATTAGGACTGAGAATTGAAAACAAAAAGCTGGTAAAATTCTACAAAGAATTATTTGAACTGGATTGGTCGTTGAGCGCAGAGGACGCAGATACGGATGCTTTGTTAAGCAATATCGTATTCTCAGACGATCTTGAAATGTATCAAATGAAGAATACCGACCACGGACATATGACGATTATTCCCACAGCCAGCAATCCGGAGATCATTTATCATCTGCCGAACTGGGATGAATATCAACTCCTCAGAATGATCGACGGCGCAAAGGAAGGCATTCGCATTCAGCTCTTGAGTTATTCGCCATTATCACGAGGTGAACTTTATGAAGAACTGGATTTCGCCTTGCGTCGCGCAGCGGCCAGAGGTGTAAAAGTAGAGATGATCCTGTCCGACTGGAATTTCTATTCACCGCGGATCGAGTATATCAAATCCTTACATGCAATTCCAAATATTGAGATCAAATTCTCAACCATACCGGAGGCTAGCGAAGGCTATATCGGTTATGCGCGCGTTGAGCATCCGAAATTCATGGTCGCAGATGAAAAGGAATTTTGGTTGGGGACCTCCAATTGGTCAAAGAGCTATTTTTACAAGGGACGCAATCTCGGAATTATCGTTCAGAATGAAAAGCTGGCAGAACGAGTTTCTAAGATCTTTTTGAAAAGCTGGGATTCGGATTATTGTCATTTGGTGGAGCTGGGTAAAAAATATGAGAGGAAAGAAACGAGGGAGTAGTTTTTAAATAATGATTTGACTCAATGATAACAATACAATTCGACTCAAATTTAATAATTCGATTTGAGTCGATCATAACAATTCAATTCGAGTCAAATCAATGTTTGAGTTTTCTTAACTCATTAACCCGCCGAAGGATCTCGTAAAACCCCATCGATGTATCAGCCGCATGATAAAACCAGTCAACCTTCATGGTGCTTGATCGCGACTGCTGATGTTTCTCCGATAAAACAGATATCCAATTAGCGAAGGCAACCTGCATATCGGATTCAGGGTAAACAGTGGAACCCTTATCACTGAATTCATGAACTGCGAAAGGCTGTTCGGAACGGTCAATATAATATTTCACTTTACCATCTATCACTTCAATGATCAAAGTATGCCATCCGTAAAGGTTCCGTTTTGCAGTAGACATTGCATAATCAGGGACATAAGGCTCCGGCTGGTATGTTTCCCATGTACTTGCATATACGGCTGAGCGCTTATTATTATTAGGATGCCAAATATCATAAGGAAGATACTCTATATCACACTCTGAATAAAGCGTATCGTTAGGATAATTCAAGGGCGTGATCAAATAGAAGGTTTGAATATTACCGTCCTGCGTTTTTCTCAGCGCATTATCGAAAAACACCCTGGCGGCATATGTGCCTTCGTAAAATCGATCAGCGGACTCTACGCGCGAAAGGCGAAGCTTTTCGCGCGATACTCCGGCAACGGCGCGCAAGATCATCCATTTCTCGCCGGGTTGCTTGGGATCGCTTTCAAATGATATCAGCGATTTGTCATAGTCTGCGCCTGAAGGGGGTGCGTTGATGCCGTCAACGGCGATCCAGCCGTGAGCGACAAAAAGAGAATCATCCGTATTTAAATAATTGAAATCATCAAATACTTCTTTCGGCTGAGAAGCCAATAGAAGAATGGAGATCAATGTTAAACTGAAGATGCGTTTCATTTTATTTGCCCAAAAGAACCATGGAAAAAGGACCGACAGGAACGGCATTGCCATCGTTAGTGACTATAGTGCCTGCATAAGCGTTCGGTGCGACAGGCAACCCCTTGCAAATCAGTTCAGGAGCAAAAGGGCCTTTCAGTTTATATATAAAGGTTAGCTCGCGCGTTACCTTGTTGATCGTCACCTTGTTGCCTTTTGGAAATTTTTTATGTTTAACGGTGCCATAATACATTGTAGCGGTTTCTTTCGTTTTCTTGATCTTTATCTCGACCGGAACGCCGCTGGCGGTAAAGATGGCGCGGATCTCGGAGCTCAGCTCAATAGACTGTTCATTTTCTATTTCTTGCTCGCTTTCTTTTTCAATATCCTCTTCAGTTATCTTGAAATTGATATAGGACTGATCACGTGATAGATCGATTGGCTGATAAAACATCTTGGGCCCTTTATCAGTGTTAATACGCAGAACACCACGAGCTTGTGTAATATTATTGGCAAGAATTGAATATTTAGTAAACTTCAAATTACACACACCAAGATCACTTACATCACCCTTAACAAATATTTTTTTATCACCATTGGAAATGACCTGAATCCCACATTGACATTTATCGTAATACTCATATGGAGCATCTACTTGAAAACGATAACGGTTATATTGGTTTAATTTATAAGCTGTTTCAATATAAAGTTCTTCTATGAGCTCCAGCTCTTTATCATACGCAGAATCATTGAGCTTTTGAAACATGGGGTTCAGATAGGGAAGCAAATAGGTTTCAAGATACTTAGCTTTTACGGACCGGATCTCCGCCTCGGTATGCCAGCCGCGCGTTAACTTTTTATCGAGGGCATCGGCATAGAAAAAAGATTCCAGGTGATCATAGATAAATTTTTCAATTTCCTCCTGACTACTTAAAGCACCGAGTTTTTTTTGCCACTCTTCAATAGACATCTTACCGACACCATGTTCATAATAGTCAAAATATGCATCCCACAAAGCTTGTTTTCGTGCCTCAATGCTAGCTTCGCCGATGGTCGTTAACATGTAGTCAAGAATTTGCATACCGACACTTGCTATCTGAAGGGAAGACCAGCCCCATTTTGAAATAGCATAGTACATGCCTGTTTTAATGCCTGTAGATGTTGCACTAAAGGTTTTACCGATATAAAGGTCATGCGCGATCTGAATAAGAGCAAGCGAGTTGCCGATATTCTCCATTGCAACATCGATCTTGCTTAAAGCCTCGGGTTGAAAAACAGTACTTATCAAACCATGAGGAAGGCCTTCGACCTTATACGCTTTAGTAAATGCGCTCCAGGCTGCCTTTGTTGCTTCGTTCTTATCCGGATTATCCGGATCCTTGAACACCTCTTCATAAACAGGATTATTATTTATAAAAGAATACAACTCGGATGTTTTAATTAACTGTGGATATTCGATCATTTCGTTTTGTGCAAAAATCGGAATAGCAAACAGCAACAATACAAATGTAAATGTAAGTTTTTTCATAATTTTCTCCCTGCCAAAGACAAAAGTATAAAAATCGAAGTTATAGACAAAGAAAAACATTAAGAATTCATGCGGCTTTTATTGCAGACCCCAGACCTTGGATTCCGGGTTGTTCTTTTCTTCTAATTTCTTTGTATTTCCCTTATTAATAATTGTATATTATGTCGCTATGAGAACGCAATTGAAATCATGCTTTCTTTTCTTTAGGTCAACCCGAAGGACATCCCATATATGAAAAAATTAAGACGCAACGCACGCATGTTGTGCATCCAGCATTTATATGCTTTTTTGCAACAGGAGGGCGAAGCGCTCAACGATGTGATCGAGCGCAGCTTACTGTTGAATGAAGAACCCGAATTCGATGAAGAGTTTTTTCGAACACTTATCCACATGACCATCAATAATATTGATGAACTGGATGAAAGGATAAAGAAACGCTCTAAGAACTGGGCATTTTCTCGTATTACCTTGATGGATAAGATCATTTTGCGCCAATCTATTGCCGAGATGATCTATATTGATGATGTTCCCCCGCGCGTGACCATTTCGGAAGCCATTGAACTTGCCAAAGAATTTTCAACCGAAGAAAGCCATGTTTTCGTCAATGGCATGCTTGACAGAATTTATAAGGATCTTGTTGAAGAAGGGATCCTGATACCAGAAATAACCCCCGTAAAAGAAGGTTAGTTTTATATGAAATTGGACAAACTGCTGATCCGCATATTCGGAACCGCGTCAGACAGATATCTGAAAAAGATACCCCCCCTTATTGCAGAAATAAATCAAAAATATGAAACCATGAACGATCTGAGTGATGATGACCTGCGAAATAGAACACAGGAAATGATCAGCTTGATCGAGGATACAAGAAAAGAAGCCAAAACAAAGGCGGAAAATGATAATCTTTCAGATGATGCTTTCGATCAAGCGATCTATGATGCAGAGCAAAACATTCTGGAAGAATTGAAAATTGAAGCTTTCGCGATAGTCAAGCAGGCTTGTAAACGCATGGTTGGCAAAAAGGTTAAGGTCCTTGGCAATGAAGTTGATTGGAATATGATCCCTTTTGATGTCCAGCTGATCGGAGCCGAAGTGCTGCATAACGGTAATATCGCGGAAATGAAAACCGGAGAAGGCAAAACGCTTGTGGCGACTATGCCGGTTTTTCTGAATGCTCTGACAAAGCGTGGCGTCCATGTTGTGACCGTTAACGATTATTTGGCCGAACGTGATGCAGAATGGATGGGTGCGATCTACAATTTTCTGGGATTGTCAGTCGGTAAGATCCTGAATACAATGCCTCCTTCCGAAAGAAAAGCGCAGTACGCCTGTGATATTGTTTATGGAACAAACAATGAATTCGGTTTTGATTATTTGCGTGACAATATGGCTGTTCGGCACGAAAATATGGTACAGCGCGGCCATTATTATGCCATTGTCGATGAGGTGGATTCGGTCCTCGTTGATGAAGCAAGAACCCCTCTGATCATTTCAGGTCCTGTTCAATCTAACTCAAATGAACGCTTTAAGAAATTGCGCCCTCAGGTTGAAAAGCTTGTTCGGGCACAGAAAATGAAGATCAATCGAATTCTGGATGAGATCCAGCATACACCTGATGACAAAGAGCATGAACTTGAGATTGGAACTATGCTGCTTCAGGTACAGCATGGCGAGCCCAAGAATCCCCGTTTTTTGAAAATGATGCAATCTGCAGAGGTTCAGGACAAGCTATTTCAAACTGAAAATTATTACATGCGCGAAAAGCGAATGCACGAAATTGATGATTCGCTACTTTATGCCATCGATGAAAAGAGTCATACCATAGTGATATCGGACGACGGTAGAAAAGTAATGAATCCGGAAGACCCTGAGTATTTTGTTATTCCGGATATTGGTGAAGAATTTGTTAAAATTGATGAAAACAGCGAACTCTCCATTGAAGATAAAGCAAAATTAAAAGCTGAGATCCAAAAAGAACACGGTCGAAAGAGTGAAATGATCCATAATATCACACAATTACTCCGAGCTTATTCTCTATATGAAAAGGATGTTGAATATGTGGTCAAAGACGGCAAGGTCCTTATCGTGGATGAGTTCACGGGACGTATTCTGCCCGGCCGCCGCTATTCGGACGGACTTCATCAGGCGATCGAAGCAAAAGAGCGCGTAAGGATCGAAGGTGAAAACCAAACGCTGGCAACCATAACATTACAGAACTATTTTCGCATGTACGATAAACTGGCAGGTATGACGGGTACGGCCGCTACGGAAGCAAACGAATTTGAAGAGATCTACGATCTTCAGGTCATATCAATCCCAACGAACAAACCAGTTGTAAGAAACGATAAAGATGACCAAATATATAAAAGCAGGCAAGCAAAGCATCAGGCTATCATAAATGAGATCACCACTTGTTTTAAAAAAGGCCAGCCGGTTTTGGTAGGTACCATCTCTGTTGAAATATCCGAGATGCTCAGCAAACAACTTAAGCGCACAGGAATTCCTCACAACGTCTTGAATGCGAAACAGCATCAACGGGAAGCGGAAGTGGTTTCGCTTGCCGGACAAGTGAGTGCTGTGACCATTGCAACGAATATGGCGGGACGCGGTACGGATATCAAGATCAGTCAAGAGGTTAAAGAACTCGGCGGCTTAAAGATCATTGGAACGGAACGGCATGAATCACGCCGTATAGATAATCAGTTACGCGGACGAGCGGGGCGGCAAGGTGACCCGGGTGAGTCTGTCTTTTTCATTTCTCTCGAAGACGATTTGATGCGTCTTTTCGGAAACCTTCGTGGGAACGCCCTGCTCGACGCTATTCCGGATGATGAAGTAATATCCATGCCGATGATGACACGCATGATCGAGCGCGCACAGAAGCGCGTGGAAGAACGTAACTTCGGCATCAGGAAACATCTTCTGGAATACGATGATGTCATGAACAAACAACGAGAGGTGATTTACGATCGACGCTCTTATGCTCTTGAAGGCGGCAACCTGCAGAAAGAGATAGCTGATATGCAGGAGGAGTTCATTAATAATGTCGTGACTGAACACACACAAGACAATAATCCCGATAACTGGCTATGGGACGATCTGCGTCAGGAGATGTTAACTACATTAATGTGTGATATTCCAACAGATCACCAGAACATGAAACGCGAACAGCTTGTAGAATACTTTACACAACAAGCGAAAGAAACATATGATCGAAAATTACTGTTATATCCAAAAGAGATCATGAGAGACTTTGAACGCTGGGCTTACTTGAATAGTATTGACGGATTGTGGAAAGAACATCTTTATGAACTTGATCAGATTAAAGAAGGCGTAGGTCTTCAGGCCTACGGCCAGAAAGACCCTCTGCTTATCTATAAGCAACAGGCATTTGAATCATTCCAAAATTTATTGGCACAGATCAATAAAACCGCGTTGAGATTACTTTACAGAACCGATATTCGCATAAACGATGAACCGAAGCAACCTTCTCAGCAGGTGCAGGTGCAGCATAAGCAAAGTCAGAACATGGCTTTTGCCGAAGGAGCGCGCAAATCCAATGCGCAGCGCCCATCCCAGCCTCAGGCTCCGCAAGCCGGTAAAGCTCAACCGGTGCGAAGGGACACGCCAAAAGTAGGGCGAAATGATCCCTGTCCCTGCGGCAGCGGTAAAAAATACAAGAATTGTTGCGGACAAGTGTAGCAGTAACTAATTACCTGACAAAGCAAAAAAAAGTATAAAGTAGAGACGCAGCATTGCTGCGTCTCTAGCTTAATATCGTTTTTTATCGGATTTGATTAAAATTCTTGAAATTTTACCAGTTACCAGTTACCAGTTACCAGTTACCAGTTACCAGTTACCAGTTACCAGTTACAGGTCATTTCTGCGGATATATCAACGCGTCAGTGTCAAACCCGTATTGTTGCGCTTTGAGCTTTAGTGTTTCAAGGACCTTGGGATCAAGTTCTTTTTCACGTGTCAGTATCCAAAGATATTTAGTTGAACCCCCTGCCACCATTGCCCATTGATAATTTTCGGTATCTAAGGCAATAATATTATAATCACCATAGAAAGGCCCAAAGAAAGAGACCATTAATCTGCCAGGTTCTTCTGCATTGGGTATAATAGCGCGGCCTTTTGCTTTTTTTGGTTTGCCGTTTTTAACACCGGAATTGATGACACGAATCTTGGTTCGCCCTTTGCAATCCGGATCCAGCAATGTATAATTGGCTTGCGTGTTGAACATTCCGCGCTCAAAAGATACGTCCAGACGTGCATATTCGTACCAAGTCCCAAGATATTTTTCAAGTTCAACTTGGTTGATCGCGTCCATGGAATAAGAAAAATCATTTAAATCCAAAGCGTAACCTCCCGTAAATAATAAAATAGTCACAATGAGTAAAAGTAACGGTTTTTTCATACTTGCTCCTTATTAATTGCATAGCTTAAAATAGAAGATTTAAAATAAATGGACAAATACTATTTAGTCTAACTTATAACAAAAGTTTCTCTAAGACGGAGAACGCGGCCTTGCTGATCATGAAGTAAGACAAGCGCAAGATAAAGCCCTCGAGGAAGAAAATTTCCGGATCCTGACTTGGCGTTCCAAAAGTGGAGGAATGAAGTGCTGTTGAACGTGTTCTGCATGTGTTGATATACGCATTGTCCGGCCGGGTTAAAACAATAAAGCTCACAAAATAAAATTGGACCTTCCGCATCAATACTAAATTGTAAAAGATCGTCTTGAGCCGGGTTAAAGATTTGTGGGTAAATATCAAAGGCATAGCGCGAGGAAGGTAAAGCTGAAATACTGTTGTGTTTGCCGGGTGTCATACCGAATTCACAAACGGAAGACAGCCAAATGGACGCCTCATCTGAAGGACATGAAAGAAATTGTTTTTCCAGACTCTTGCCGGAACTTATCTCATCATGATCACGAAGATCAACATGATCCATAACCCGGTCCATGGGATCAAATAGCCAAATTTCGGCACCTGCATTGGGCAATGAAGCAAAACGGGAGTAAGTTCTTCTGGCACTGGTTGAAATACCCTGTAGCGGATCATCGGCATCGCAAAGGGCAGTAAAGAAATTTGATAAGGAATCAGCTAGATGGAACATATAATTATTTACCTTTATTTTCCAATGCTCCAGGTCAAGAGGAGGTTGAGAACAGGTTAATTCAATGAATTCAACCTGACCGTAAGTGTCAATGGGATCGAACATGATCTCATTGAAAAATACCGGTGTATCAGAATAAGGATAGTAATATTTAAAATAATGTATTGTCGGCTTTAATTCATGTGAACCCCCACCGGCATATCCATATTGTAGAGTGCATAAATTTGTACCCGCTACAAATATTTGGGAAGTATCTATCTCAATTGTCAATGTGTCCCCCGGAGTGGTAGCCGGAAGATAAATAATTTGCTCGGAAAGTTGTGTTTGGCAAGTACAGGATATTTCATCAATAGGGAAATATCCGTCATTGACAATATTTAATTTAAGAGTATCAAGAGGTGTGAAAAAATCAACTTTATCAATAATTGAAAGATGTCGAAGTTGCTTTTCTGTAATATTGAATTTACCCGGAGATCCCAAATACGATATTTCCCAGTTTGCGGGATCATCATAGTTCAGGGCGGTGTCCACCAATTGCATGGCACAGTCGCTGGCTATGTTCCAAACAGCATCGTAGTGAAGGTTGAAGATCATAGAACCTGAGGGGTTCTGAAGACGGATGATGTCTTCGCTGTTGTTAAGACTGCGCCATGCGGGTGGAATGATATAATTTTCAACAAAGGGAAAATCATCGTAAAAAGACGCCGATTGTGCCAACACAATGATAGAATCCGGCATTAATGCGTAGTTTGAGTCAATACAAGTAAATCCCGTAAGGTCATGTATTTCCATACCGAAAAGTTGTATTGGCACATCGCATTTTGAAACGATCTCAATATACTCGCTTGAAAAATCTTCTCCCGTTTTACAAACAAACTCAGTGACCAACAGCTCATCCGGATCCAATGGAATAAAAAATGCGTTTTGAACCGTATCAAGCAGATCGTTCAATTGAAAAAAAGCGCTTATTTTGATATGACCTTTTGAGAAAGAGGAACTGGCATTTGAAACATGAAGTGAATCTCCGGGTGCAAATAAAGAATCGAACGTAAATAATAATGTATCGCCGGAGTAAAGGTTTTGATTGGGCATATCCACAATATATCCATAATTAAATCTGATGATTGGCTTAGAACCAATATTTTTAAATGTAAAAGAGATAAAAAGAGCTTCATTATTTATTTGGCATGTCAGATCAAAAAGAGACATATCATGATCTTTGACAGCTGTTGAATTTCTTGTGCCCGGAGTACCGCCAATATTTAAGGATTCACACCAAACGGTATCCGGGAAACTTTTTCTTTCTATGCTGTGTTCTGGATCCGGCCAATCAGGAGAGCCGGTTTTATATGAGTCGCAAATATCAAAATCATTATCCAACACTGAAAATAATTTTGATGTTGAATTGGATATGCCGTATTTACCAAAACGTGAATCCTCTAATGTGAACAGTGGAATACTATCCGGAATATGATCATCATATTCTCCGGAATAATCGGGATCGATGATCAAACCGTAACAATTGGGGAAAAGCAAAGAATCAGAATAGAATATTACAGCATCAGTATCCTGCTCATCGCAAATATAATAGTGGGAAATATCAATGACAGAATCCGAAAGATTATATATTTCGATGAATTCGCCGGTATTATCGTTGGCCGGATCGATCATGAATTCATTGAAGATGACCTGTGCGGGGAGAGGAGTGATTAGGATTGACCACAATGTTATTAAACATATATAAAAGGGTTTTATAATACTATTTATAGCCCTGAAAAAAGTGAAATAAGCATTGATGCTATTCAATTTATCCCCCTATATTGAACTGCTACGCAGTTCTAATTTATGGTTTAACATGAACTACTATATTGGACTCTATAGGAGTCCAATATAGTAGATATAAAGCTTAACAAAAATGAACTAGGTAGTAGTTCAACATTAAAAAAGATTTTTCTCATCAAAATCGACATTTCTAATTTTCAGCATATTTATTAATTCGTTTTTTGCGCTTTCTTTCACATGATGTTTTTCTTGGTTATCTACATATTCAATTAAATCGGTCAAAGCGTCATCTGAATAAGTAAAAGCTGCATATCCTACTTGCCAACCTCGAAATTTGGGAAAAAGTTTGGTTTCTCGAATCATATGAGAAGAGCTTAATTTAATATCTTTGACCATATTTGAAAGAGCGATACTTGGATTTAATCTCATAATAATATGAATATGATCTTCAACTCCACCTATTCTATAGGCGTGACATTTTTTATTTGAAATCACCTTGGAAATATATGGAAACAATATTCTTCTATTAGATTTTATTAGGGTATTCTCATTGAATTTTGTGTGAAAGGTTATTTGATATAGGCATTGGGTATAGGTATACATAATTTTGTCCTCTTATATTGAACTGCTACGCAGTTCTAATTTATGGTTTAACATGAACTACTATATTGGTCTCCGAAAGAGCCCAATATAGTAGAAGAAATATTCCAAGTCCCCGAACTACATAGTAGTTCAATATCAATTCTTTGAAATATAATTGATTATTTAATGAAAATCATGAAGCAGGGTAAGATCAGTGATACAGGTCACACGAAGTGGAACATTATTTTTGAATAAGATCCAAATACGCTTCATTTGCATCACGAATGATCTCTTCTTCACCCATAACTTTGCGATCCCGCATCAGGATCCGGCCATCGCAAATGACGGTATCAATACACTCGGGTGAAGCACTGTATACCATATCTGAGATCAAATGACCCGAAGGGACAAGAGAGGGATGATCAAGATTTACAAGAATACAATCCGCCAGTTTCCCTTCTTCGATAACACCGGTATTCAAACCCGCGGCTTTTGCACCATTTATCGTTGCTATATTGAAGACCTCCTGTGCAGGTGCGACCGTCGGGTCTTCCGAATCGGTTTTTGCACTAAGAGCCGCGAATTTCATTTCATCGAGCATGGAAAGATTATTGTTTGAACAAGCGCCATCGGTTCCAAGTGTCAGATGAATTCCAATGTCATGCAAGGAACGATATTCAAATCTTCCCGATGTAAGTTTCATATTTGAAATTGGACAATGAACGACATTAACACCTCTCTCGTAAAGAATGTTTCTGTCAGTATCATCAATATGAACGCAGTGGATAAGTGAAACATTAGGTGTCAAAATACCCAATGAGTCCAGGTATTGTACCGGTCGCAGTCCAAAGGTATTCAAAGCGTTTTTTACTTCGGTTTTCGTTTCGGAAATATGTATCTGAAAAGGCAGATCTTCGTTAAGCGCAAGTGCGGCAGACTGCTGAAGGGTTTTTGAAGAAACGGTATAGATAGCATGAGGAGAAACGGTAAAGCGAACACGATCGGAATATAAAGGACTATGATCGATAGTATCTTTTGCATAAGTGATCAGATCCTCTGTCTTGGAATCATCCATACCGTCGATCAGAACGGGTGCAATATCCGCTCTAATTCCGAGTTCTTCTGCAGCGCGTGCAGTGCCAAAAGGGAAAAAATACATATCATTGAAAAAAACAGTACCGCTTTTTATCATTTCAAGAATCGCAAGCCGGGCTCCATGATATACTATATCTTCATTTAGATTTTTCTCAAGCGGCCATATATGGTCTTCCAGCCAGGTATGCAGTTCAAGATCATCTGCATAGCCTCGCATCAGCGACATTGCGGCATGGGTGTGCATATTGTAAAAAGCGGGTAGAATGGCGAATTTTGAGCCATCAATAATTTGAGTCGAATTATTCGACTCAAATTGAATTGTTAAATTCGACTCGATCTTAACAAATCGATTTGACTCAATTTTAACATTGCAGCGCTTGCTATTCAATAAAACATTTTTAATTAATATCGACACATTACCCCTTATAACGATCCGGCCAGTTTTTGATCAGTCGTTCATAAATAAATTTTTCATAACCCAGTTTTTTGGGTCTGTAAAGGGTTCCGTCGGGACGCTGTTCGGGCATGTAGTCCTGTTCCATAAAACCGCTTTCATCATTATGTGGATATTTGTAACCAAGTCCGTACTGAAATTGCTTCATCACGTCTGTCGGAGCATTGCGAAGATGCAAGGGTACGTTCTGAAATCCGGTATCGCGAATAGATGCTCTTGCTTTGTTTAGCGCCATATAGGAAGCGTTGCTCTTGGGAGAAGATGCCAAAAAAGTAGTGACTTGCGCAAGAACTATCGCTCCCTCCGGCAGACCAATGGCCTTAACGGCCTGGAAGCCGGCATTGGCAATTACCAGCCCTTGCGGATCGGCGTTGCCGATATCTTCAGAAGCAAGGATCAGCAACCTTCTTGCAATAAAGAGCGGGTCTTCGCCTCCTTCCAGCATGACGGTCATCCAATAGACCGCAGCATCGGGATCGGAACCGCGAACGGATTTTATAAAAGCGGATATTGTATCGTAATGATAATCACCATCCTTGTCATAAAGTAATGCTCGTTCTTGCAAAGCGGTGCTGATATCGTCCTTTGTGATAGAAAAAGAAGTACTGCCTGCGTCCTTTCCGCGAACAAGCTGCACGGTAATGTCGAGCGTATTGTACATTTTTCTGGCATCACCACCGGATGACATTATAAGAAAAGATATGACATCCTTCGTCATTTTGATCTTGTATTTGGATAAGACGATGTCCTCTTTCATGGCGCGATCGATGAGTTTAGCCAAGTCATTGCTCTCTAATGCCTGAAGTTTTAAAATGCGGCATCTGGATAAAAGAGGCGAGATAACTTCGAATGAAGGATTCTCGGTTGTTGCTCCTATCATGACTATCTCACCGTTCTCGACGGCATGCAAAAGAGCGTCTTGCTGGCTTTTATTGAAACGATGTATCTCATCAATAAAAAGTAAAGTCTTTTTACCCATTTGCTGATGTGAAATTGCTTTTCTAATGATCTCCCGGACATCTTTGACAGATGCGGAAACGGCAGAAAGTTCATAAAAAATCGCATCACCCGAATCTGCAATAATGCGCGCAAGTGTCGTCTTGCCGGTTCCGGGAGGCCCCCATAAAACAAGTGAAAACAGAGCATGGGAACCGATCATGTTGTGAACGAATTTTCCTTCCCCCACCAAGTGCTCTTGTCCCGCAAAATGAGACAGTTCACGGGGGCGCATACGAGCCGCAAGCGGCGGTAAATTTGTTGAAGAAGTAAAAAGTGTTTTTTCTGTCATAAAGGAAGATAAAGATTATAAATATATTTCGCAAATTTTATAAGGAATGCATAGGGAACGGTCTCGACTATTCCGATAAAAAGATCATGAAATGAACTGAAAAGCATTCCCGTCAAACAAGCCTTTGTCACTCAATTTTATTTCGGGTATGACAAGAAGGGCCATAAACGACAGCGTCATAAAAGGTGCTGTTAATTCAGACCCCAGTTTTTTTGCATAAGCATCAAGTTCAGAATACCTGGATGCAACGATATTAAAATGCTTGTCACTCATCAAGCCGGCAATAGGCAGCGGGAGTATTTCCGAGATATCATCTTGCTGACAGGAAATTGCGATACCGCCTTTTTTCTTAATGATCATATTGACAGCATCACACATATCACTTTCCGACACACCGACAGCAACAATATTATGGGAATCATGCGCAATGGATGATGCAATTGCCCCCCGCTTTAGTCCGAAATTCTTTACAAAGGCTATAGCGGGTTTTCTGTTTACATATCTGTTGACAACAGCGATCTTAAGAATATCATTGTTAGGGTCTGAAATAAGATTGTGATTTTCGATAGCGATATCACGTTCCAGCTTGTGTGTGATAAGCTGCCCGTCAAGCGCCTCGATCACAGGAGTTTTCATATAATTGTGTTCCACATAAAAATCACGAACAAATTTGGGATAAATATTAAAATTGTTTTTGATCTCGAATTTTCGTCTTGGAAAAAGCGCACGACCGTTCTTTTGAATGATATTTCCATTAATAACAGTGTTTTTAATATTCAGGTCGTCCACAGAATCTATGACCAAAAAATCGGCCGGATCGCCTTTCTGCAATAATCCGACATTCAGGTCATAGTGCTTAACGGGATTAACACATGCCATGCGCAGTACTTTCATGAGATCCAGACCACTCTTTAGCGCCCTTTTGACAAGATCGTTTATATGCCCTTCGAACAGGTCGTCCGGATGCTTATCATCCGAGCAGAACATGCAATTATGAAAATGTTCACGGGCAATATCGATCAGTGCATCAAAATTCTTGGCTGCAGAACCCTCGCGAATTTGGATTTTCATTCCAAGCGATAATTTTTCAAGAGCTTCTTCTTTGGTAAAACATTCGTGATCGGTAGAAATATCTGCCGAAATATATTTTTTAAGATCATCCCCACTTAACCCGGGGGCATGCCCATCAATAAGCTTACCGTATTTCTTTGCTAAATTAATTTTTTCAAGAACACCGGGGTCGTCGTGAATGACACCCGGAAAATTCATCATTTCCCCAAGATACTTTATGTCGGGATACTCTTTGAAAAGAGCCTCTATATCTTCTGCTGAAATGTGAGCTCCGGCTGTTTCAAAACGTGTTGCAGGAACACAAGAAGGTGCGGAGAAATAGAATTTCATAGGAACGGTTTTTGCATTCTCTATCATAAATCGAATGCCGTCAAGCCCGAGAACATTTGCGATCTCATGCGGGTCGGAAACAACGGCAACCGTACCGTGACAAACCGCAGCACGCGCAAATTCGGAAGGCGGCAACATGGAGCTTTCAATATGAATATGAGAATCGATAAAACCCGGAATGATGAAATGATCATATTCCTTTTCATCTTCAATGATCGATGTAATAATGCCATTTTCAACCGAGATCGTTCCGGGAAAGATCTTCTCATTTAGAACATCGATAATATTGCCAGAAAACATTTTTGCATTCATCTTATCACCTGTGCCGAGTTACCGGTTACCGGCCGCTGGTCTCCAGATATATATTGCTATTTCATCAATAACATCTTTTGGGTCGCTATCAACT
>CAYVLJ010000036.1:0-904 GCA_964452375.1 uncultured bacterium | reverse complement strand
ATGTAAAGATTAAGGGATAAAGTAAAAAGATAAAAAACATGGATCGGAAGAGGTAAAACGAAACGTATATGAACGTTTCACTCAAACGGAATTATTTTGATCGACTCGAATCAAACGTTTTATTTTGTCAATGCATCCGTAATGGCGATCATATAGGCTTTCGATGATATGGTTGCACCGGTCACGGCATCGAAATTAGGTTCTTTCACCCCGACGACCTTATTGTTCAACTCGATAATGAATTCGTCCGGTAGAATGGAGAACTGATCTCCAGGGATCATCACTTGAGTGATCCGGTGGTCTTTGACAGTTACTATGACCTTGTTCGTCCAGCGTCCAATATCACAGCTGCCTTCATATTGTCCGTCTTCAATTGCCATCATATCGATTTGTGGCATCTGATAGACGCGAACCTCTTTCATGTGGCGCGTACCCGCGATCACGCCAATAACACCGATCACAAGAAGGACGGCGACAATACCTAACAAAATCTTCAGAAAAGTTTTCATGTTGTCTCCCCTTGATAATATAAAAGATTCAAATCATTTGACAAGCAACATTTTTGGGGACCCGGAAACTCTCCGTTGATCCCGGTTTCTGCGACTGAAATTGAATGAAAAACAAGATCGCTGTTTTGAGCGAAAAGTACTGATGCAAACATCATGATGATGAATGTAAGGATTTGTTTTTTCATAGATGGAAAATACGGAGTATATGGCAAAATTCAAAAGGCAAAAATATCGGTAAACAGTAAATGGTAAATGATGGTGGTAGCAACTTGTAACCCAAGACCGGGGTTTTGACGTGCCGGGTTAGTAAAACAAAATATTGAACCCCTGCAGGGTTCTTTTACTTTTGAATACTTTACTACTATATTGGACTCTTTAGGAGTCCAATATAGTAG
>CAYVLJ010000035.1:15065-17373 GCA_964452375.1 uncultured bacterium | reverse complement strand
GAACGTTGGGTTGAAAAATTTGGAGTACCCAGAAAAGCGGAATAAACCTGAAAGCTGGTTATTAGAATTCAACCTGACAGCGGTTCATTGCAAGGGAATGATGCTGTCAGGTTGAAAAAGCTACTTAAATTTACTTTCATCTATATAGATAGTAGTCAAATCCCTGGAATAATCAATAAATTCTCCTCTACTTCCAAAAAGCTCAAAAATAAATTCCGATATTTTCAAATTAACTTCATTGATGATTTGACCATAGGAAGAATATTTCCATTTTTCACAGTTTTGAACCAAATTATGGTGAACGGGATTTCTGTGTATATAATAAATAACCCATTTAAGATATTCCTCACTGTTAATTCGTTTGTATTTATAGCCTTGACAAAATAATTTCCCCCTTCTGTTGTGAATTGAATTAAAAGATCTGGTATAGCTATTGAAAAAATCTTTTATAGCATGTTCGATCGTCTTTCCATCTTTTTTTGTTGTATTGATCTTTATCAGGATATGAAAATGATTCGGGAGTAAACAATAAGCGATAATATCGCAAAAGGGGTTGATAAATCGTATCATTTTAGATATGAAATATTCATAATCTTTGCAGCCTTTATATAATAATTCATTTCCAACTCCATGGTTGTAAATGTGATAATACTCGTTCTTGTCAAACTTTTGGGGATCCATTTATATTTCTTTCAATTTTGTGCTTTTTTAGACCTGACAGCAGACCGCTTTAGCGGTACCAGCTGTCAGGTCTATACATTATCTTATTTACCCTTTGTGCGAACGCCCATTTTTCATTACATTTTGCCTTGGTATAAGTATGATTTCAATGTCTTAATCAGAATTTAAGGAGTGAGTATATGATAAATATTATATGGCTGGCAATGATCATTATCGGTGTTGTTGTCGCTGCCGTACGTTGTCTCGGGATCACCATAACGCCCCTGGGGATATACTTTTTCCCGAGCGCAGAACCTCTGGCAATTGTGACAAATTCAGTTTTTGATTATTCAAAATTTGCTGTTGAACTGGCTTTGGGGCTTGTCGGTTTAATGGCTTTGTGGCTTGGGATCATGAAGATAGCTGAAAAATCAGGTTTGATCAATGTCCTGGCACGGGGACTTAAACCAGTCATGGTTCGTTTATTTCCGGAAATACCCCCGGAAGATCCCGCTATGGGATCCATCATTATGGCCTTATCGGCCACGATGCTTGGACTGGGAAATGCCTCTACTCCTTTAGGATTGAAAGCATTTGCCGATATGCAAAAACTTAACAAGCATAAAGATGTCGCCACAAACGCTCAAATTACCTATATGGCCATGAGCACATCAAGTGTAACTATCATTCCGGCAACTATTATCGGTATCAGAACCGCGGCAGGTTCGTCAAATCCTTCGGAGATCATTGCTCCGGTCATTATAGCAACTGTGGTATCAACGACCGTTGCAATTATCATGTCCAAGGTCTTGCAACGGCTACCAAGATATCAGATTGAAAATTACCTTGAAAACGACTTGGAGGACAATAATGAAAAATCTTAAGAATAAGATCATCCTCTTTCTCGTAATTTTGGTATTGATCGCGATGTTCGTCCTTTTCCCCTTTGCTCAGGTCATGAACATCATATCAGTTCTGGCCATTCCTATGATCATTGTCTTTATTCCTTTATACGGTTATTCCAAAGGCCTTAAAGTCTATGAGGAGTTCACAGAAGGAGCAAAGGAAGGTTTTCAGGTCGCTTTAAGGATCATTCCTTTTTTGGTTGCAATCTTTCTTGCGATCGCCGTATTCCGTTCATCGGGAGCTATGGATATTCTTACATGGATACTCTCCCCTATCACCAGCAAGATCGGTATGCCGGGCGAAGTCGTTCCCATGGCCTTGATGAGACCTTTGTCGGGCAGCGGTGCTTTGGGCATCATGTCCGAACTTATCAAAACACACGGTGCCGATTCCTTCATCGGACGGCTCGTTTCGATAATGATGGGTTCAACCGAGACCACTTTCTATATTTTAGCCGTTTACTTTGGTTCCATCAATGTCAGACAGACACGACACGCATTACCCGCAGCATTGACTGCTGACCTTGCAGGTATGATCGCTGCCGTTATCGTCTGCCATGCGGTTTTCGGTTAGATCTTGCTAAATAAATAATAAAGAGCCGCTGAACAGCGGCTCTTTTTACATTTACTGCTTTTTCCCTGCAAGATCATTCCAAATGATCAACAGGATCATAACAGCAAAAGCTATGATGAATTCTATCCATACGTGAAGATCCGGCAACAGTGATTCCAATAAATTGAAT
>CAYVLJ010000035.1:10462-14989 GCA_964452375.1 uncultured bacterium | reverse complement strand
CCCTTTATAGTAATACTAAGGCAAGAACCATATATGTTGAGGTCTTTGCCGCTTCTCCAATAGCACGACCGGCTATAATTCGACCGCGGCCTTCCTGTCCTTTATATGTGTCCCGTATACCTTCTAATGTTCCTATCACGGCTCCCACACCATCGACAATACCAACTGCTCCGATAATCCCAAGCGAAGGTTTCGCGAAAGAACCGGTCAGAGTATTCTGCCATTCCGTATAATTCTCGTCCCAGTATTCCAGAGAATGTATTGTCGTACTTATACCGTTCATAACAGATTCTTTATCGTCGGCATCTTCGATCTCTTCATCGGCATAAAGATATACCGTTTCCAACAGTGCTTTCTTTGCTTCAATGGTGATAGGACTATCGAGGATAACAGAGATCGAATCAAAGACCCCGGGATATGCTGAAATGATATTTACAGAGTCTGCAAGCAGATCAACGATCTCAGCATTGATACTTGGTTTTGCAAAATACCGGTAGTCACCCAGCAGATCCATGACCTGACCGGCAACAGCACCGGCTGCAATCTGCGAAAAATGTTCATCCGCAAGATCACAACAATTTGCGTATGTAGTTATTCCGCTGTAATTGTTGTAGATATCTAACATTCCGTTCAATTCGGAGTTATGTTGTAAACCTACATTGTCATATTGGACCTTTAATTCATCCAAACGATTCTGCTGCGGATCAAGGTTTTGTCCGCAAGATGCGAGAAGTATGATCACCAGGATCATGACGGTTGAAAAGACTGTCCTTTTCATTTTTATCCCCCTTTATTTTTAATGTTAATTTTTCAAGACTTTAGGTTGAAGGCTAAGGCGGATGCCCTAAACGAAATAGAAAAAAAACAGACTTCTTTTCCATAAATCTAATGCTCGTTTGACTGCTCATATGTCTTAATTTTTGTTGTAACGCTGTTGGAAACTAACTCGTTTAGATCTTATTATCAAGTGTGAATTTTGAAGTGTGACACTTGTCACACTTTTTATTTGGTTAAATTATTTACGCTTTTCATTTTTTTATTGACTGGCCTTGCATTTCTGACTAAATTAGCTGGCTTTTTGTCCCAAAGATATTTGGAATGTTCCGGAGTGGCTCAACGGTAGAGCGGGTGGCTGTTAACCACTAGGTTGTAGGTTCGAATCCTATCTCCGGAGCAAAAAGAAAACCCCGATGGAATTCGGGGTTTTTATTTATCCGTCAATTTTACGAATATTTCTTTATTTGATACCCACTAAATAATTATTTATTTCTTTTTAGTGTCATATAAATTGACATTGGATTCTCACCGTCATTAATATTCTCAACATATTGCAATATCATTGTATTCTTGTTTTTAAGCTGTCCAACAATATAGCCATCTTCATGCTCAACAATAACAATATGTCCGCTCCCGGAAATACTGCCTGTTAACATTTCTTTATAAACTTTTTTATCTAATTCATGGGTATAGGTCTTATAAGCCTTAAAAATATGTCCTCTTTGTTCGGTAACAATAAGAAAATCGGGAATGCTCTTCTCTACCCAACCATGTTTTTCTGCAATAAGTTCTTGTTCCGCCGACCAAGTTCCCATCAGATCTGTGACCCGAGTGTCTGTACAGGATACACCCATGAAAACCACAACCAACAACATAAAAATAGCAGTTGATTTTCGCATAATATTCCTCCTTAAGGTATAGTTAAGCGATTCATTAATTAACTTAAATACAAATCATTCAATTAATTGTATTTTCAAGATATATTAATATCTTCAATAAACAAAACTAATTATATTTTAAATGTTTTTTCCATAACCCATTTAAATCGACATATTGGGGTAAGTAATATCTGAATCAAATATTTTTCACATCTTGACATCAAATATGAATTATCGTATCTTTTTAATCATTAGTGAGGATTATATGGCAAGTAAAAAACTTTATCGTTCCATTGACAACGCAATGATCGGCGGCGTTATGGCCGGCATTGCAGACTATTTCAATATTGACGTCACGCTGGTAAGGGTCCTGTATGTCTTTATTGCCATCTTTTCAGCAGGATTTCCCGCTATACTCGTTTATCTTATCTGCTGGGCGATTATTCCCAGTAAGAAAATATTTAATTAAAAACGATCAATTAACATTACAAATATTACGCACTCAGTTTCGAGTGCGTTTTTAATTTGAAGTTAAAAAGTTTAGAGTTGAGGGTTAAGAGTTGAGGGTAAGAAGGATAAGGATATTTGATTTACACCTTCCTAAAGATGAATTCTATAGTGTTCTCTTTACTTCTTACTTCTTACTTCTTACTCCTTACTCGTTACCCCTTTCTCATGCAAAGGCGTTGCCAGGCAAAATATGTGTATTTTTTCCACTCCGGCTTTTTTAAGGGTTCTTGCCAATTCCATAGTGGTTGCACCCGTAGTAAATACATCATCAACAATACATACGCTTTCGGGGAGATCGCTGTTTTTTCTGATCTTAAAAGCATTCTTTATGTTCTCCCGTCTTTGGTCCTTATTCAATTTTGTTTGAGTCCCGGTATTCCGGCATCGTTTTACTGTTTTTTTTAATACGGGTATCTGCTCAATTTTTGCTAATCCCATTGCTATGCAGGCTGACTGATTATAGGTCCTTTCCCTTTTTCTTACGGAATGCAAGGGAACGGGGATGATGGCCACACAATCGCTGATCTTCGATTCTTGATAATATTCCCCTGCTTTCTCACCTAAAAAAGTTGCGATATAGGAAGCATCTTTATACTTGATCTCATGGATCAGTTTTTGAAGTTGTTCATCGAAAAGATAGAATGCTATGACCATATCCGCGGGATGGTCTTTGTGATAAACTATTGAATCGGGCGTTTTATCAAAGACCTGTAATGCCGAATAACAGCTTTTACATAAAAACGGACTAAATCCCGATTCTTTTCCGCACACCCGGCATTGTGGTGGATATATCCAATCTATAAATGAATTGAACAGGTCAATAACTTTTTGAGCCGGCCTTGAGAATATCCTTCCAGTTGACATTGTAAATTTCCCCCTCCATATTACTGTGGATCAATTCGTACATCCCTCGTCCCCGGGTGTCGCAAAACACGAATTGTATATCTCCACGCAATCCTTCGTATAACCAGATCTCATGATCTCTTGTATAACCGCCGATATCCTGACGTTGTATCTCTGTCGGATATCCGTATTTTAGAAGGACCCTGCCACGATCGGATCTGGGTCCTTTATTTAAATAAGTGTAAGCTTGATAAGCGTAATTGATCTTTTCCGTGATATCAATATAATATTCATTGATGGCAGTGCTTAAATCAGGATCT
Source organism: uncultured bacterium (assembly GCA_964452375.1). Lineage (GTDB taxonomy): Bacteria > Fidelibacterota > Fidelibacteria > Fidelibacterales > Fidelibacteraceae > M50B103. Next base: position 11,661 of record CAYVLJ010000035.1, on the reverse strand, counting down.
CTTTTTTTCCAGAATTCAATGATCAGGTGACGCTTTCCTTCAAGGTATCCGTCTCTATAATTTTTGATCTCGTTTTGGGTCATTAATGGTTTTAATATTGCAAATATTGAATCGAGCTCCTCTTCATTGAATAAAGAATATTCTTCAAACACGTAAAGGTCCATATCGGCTTCACGTATCATGTAGATATGTTTGAACACTTCCGTTGTCTCGCCGGTAGCCTGATCCGTAACCACAGCATGGTAATCGTAAATTCCCGCCGGTATTTCCCGTATATCCATATAATCAATGATCACATCATACATTCCGGGAGCAATGCTTTCAACCGTTTTATTCTCCAAAACGGTTTCTCCGTTCAGGTCCACCAGTGAACTCTGAAAAGTATAAAGACTGTCCGGGCTTAGCTTATAGATCTCCAAATAGGTGTAAAAAGTCCCCATATAAGGATCGAATTCGGGGTTTGCCTGTGGAATAACATCGTATTTGCCAAGTTTCGTAAATTTATTTGCCTGTTGCGTATAACCCACAAAAGATGCGATCTCAACATCGCTGAGCATCAATTCGCTCATGTCATATTGTTTTATATTCAAGATATCTTCTCTTTGCGAGATAACTCCCGAATTCATATCCTTAACCATGGTCACCATCTTATAGCTGCCGGGGAGCAAATGCAGGGACAGGATCTCAGGAATAAAATCGTTGGATCTTATCGTATCGCCCTTGGCAAGCACATCATCAATAGTAACTGTCTTTGCATAAACATTTTCATCTTCTTTATAAATATTTACCGCCATTAGAAATTTACCGTAGGAATCGCCATTCGGCGCTTCCTGCCGCTGCATTGCAAAACGCGGAAGCATAAAATATAATTCTACAAATGACTTTTCGTTGTCATAGTAGCTCGCAAAATCAGTATAAAAGCGAAAACCATCCGCAAATAATATACTGAAAAGCGCCAATAATATAATAAGCGTGAACTTTTTCATAATTTTACTTCTTATTTTAAGTTTTCGAGTTCGTTGTCTTTGAACTTTACAGAGACAACGCTTGATACGCCTTCTTCCTGCATGGTGATACCGTAAAGATAATCGCAGGCATTCATTGTCAATTTGTTGTGTGTCACAATAATGAATTGAGTTTTTTCAGTAAAATGTTCCAGGGCATGTGTGAAACGTTTTACGTTGGTATCATCAAGAGGT
>CAYVLJ010000035.1:0-10385 GCA_964452375.1 uncultured bacterium | reverse complement strand
ACGTTGGTATCATCAAGAGGAGCATCCACCTCATCCAAAATACAGTAAGGAGAGGGTTTAACAAGATATATGGCAAAAAGAAGAGCAATGGCTGTCAGGGCTTTTTCGCCGCCGGACAGGGCTCTCAGTGATTTCATTTGACGTCCTTTTGGCCGTGAGAAGATCTCAACGTCAGCTTCAAGAGGATCACTCGATCCTTCCAGCCTCAGGTCGCATTCCCCCTGCTCAAAGAAAAGCCTGTAGGTCTTCTTGTAATTTTCACGGATCTGTGTGAAGATCTCGGTAAATTGTTTTCTCGCTTCATTGTCGAGTTTATCAATGGTCTCGGTAATGCTTGCTTCGGCCCCGACAAGATCTTCGCGCTGTTCTTTCAGGAAATTGAGTCGTGTGGATTGTTCGTTATACTCTTCGCGAACAGCCATGTTGATCGGTCCTATCAATTCGATCCGATGGGCTAATTTCTGGATCTTGTCTTCCATCTCTTCGCGTTCCATATCCATGGGCTCGTAGGGCCTTTTCAAAATATCGATATGATAACGGTCAAAGATACGTTCTTTGAGTTGGTTTTGACGTAAATGAAGGTCGTTTACACGAACTTCAAGGTCTCTCAGGGTCTCAAACGCATCTTCACGACGCCTGTGATTTTCCGCAATGGTTTGTTCGGTCTTTTGGATCTGATCTCTTTTAGCGCTAAGCTTCTTATAAACCGTATCCCGTTCATTCCGCTCTTTATCCCGTTCGTTCTTGAGGTCTTCAAGAACATCTTGCAGAGAGATCAACGTTTTTTCACCGTCTGTGATCAAAGTCTCCAGATCATTGTTCTGTCCTTCGATCTCTTCAAGACGTTTTTCCATTTCCTCAATGGTAGCCGTGGCATTTTTATACCGGAAACGAACATTATCCTTTTCTTTTTCTCTCGCGATCAGGGTTACCCTCATATCCTGCAATTCGGTATTCAGGGTATCGCGCTTGGATTCTATGCCGGCATATTCCGCTCTGAACCTTTCAAGATCGGCGCGTGCTTTGCTTTCATCTGATTTTATCTGATGCAGGGAGTCTTCTCCGATACTTAACTGACGATCTATATCCAATATTCTCTTAGCAAAATCTTCTATCTTTACGTCGATCTCTTCCATATTCTCATGCTGATGATCGACAGCATAACTTAAGGCGGACATCTTTTTCTCAAGCTCAAGCTGCTGCTGAACAAGCTCTTTTGAATAGCGTGATTTTTCTCCGATCTGTTTGATCAGCGACTGGCGTTCACTCTCGAGTTTTGCGAGAGATGCTTTTCCTGAATCCAGATCTTTTTTGAGCTTTTCGGCGATCTTGTTCAGCTCTTCCAGCTTCTTCTGCCGTCCGATGATCTGCTGTGAGGTATTTGATCCTTTTCCGCCGCGGATCATGGCACGCTGGTCCATATAATCGCCATCCGGGGTTACATAACGAAACCGTCCGTCCTTGAGGGCCTCTTTTGAAAGATCCCGAAGCGATTTAACGATCAAAACATTCCCGAGGAAATAATCTATCAGAAGCTGATTTTCTTTATCCGCTTTGACGATATCCACGGCATGTGTAATAAAATTGCTGTCGTTATAAGGGTTTTTCAGCGGCGGTTTTACGCGCATTTTCATGACATCCATGGGGGCAATGCTTACACGTCCGCGTTTACTGTGCTTCAATTCTTCGATCACATCCATTGCATCGGATTTCTTTTCGGCGACGAGGTATTTGGCTACATTACCGAGAGCTATCTCTATTGCCGTTGTATATTCGTCATCGACACGGATCAATTCCGCAACGGTCCCCCGTATACCGGGATGCTTCAGTGTTTTCATCACATATTTAACACCCGGATTGTATCCTTCCAACGATTCGACCAGTTCCTCGTAAAATGCAATATCCGAACGGTTCCGTTCAAACGCGGTCTGCCTGTGAAGCAGATCCTGATTCAACTTTTGAATATCTTGTTCAACTTTGAGTTTTTTACTCTCAACGGTTTCAATCTCTTTATTGGCTTTATCGAGCTCTTTCACTTTGCCGGCAAGTTCTTTGTCAAGAGAGCCGATCTGCTCTTCCTGTGTTCCCGAACGGCGAATCAATTGTTCCCGGCGCTGCATTTCTTCATCCTGAAGCCGTGTCAGCTGTTTGCGCTGGTCCCGAAAACGCAATATCTGCTGCTGGCTGTCACTGAGCCGATTTTGCTGTTCGCGAACATCCTGTCTCAGATCGTCAAGTTTTTGGACGGCTTTCTGAAAGATATCCTGAACCTCTTCATATTCGCTTCTTTTTTTATCGAGCACATCCCGCATCTGAACCAGTTCGGGATCATCTTCACCCAATTGAGAAGACAGGTCTTCCTGGAGTTCCTTGTTCGTCTGAAGCCGGATCTTGGCATTTTCCTTTTCGGTCAGCAAACGTTCTTTGTTACGCTGGGCATTGGCGATCTTTTCCTGCCAGACAAGGCGTTTTGAAGATTCGGCATTGATCTTTTCATTCAATTCCTGCAGAACTTCATTGACGGTCTGCATTTCTTTTTCGCTCTCGCTCAATTCGTTCTTATATGACGTGAGCATCGCTTCTTCGATCCCCAGCTGCTTGCCCGTTTCTTCGTTTTTCAACTGATTATTGGACAGTTGTTTTTCAAGTGGAGCGATCTTGTCTTCGTAATCATACCATTTGGATTGAGCCAGCGTGATCTCAAGCTTTTTCAGCTCTTCGGCATATCCTTCATAACGCTCATATCGACCCAACTGTCTCTTCAGGCTCCGAACATTGCTTTCGACTTCATAGACGATATCTTCCAGACGGGCAAGATCTTCCTGCGTGGCATCCAGCTTGCGCTTGGCGGAGCGGCGCTGGGATTTATATTTATTGATCCCGGCCGCTTCTTCAAAAAGGAGTTTTCGCTGTGCTTTGTCCTCATTCAGGATCTCTTCAACCATTTTCAGTTCGATCACCGAATAAGCATTATTGCTCATGCCGGTATCGACGAACAGGTTTTGAATATCCTTCAGACGAACCGGAACCTCGTTCAGCAGGTATTCGCTGCTACCGTCACGGTAAAGACGGCGTCCGACCTGCACATCGGTGTAGGCGACTCCCAATTTGCCCGTGCGGTTATGGATGGTCAGGTTGACTTCCGCATAATTCAGAGGTTTTCTGTTCTTGGAGCCGGAAAATATCACATCGACCATGGATTCGGATCGAAGCAAATGGGTCTTTTGTTCACCCATGACCCAGCGGATGGCATCCACCACATTGCTCTTGCCGCACCCGTTCGGACCGATGACCGCGGTAACGCCCTGGCCGAACTGCAGAACGGTCTTAGTTGCAAAGGATTTAAAGCCCACGATTTCCAGCTTTGATATATACATAATCCGTTTGAGTTTTAACCGTGTAATTTAAGGATAAAAGAAGCGTTTTCAAATAGATTTTACCGCTTAAACATGAGGTTTTGGGTGGATAAAGAGACCTCACACAACAACACCGGGAAACAAAGGCGCAAAGAAATATCAAGATACGCATATTGTAGATTGCATATTGCATATTGTTGATTTTTGATCGATCTCAAATCTGCAATTAGGAATCTGAAATCTGCGATTATCTTATTCCCTGCTGCTTACTGATCATCCTGCCGGCCACGAAAATTTTCTTCCGCCCATCAGATGCAGGTGAATGTGCTCCACTTCCTGACCACCGTCCGGACCGTTATTAAAAACCAGACGATAGCCCTTTTTTAGGCCAAGCTTTTCAGCTATTTTCTGTGCCGCTATCACAATACGCCCCATTAATTCGGTATCTTCTTCCTGCAGGTTCTCGACCCGGGCAATGTGTTTTTTAGGAATGATCAGAATATGTTCCGGCGCCTGGGGATTCAGGTCGCGAAAAGCATAAAGATGCTCATCCTCATAAACGCCTGTTGAGGGGATCTCTTTTTGGGCGATCTTGCAAAAGATGCAATTTTCCATATGTCTCTCCTATTATAACCCCGAGCTTGTCGAGGGGTTAATCAATGCTGACCCTGGATGAAATCCCGGGTATGAATACCTCAGAACTTCCAACCCTGACTTCATGGAAGGGTTGACCTATCATTTTTTTAAAGTTCAACCCCTCGACAAGCTCAGGGTTGTATTTTATTGTATGTATTATCCCGGGGTTTCACCCCGGGTCATTCGCTGTTTAACCCTTCCATCCGTCAGGGTTATTATCATCATTCCAATTATAAACTTCCTCTGCAATATAATGGGAGCCTAAAATGCAGAGGACGGAATGCTCATCGGTTTCGACATATGCTTCTTTACAAGCGGATGTGATCGATGTACTTACACTTACCCGCGGAAAGCGACTTGCCAGGTCATTCAATTCTTCCATACTCATACTGCGGTGCGAATTGACCGGCGCTAAACGGATGCTATCGGCAATAAGCTCTAACTCCATTAATACTGTTTCGGGAGATTTATCATGCAACAATCCTAATACGATATTGATCTTTTTGGCAGGATAAATCTCTTTTACCGTTTTGCAAAAGGCATGAATGCTGTCGGGATTATGGGCTACATCGTATATCACATCGGGATCTTTGGAAATTCTCTCAAAACGGCCTTTCCATTTAACAAGGTTAAAACCGACCTGGATTTCGGCAGGTTTCAGCGTCCGATCCAAAAGCGTTTCCGCGGCACGGATCGCCAGGGCAATATTCTCAAGCTGATGCCGTCCGGTCAACGGGATATTTAATTTCTCATCATATGATCTGATGCGGAATGTCATACCATTTTCCGATTGTGCCACATCGCTAAGCAGTGTTTCGGGATCAATGACGTGCACAAGTTCGGTATGAGCATGAAAAACATCCAACACTTCTGCCGGCTGAACCGGTGTCAGCAGTGGTACTCCTTTTTTGATGATGCCGGCTTTTTCTCCGGCGATCTCGGGGAGTGTTTCACCCAGAACTCCGGTATGGTCCAGCCCGATCCTTGAAATAACGGATACCTTCGGTGTGATCACAGATGTTGCATCTAAGCGTCCGCCAAGACCGGTTTCAACGACCGCGGCATCGGCACAGCTGTCCTTGAAATACTGAAATCCCAGTATGGTGGTCACTTCAAAAAAAGATGCGCCGGTCTCTTCAAGCAACTGATCATATTTCTGAAGAAATTCTTTGATATATTCATCCGGGATCTCTTTTCTGTTCATGCAGATCCGTTCATTGAATGTCACAAGGTGAGGAGATGTGAAGCGTCCGGTTTTTAATCCCGCCGCTTCCAATAAAGCTGCCGCAACAACCGTAACAGTGCCCTTTCCGTTGGTTCCCGCCACATGTATGGAACGAAAGGTTTTTTCAGGATGATCGAGCGCCTTGACGAGCTTTTCGGACCGTTCACGTCCCAGCTTCATTTTGCCGGATAGTTTTCTGTAGAGGTTTGATAGATAATCTTGCATGCTAAAATAAATATTTTTTATGTAGAGATGCGATTCTTGACCTGCGAAGCCTTGGCGAAGAAGGTAATCGCGTCTTTACAAATTCAAAACAATTCCACGTGCATTGCTGAAATCTTCTCACCGAAAAACACTTCCGCATTCTCTTCAAAAAGATCGGCAGAACCGGTGGTCATGAATTTTGACTCACCATTCTTTATGCATCGTCCTTCGATCTCGGGATGGCGATGTAAATAATCATCCAGCTTATCGGCAACAAGCGGCCCCTGATCCATAATATCTATATGATTGGGGACATATTTTCTTATTTTTTCCATCAACATGGGATAATGCGTACAGGCAAGAATGATCGTATCGATATCATCACATTCTTTCAGAAGAGCATCGACATGCCGTTTGACAAAATAATCAGCTGCCGGAGTGTCCGTTTCATTGTTTTCAACCAGCGGCACCCACATGGGACATGCTTGCTGGTAGAGAGTTACATCCGGAAACAGTTTATCGAATTCCATTTTATACGATTCGGAGCGAACCGTCCCGCTTGTACCGAACAATCCGATCTTCTTGGTTTTTGAATTCTCACCCACCACTTCCACGCTGGGACGGATCACTCCCAAAACACGCTCGTTTGGATAATGCGCTACAAGGTCCTTTTGCTGAATGGTCCGCAGCGCTTTAGCCGATGCAGTATTACATGCAAGAATAACCAAAGGACAGCCGGCATCCAGCAAGTATGAAACGCCTTGCTGCGTATAATGATAGATCGTCTCGAATGAGCGTGTTCCATAGGGTGTTCTTGCCGTATCGCCGAGATACAGATAGTCATAATCCGGAAGCAAGTTGCGGATCTCGTGAAAGACGGTCAGGCCGCCCAGACCGCTGTCGAAAATGCCGATGGGACCGTGTGATTTATTCATATATTTTCCCGTATAGAGCTTGTGTAGAGACGCGATTAATCGCGTCTTTACATTTAATTCTCTTTAATCTCTTTCTCATAATTCTCTTTAAATTCACTGATTGCCAAGTATAGCGAATAGGCAATCTCCTGACGGTAGGAATCTTTTTTCAGTTTGCCCAGTTCAGTCCAATTGGAGATAAACCCTATCTCTGTAAGGATCGCCGGCATGGCGGGACCGATCAGGACGATGAAACTGGCTTGTTTCACTCCGCGACTTTTAGTACCGAGACGGGATTTGAATTTGGATTCCACCGCCTGGGCAAGATCTTCGCTTTCTTTCATATAAACGGATTGCGCCATCGTGGACAGGATGTATTGTTCGGGAGACAATAATTTTTCATATCGTTCTTTATCTTCTTCGAGTTCGATCACTTTATTTTCCCGTGCAGCGATCTCAATGGATTTCTCCGTGCTTCTTGCTGCCAGTAAAAAAGTTTCAGTCCCGTAAGGCTTTGAAGAATCAACAGAATTACAGTGAACGCTGACGAAGAGTTTTCCGCTGGCTTCATTGGCGATCTTGGGTCGCTGATACAGAGGGACAAAAACATCTTTGGTACGAGTATAAACTACATTGACGCCGAGTTTTTCCTCAAGTAAACGTCCCAGTCGCAGCGAGACGTCCAGGGTAATATCCTTCTCAAGCGTACCGTCCGGTGCAATAGAACCCGGTGATTTTTTGCCACCGTGTCCCGGATCGATCACGATCGTATCTATCAGCCAGCGATTTTTGATCTCGGTCTCATTCAGCGGAGTTTGGGATTTTTGATATGAATGCCGCAAAGAGATCACGATATCGCCGCTTTCCTGATCGATGTAATAGTCAATACCGTCGATCTTCATTCTCAATTTGATATTGAATTGCAGCATATCCTTCGCCATCACGGGGATGATCTCTCTAATTACGCCGTCATTATATTTTTTTGCCAGACCGTTCATGTCGGCAGTTGCACTATAAATTGAAATATAAAGATACTGGTTGTTGCCTTGCCAAACGCGGCAATGTTCTTTCCTGAAAGTTTTTGTGGTTTTAATACGAAGCACCGTGCCGTTCTTCATTTCCTTCAAGTTCACGGCAGATATCGAAAAATCCGATGAAACCAGGATATAGTGTCCATCGGCAACATCATAATGAAGATCGGGATATGCATCCAGAGCCAACACACGGATAAATTCCCGCTCGGGGATATAAAGTCCGTAACTCAAGCGTTCCACAGCTGTCGGCAGATGGAACCATTTACCGTTTATCTGATAAAATGCCGAGTTCGCAAAGAATTTATATTTTTTCCCGGACAAAGTAGCCGTCAGCGACCAATCTTCGGTATTCAGTAAATTGATCTCTCCAAAGATCTTGAAAAAGTGGTTCAGGGACATCCATTTTGCCCCGTAAAGTTCCGATGCAAAAATATTCTGCGACTCGGAAGCGGCCGTAAGACGAAAACTGACAACCTGAGAGAACAGCGGAACCAGCATGCATAGAAGCAACAGGATCAATATGTGTTTTTTAATTTTTAACATCTTGCAAATTTATACTTTTTTCCTCTTAATTGTAATTGTTTTTTTTGAAAGAGGTTGAAGCGTTGCTCTACTGCGCTCCTTCGGAGCTTCGAAGAGTCTTCGACCTTTTTCCTTTTTTTTAATTTTGTCTTTTTATATTTTAAAGTTTACTTTTGCCTTGTATTTACAAGAGGTTAATTATGATGAGAAGAGTTTGTTTCCTGTTTTTATTCCTGGGAGTCTTTTTATTTGCCGTTGAACCGGTTTATTATGACGCTCAGCCGTATCTTGAAGGCATGGCTTTCGATGATGCACCGCCGTTTTCCCGTTTGCCGGCAGATGCCGAAGAACTGGTCCGGAAACCGGTCTGGAACCTAAGCCGGAATTCTGCAGGTGTGGCCGCACATTTTATGACCGATGCCACAGAGATCCATATCCAGTGGAAGGTCCTGAACGATTTTCATATGGTGCATATGGCCGGTACGGGTATTCGCGGACTGGACCTTTATGTTAAAGAAAACAATAAATGGTTTCATTTGGGAACGGGCAAGCCCTATCAGGTTGAAAATGAACGGCGACTCATTAAGAACCTGTCCGGTGATCCCCGTGAATACATGCTTTATTGTCCGACCTATGATGGATTAACTTCGCTTTATATCGGATTGAACCCCGAAGCGGATATTTGGGAAGCGGAACGACCGGAAAAACCTCTAGTCTTCTACGGAACAAGCATCACTCAGGGCGGTTGTGTTTCTCGTCCCGGTATGGCATATCCCGCGATCATCGGCCGAGAATTGAACAGAGAAAGTATAAATCTGGGATTTTCGGGCAACGGCAGGATGGATCCCGAGGTGATCGATTATCTGATCGAGATCGATGCCGCCTGTTATATTTTTGACTGTTTTCCGAACATGGACCTTGAGATGATCAAGGAAAGAGCCGAGCGTGAACTGATAAAATTACTGGAAGCAAAACCGGATACGCCCCTTCTGATGGTTCCCAATATAATGCCCGAGGACGGCTGGTTCGATCCTGAAGTATACAATGCGGTCATTGCAGAGAACAATGAGTTGACCGCGATTTACAAACGCCTGAAACCCAAATACAAACATCTGCATATTATCCCCTTCAAAAAGATCCGGAACGTTGCAGTTGAAGGCACGGTGGATGGGATACATTTGACCGATTTTGGTGCAGTGAAGATGGCGGACGTGATGGAAAAGCGGATCAAACGCTTGATAAAATAAATAATACTTCACACAAAGACACAAAGTACCACAAGGGCTCAAAGAACAGCGTTTTATACCACAAAGATTTTTAAGAACACTGTAAATAAAACGCAAAATATATCAAGCTCACAAAGTAAGAGTTGAAGTATAGAGGTTTTAGTTCAATTTATTGAAGATATTTCGCGGCGCATCCGGTGCTACGCGTAAAGAAAGTTCAAATCACACAGAGGTCCTGAAACAGGTTCACGTTGACTATCTTGTAATTGGTTATAATAGTAAGGTTAATTAACTTTTAAATTTCCAGCATCATCATCATCACCGCTGCAGCCACGGGAATAACCACATTATCATCCAAATGGCTTAAAAGCGCTTCGAAAAGTCCGCAAAAAACGACCACAAGAGCAGCTTTCCAGATGGGAACATATTGAAACCCGATCAGGAACATCGCCAGTCCGGCAATAACGAACGCCAGTGTTCCCTCGATGGTATAATGCTTGAACCACTTGTGTTTTCCGATCCATCTGCCCACAATGGCCGATGCAGAATCTGCGATACTGAGCAGCATGCAGGCGGGCACGGAGATCCTGATGGGAAAGATCGCCAAGATAAGAAAGAATGTGATGGCAATTCGGGACGCCCCCGTCATTTTATTCTCTTCAATGTCGCGAATGAACGGTGACACAAAGAAAAAGAAGGCTTTTTTTACAAATTCACTGCGTCGTCGAAAATAATCCGCGAAGACGAACAATCCTCCAAAAACAATAAACAGGATCATCACCCATTGCTGGCCGGTCAGGGGGCCGATATCGGGGAAAAAATAATACAGAAGTGGAATAATGACTGTGGCGACATGAATAAGCTGACGGCGAAGTTCCTGTGCGCTCAACATCATTCTTCCGTTTCGCTTTCCAGCTCTTCGTTGTAACGGGAAACGATCAGGTCGATCGGTTGAGGTACGGTCAAAACAGTGGTTCCGGGCACGGATTGATATATCACTGTGTTCGGCAGCAGATCATTTCTATCGCGATAAGATACCGTTCCGATACGCAATCCCGCGTCGTTTATGGCCTTATAGGCATTTTCAAAGCTCATGTTCACAACGGTCGGAACTTCCCAGTTGCTCAGTCCAAGGCTTATTTTAACATGCACACCGCTGCCGGGACGAACCGATTTTCCGGCTTCGACCGACTGCCAGAAGATAACTTCCCGATTGTTAATGTACTTTCTTCTGTTGGAAAGCTTGCAGTGAATCCATTAAAATTAGC
>CAYVLJ010000034.1:2716-17896 GCA_964452375.1 uncultured bacterium | reverse complement strand
GGTATAGTTGCAGATGATAACGACATAAATGCCTATTTAGTCGGCGGATTTGTCCGGGATTTGCTTTTAAACAGAAAAAACAAAGATATCGATATTGTTGTAGTAGGTGATGGTCTTATTTTTGCCGATCTGGTTTCAGAGGCACTAAAAGCCTATCCTGTTGTTAAATTTAAAGAATTTGGCACGGCCATGATACCGCTTAAAAATATTGAGCTGGAAATAGTTTCGGCCAGAGAAGAGATATATCGGGAAGATTCAAGAAATCCTAAAGTAAAATTTACTGATCTGAATGAAGATCTTAAACGACGAGACTTTACTATCAATACGATGGCCTTATCGATCAATAAAAGTGATTTTGGCAAGTTTTTTGATCCGTTTGGAGGTCTTGCTGACCTGAAATCCACTAAAATTATTACCCCGTTGGATCCTAAAGAAACCTTTTTTGAGGATCCACTGCGGATGATGAGAGCCATTCGTTTTGCGGCACAGTTATCTTTCGAAATTGATAAAAATACATTTTCAGCAATTAAATTGTATGCCGAACGGATCAAGATTATTTCAAAAGAAAGAATAAGAGATGAGTTTTTAAAAATACTAATGTGCCCGATTCCCTCATTTGGATTAGAGCTCCTCTATAGCTCGGGTTTAATGCATTTTCTATTTCCGGAATTGATTGCATTGCGTGGAGTTGATGATCAGGATGGATACAAACACAAGGATGTATATCTTCACACTTTGAAAGTGCTTGACAATGTTGCGGCCAGTAATTCAAATCAGACTTTAAGAATAGCCGCTCTTTACCATGATATTGCTAAGCCGGTAACTAAAAAATTTATAAAAGGTACAGGGTGGACATTTCACGGTCATGAAGATTTGGGTGCCCGGATGTTTGAAAGATATGGACGGAAGCTCCGTCTATCCGTTAAGGAGATCAAAGCGGTAAGTAAACTGATAAGATTACATCTCCGTCCGATCGTGGTTGCTAAAGATGAGGTCACGGACAGTGCTGTGCGACGATTGATAGTCGAAGCAGGTAATGATATTGATAATTTGCTGACTTTGTGTCGTGCTGATATAACTTCAAAGAACAGGGAAAGAGTAAAGAAATATCTCTCAAATTTTGAATTCGTAGAAAAGCGTATATCTGAAGTAGAAGAAAAAGATGCTTTAAGGACTTTTCAATCTCCATTTGACGGAAAAGAGATCATGGAGATGTTCGATCTGAACCCGGGACCTGAGGTTGGGAAGATCAAACATTTTATTGAAGAAGCCATCCTGGAGGGTGAAATTGAGAATACTCATGAAGCAGCAAGTGAATTTGTTCAAAAAAATAAAGAAAAACTCATAGACTTATATCTAAGAAATCATTAAATTGCAGACTATTAATAAGAAGGGATTTTCAATGGATAATATGAATGCAAACATGAACTCGAATATCGCTCAGAATTTTGGTTTGAAAGAAGAAAACGAATTAAATCTGCGATATCTTGTTCAAGTGGTTATGCAGCGGATTCATGTTGTTATCATCATGTTTTTGCTGATCTTTATAGGAACGATCCTTTATACGGTAAATCAGTCGAAAGTCTACCGTTCCGAAACACAAATATTGATCGAAAACGGGGTTGCTGCTGGCGGCGTTTTTGAACAAATGACACCCTTTATCAATAATGACATGGTCATTAATAATGAGATTCAGATCATTACATCACGAACAATCGCTGAACGAACTGTCAATGCGCTCCTCGTCAGTTATCCCTTGGATTCACTATATCTCTTTGACAAAGGGCAACTATCGGAAAATCTTTCTTTTTCTACAAAATTTAAAAGGCAGCTTAAGAAAATGTTTTCAAGGGAAGAAGAAAAAATTCTAACACTTGATGAAAAGAAAAAACTTTATATATACAGATTACTTGATAAGCTGGAAGTAGAACCTGTCAGAGAAACCCAGACGATCAATATTTCAATTGAGAGCTTAAATCCGGATGAAGCTGCAATTATCCTAAATGAACTTGTTTTGCAATATTATGCCAATGATCTGGAAAGGGTCAGTAATTCTGCAGGCAAGGTCAGGAATTTCTTGGAGATTCAAATCAATGATGTAGAACCAAAGCTCGCAGAGATTGAAAAAAAACTAAGTGATTTTTTGGAAAAAGAAGGGGTTGTCGATCTTGAAGAGAATGCAAAACAGGTAATTCAGAAATCTGCAGAATTTGAAGCCCAATTATTCACTGCGAGAGCAGAATTGAATATTGTTAATGATCAACTTGAATATTTGAGAGGGCAACTTAGTGATAAACAACAAGAAGTTTTAAATATCAAACTTCAAGTCGCAAATCCCCTCATTCTTCAATTGAGGCAAGATATTGCCGGATTGGAAACCGTTTTTATTGAAGAGGGAGATAAAAACAAAGAAAGTCTTCTCTCAAAGAGAAAAGAACTTGATGACAAGACAAAACGTCTTGAAGAAGAAACTATAATGCTGATCAATTCGGGATATCTTCCCGGTGAAGTCGATCCCATGGCAGTTAATCAGGTTATTTTAGATCAGATAGTGGATCTTGAAAGTCAAAAGGTCAGTCTTGAAACAAAAGTAAGAGAATACGGTAAGTTAAATGATTATTATCAGGGTTTGATCGAAGAGATCCCTTCAACCAGTATTTCTTATATCCGTCTTGAACGCGAACGTCAAACACACGAACGCATTTATCTGTTAATGAAAGAAAGATATGAAGAAGCGCGAATTCAGGAAGCCTCTCAGATCTCAAATGTTTATGTGATTGATAATGCTATTGCTAATTACAAACCTATTAGACCAAAGACCAATTTGAATATTCTTCTTGGTTTTATATTTGGTTTAGCGGCAGGTATCGGTATCATCCTTATTCGCGAATTTATGGATAATTCAATTCGAAGCAAGGAAGATCTGGAAAAACTCGGACTTACCGTTTTAGGTATTATTCCCTCGATGTCAATTGATAAAGCCAAGAAAGTGCTTGATAAGAAATACTCCAGTAATGATGATTTCAGAAATCGATTGATATCGCACTTCAAACCAAGATCGCCTATATCGGAATCTTTCCGTTCACTGAGAACCAATCTCGAGCTGTCAGTTCCCGATAAAAAAGTTTCGTCTTTGGTGGTAACTTCTGCCGGTGCAGCCGAAGGTAAATCAACGGTAATATCAAACTTGGCTATTGCTTATGCTCAATTTGGCATGAAAGTACTTTTGGTTGACGGAGATATGCGTAAACCGACGATCCACAAAATGTTTTCCACTCCTAAAAAACCGGGATTGGCGAATATGATCACAAAACGATCAAAAATGGATGAATCAATCTTTAAAACTGAAATTGACAATCTTTATGTTATGCCGGCTGGAAGCTTGCCGCCAAATCCCTCAGAATTGTTGGGCTCAAAGGCTATGAAAGAATTGTTTGCTCAATTGAGAAAACAATTTGACAAGATTTTCTTTGATGCACCGCCACTGATGGCTGTAACGGATGCAGCTCTTCTTGGGGCCATGACGGACGGTGTCTTGTTGGTTGCTCGTGCCGGTGAAGCTCAAAAAGAAGTTGTTGTTCACTTACAGCAGGAAATGAAAAACACAAAGATAAAAATCGCGGGAACGGTATTGAATGATGTAAATCCGAAGAACACCTCAAGTGGATATTACTACTACTATCAAAGGTATTATTTTGATAAATACTACGGAGAAAACACTAAATAACATGATGTACATAAACAGCCCGGTTTCAAAAACCGGGCTGAATTCTTTATAATTGATTAAGCATGACAGGGTAGGGAACTATGTCGAATTCCAAAACAAAAAAAGAATGGCTTGGCACGACCTATGGTGCATTTTGTCAAAAAAGAGGAGAGAGTTGCCCGGAATTTAAAACCATGTCGGGTGTAAAGATCGATCCTTTGTATACTCCCGAAGACATCGGGAACGATTACAATGAAGAGATCGGATATCCCGGTGAATATCCTTTTACGAGGGGTGTTTACCCAACCATGTATCGCGGCAGGTTTTGGACCATGCGCCAATATGCAGGATTCGGTGACGCTAAACAATCAAACGAAAGATATAAGTATTTACTTGAAAATGGTCAAACCGGTTTATCGGTTGCTTTTGATCTCCCCACACAGATTGGATACGATTCTGATAACCCGATCTGTGATGGCGAAGTCGGGAAAGTTGGTGTTGCAATTGATTCCCTGGAAGATATGGAAGTTCTTTTCGATCAGATACCGCTTGATAAAGTGTCAACCAGCATGACAATAAATGCACCGGCAGCGGTCTTATTGGCAATGTATATGGTTGTTGCGGAAAAACAGGGGGTTTCATCCGAAAAACTTACCGGAACGATACAAAACGATATTCTTAAAGAATATATTGCACGAGGCACATACATATATCCCCCGAAAGAATCGATGAGGTTGATCACGGATACTTTTGAATATTGTTCAAAAAATATCCCGAAATGGAACACGATCTCAATTTCAGGCTATCATATTCGTGAAGCCGGATCAACTGCGGCGCAAGAGATCGGTTTTACACTGGCCGATGGAATTGCTTATACGGAAGCCGCATTGAAAGCAGGAATGGATATTGATGTTTTTGCCGGCCGTCTGTCATTCTTTTTTAACTCTCATAACAACTTGCTTGAAGAAGTAGCAAAGTTCAGGGCAGCTCGTCGATTATGGGCAAAGATCATGAAAGAACGTTTTGACGCCAAAAATGAAAAATCCATGATGCTTCGTTTTCATACTCAGACCGGCGGTTCAACATTAACGGCACAACAACCGGATAATAATATCGTTCGCGTTGCTATTCAAACACTTGCAGCAGTTATGGGAGGAACACAAAGCCTTCATACTAACAGCAAGGATGAAGCCCTTGCACTTCCGGCGGAAGAATCTGTGCGAATTGCACTCAGGACACAACAAATAGTTGCTCATGAAAGTGGTGTGGCTCAAACAATAGATCCGCTGGCAGGATCTTATTTTGTTGAGGCATTAACAGACAAACTTGAACAAGAAGCAGATGCATATATCAAAAAGATTGATGAACTGGGCGGTATGTCGGCTGCTATTGAGCAAGGTTATGTTCAGCGAGAGATACAAAGAGAAGCCTACAGAACTCAAAAAGAAATCGAAAACAATGAATGTATCATTGTCGGTTTAAATAAATTTACGATCAAAGAAGGATCGCCTAAAAACTTATTGAGAATTGATCGGCGAATCCAACACGAACAGGTTGACCGGATAAATGATTTGAAATCACGCAGAGATAAAAATGCAGTAGATAGTGCCCTCTCGAAACTAAAAACAGCATGTAAGGGTAAAGATAATCTTTTACCTTACATTGTGTCTGCCGTTAGAACCTATGCCACTTTGGGTGAGATCTGTAATGTGATGCGAGATGTATTTGGTGAATATAAAGAAAATATTGTAGTTTAGGAGAGAGAGTTTATGGTAGAAAAGATCTCACATATTGGTATAGCCGTTGATTCACTTGATGAACAAATACCATATTATCGGGATGTTCTTGGATTAAAATTCTCAGGGACCGAGATTGTAGCCGATCAAAAGGTAAAAGTCGCTTTTTTTGAAGTTGGCGATACAAGAATAGAGTTGCTTGAAGCCACTGATGAAGAAAGTCCTATAGCAAAATTTATTGCTAAAAAGGGACAGGGAGTCCATCATATGGCTTATCAAGTTAAAGATTGTAAGCTGGCAATAAAAAAAATGGATGAAACAGGTCTGAGATTGATCGATCCGGAACCC
This sequence comes from uncultured bacterium, assembly GCA_964452375.1. Lineage (GTDB taxonomy): Bacteria > Fidelibacterota > Fidelibacteria > Fidelibacterales > Fidelibacteraceae > M50B103. The sequence continues at coordinate 12,106 of CAYVLJ010000034.1, read as the reverse complement.
AGAGTCGGAGCGGGCGGACATAAGATAGCTTTTTTGCATCCAAGGTCAACTTTTGGTATTTTAACGGAATTAACGGAAGAACATAAATAACGGGGACATAGGAGATATAATGGACGAATTGAAACAATTAAAAGAAATGCGTCAAAAGGCCCATATGGGAGGCGGAAGAGAGCGCATTGACAAACAACACGAAAAAGGTAAAATGACAGCTCGTGAAAGAATCAACGAGTTACTTGACAATGATTCTTTCGAAGAATTTGATACTTTTGTACAGCATCGGTGCACTGATTTTGGTATGGACAAAAAACATTTCCCCGGTGATGGCGTTGTGACAGGATGCGGTACGATCGATGGTCGGCTTGTTTATGTATTTGCTCAGGATTTTACGGTTTTCGGAGGAAGTTTGAGTCAGACAGTTGCCGCCAAGATCACTAAAATTCAGGATATGGCCATGAAAATGGGTGCTCCTGTGATAGGGTTGAACGATTCGGGTGGTGCTCGGATACAAGAAGGTGTGTTATCATTAAGTGGTTATGGCGAGATCTTCCAGAAAAATGTGGAAGCTTCCGGAGTTATTCCCCAAATATCAGGCATCCTGGGACCATGCGCCGGCGGTGCCGTATACAGCCCGGCCATAACAGATTTTGTTGTAATGGCTGAACATACTTCATACATGTTCATTACCGGTCCCAAGGTGGTTGAAGCCGTTACAAATGAAAAAGTTAATGAAGAACAGCTGGGCGGGGCGATGGTCCATGCATCAAAATCCGGTGTAGCTCATTTTGCAGCTGATGATGAAAAAGAAGCAATTCTTTTGATCCGTAAATTGATCTCATTTATACCATCTAATAATATGGAAGAGACGCCTCTTCAAAAATCTTCAGATAAGATCAACCGGCATTCAGATATACTGAATACAATGATCCCGGATTCTCCCAATCAACCGTATGATATGAAAGAGATCATTTATGAGATCATTGATGACCAGGAATTTCTTGAAGTACAGAGGCACTATGCACCCAACATTATAATTGGATACGGAAGACTAAATGGAAGGTCAGTTGGTATTGTCGCAAATCAGCCCAATTATCTTGCGGGTGTTTTGGATATCAAGGCAAGTATAAAAGCAGCACGATTTGTCCGTTTTTGCGATGCCTTTAATATTCCGCTGCTTACTTTCGTTGATGTACCGGGGTTCTTGCCGGGCACAGCACAGGAATATGGGGGTATTATTAATCACGGGGCTAAACTGATCTATGCTTACGCAGAGGCAACTGTTCCGAAAGTAACCGTTATAACAAGAAAGTCATACGGGGGTGCTTATATTGTTATGAGCAGTAAACATCTCAATGGTGATATTAATTATGCCTGGCCAAAGGGCGAGATTGCCGTGATGGGTGAAGAAGGTGCCGTAAATATTCTTTATCGCCGTGAATTGAAAGATGATAAAGACGGCAAACTCAAGGAAGAATTATTAAAAGAATATAGGGACAAATTTGCAAATCCTTATGCAGCAGCGGCTCATGGATACATTGATGATGTGATTGAACCAAAAAATACACGATTTAGAGTTATCCGTGCTTTTGAGATGCTGGCAACCAAACGGTCAACCAATCCAATGAAAAAACATGGGAATATCCCATTATAAGGAAGATATATGAAAAAACATCTTATTCCTTTAATAATGACGATCTTGCCCTTGCTGACTTTTGCGGCAGGGATTCCCGATGAAAACAAAAAAATGATCCTCACGATCACAATTGTGGGAATAATCATAGTTCTTTTAGCTTTAACGATCGTTTCGGTTTCTGTCGCGATTATGTCCAAGATCATTAATATGTCAGAAAATCGTGATTCGAAAAAAGTTAAAAAGATCAAAGAATCAATCATGAGTGACGATGATGACAGGGCAATTGCTATTGCCGTCGCACTACACTTGGAAAGAACATCATTATTGGAAGAGGAAAAAGCAATTCTTACGATACAAAAAGTGATTAAACCTTTCTCCGGTTGGAATAATAAAGCATACGGAATGCGAAACCAGAGAAATTCTTAATAAAAGGTGAAGGATGAAAACATATAATATTAAAGTCAACGGCAAGGATTATAAAATTGATATTGAGTCTATTCACGACAATCAAGCGGATGTATTGTGTAATGATAAACGATATGAGATATTATTTGAAGAAGAAAAATCTAAAACTAAAACTCCTTTCATATCAAGAAAACCCGCTGTTCCTGTATCCAGCGGAGTTAGTAAAACGAATAGACAGTCAAGTGATGTAACCGCTAACGTTATAAAAGCGCCGATCCCGGGATTGATCACCGAAGTTTTAGTTAAGATCGGAGATACCGTTAAAGGCGGTGATGTCGTTGCTAAAATGGAAGCAATGAAAATGGAAAATAATATTCTTGCTTCATCCGATGGTAAGATAAAAAATGTAAGCATAAAGGTTGGCGATTCTGTTCTTGAAGGTGATGCCTTGATCGAACTGGAGGAAGCATGAATATCTTAAATGATTTTATAAGCTATTCCGGTTTCGCAAATGTGACTTGGGGTCATATAGTGATGATAATTATCGGGTGTGTTCTAATGTATCTCGGTATTGCAAAATCATATGAACCTCTTTTACTGGTACCTATCGGTTTTGGTATATTATTAGGGAATATTCCATTTCTCCAAGACGCAGGCATGCAGCTGGGTATTTACGAAGATGGGTCGGTTTTGAATTATCTCTATTTCGGTGTGGTTAAAGGTATCTATCCGCCATTGATCTTTTTAGGCATTGGAGCAATGACTGATTTTTCTGCTCTGTTATCAAACCCTAAAATGGTGCTTCTCGGCGCTGCAGCACAAATCGGTATTTTCTTAACGTTTTTTGGTGCAAGTTGGCTTGGTTTTGCTCCTATGGAAGCCGGGGCAATCGGTATCATTGGAGGTGCAGGCGGTCCTACTGCTATTTTTCTTTCATCAAGGCTAGCTCCTCATTTAATGGGTATCATTGCTATATCAGCTTACTCTTATATGGCATTAGTGCCGATCATTCAACCTCCTGTTATGAAACTGCTGACAACAAAAAAAGAACGGGTCATTAAAATGAAGCCCGTTCGCAATGTGCCGAAAGTTGAGAAGATCCTTTTCCCGATCATAGGTTTTCTTTTAACGACCTTCATTGCTCCAACTGCATTACCTCTCCTGGGTATGCTGTTCTTTGGTAATTTGTTAAAAGAATCCGGGGTTACTGAACGTTTGGCGGACACTTCACGAAATTCTATTGTCAATACAGTAAATATTCTCTTGGGATTGACGGTTGGGGCTTCAACACAAGCAACAACATTCCTGACTTTAAAATCTTTGGCGATTTTTGGATTAGGAGCTCTGTCCTTTGTTATTGCAACAGCTGGGGGAGTGCTATTCGCTAAGTTTATGAATTTGTTTTTAAAAGAAGGTAATAAGATAAATCCTCTCTGCGGTGCAGCCGGTGTCAGCGCAGTACCTGATTCGGCAAGGGTTGTTCAACATGTGGGACTTGAATATGATAAAACCAATTATCTGTTGATGCATGCTATGGGTCCGAATGTTTCCGGTGTGATTGGTTCAGCAGTGGGAGCAGGTATTTTACTGGCTGTTTTAGGCTCATAAATAGAAGGTATTTATGAATAAATTAGTCGATATACACAACCATGTGATTTTTGATGTGGATGACGGTCCAAATAAGATCGAACAATCCATGGAAATGCTCAGACAAGCGGCCAAATATAGTATTACTGATATTGTAGCCACACCTCATCAACTTGAGGGTGACCAGATTTCGGAAAAACATGAACGCCAAGATAAAGTTATCCGAAACTTTAAAAAACTACAGAAAAAAGTTAATGAAGAGAACTTGCCGATAAACTTATATCTTGGCAGTGAACTATATTTTACTACCTATGTCGTAAATGCTCCTGAAATCCCGTACTTTACCTATGAAGACAAAAAGAAATATGCTTTAATAGAGTTTTCTTTGAATTGGCATCCCGAAGGTTATAAAGAAGTATTCTATGAGCTGATCCAAGATGGAATAACTCCTGTATTGGCACACCCGGAACGCTATAGCTATTTTTGGGATATCATTGACGATATCATTGATCTCATCAAAATGGGGACTATCATTCAAATAAATGCGGGAAGTCTTTTGGGATATCACGGAACTCAAGCCCGGTTTTTGTCCGAAATGTTGCTGAGGGAAGGACTTGCTCATGTGATCGCAAGCGATGCACATCGACCCAGTAGAGCAATAGGTTTTAATATGGTCCGTGCAGCCAATGAGTATAAAGAAAAATATCCCATGATCGATATTGATAAAATGATCTCAGAAAATCCTTGGAAAATCCTTCAGGGAGAAACATTGGATATTGACGAAGATCCCTGTTATGATTTTGATAAGAAAAAACAACATAAACTTTGGCGTCGTTTCTATTTTATTCATGATGTTTTGGGTATAGGTAATAGATCAAAGAAGAAAAAAAAGAAAGTCAGGCGTTACATATAGGTCTTTAATGCGAATCGTTCGGCACATAGCACATTCTGTTTTTCAGGAAAATACTTATATTTTATATAAGAATGATCAAATGTTGATCATCGACCCGGGTGATGAACCGCATTATTATGAAGAGTATCTAAATGGAGAACATAAATTAATGGGTGTGTTAGCTACACACGGTCATATTGACCATATCATGGGTGCTTTCAAGTTATGTGAAGATCAAGATTGCCCCTTTGTTGCAAGCAAATTGGACAAAGTTACGATCGAATTGCTTGAGCGGTCTTGCGAACGATATCATATGCCATATTTTGGTACACCGTCAATTGATAAAGATATATCTGAGATTGAAAGATTCAGCATAGGTAATTTTGATATAAAGATCATTCATACACCCGGTCATACACCCGGATCAGTGTGTTATTTGATCGATGGTGTTTTATTCAGCGGCGATACATTGTTCTATCGCTCGGTTGGCCGTACGGACCTGCCGGGAGGGGATCATGTGGAATTATTAAATTCGATAAAAGATCTTTTTAAAAAACTTCCGGATGATACTATCGTATATCCCGGACATATGGATACAACCGTTTTGGGAGAAGAAAAGCAATTCAATCCTTTTGTTGTGATTGAATAAGTAATTGGAGCAGTAGATGGAAAAAGTTCTTATAATTGGGGCCGGCGGACAGATCGGAACGGAATTGACAACCTATCTTCGTCAAGTCTATGGTGAAAAAAATGTGATCGCTTCAGATATTCGGGCAACACTTCACGACGATCTCATGGAAAGCGGTCCTTTTATTCGCATGGATGCAATGGACAGCAGACAGGTTTACCAGGTCATTCAAAAGGAAAAGGTTCAACAAGTTTATTTTCTCGCTGCCATTCTTTCGGCAGTATGTGAAAAGAATCCCGAAATGGCCTGGGATATCAATATGGGTACTTTAAATTCCGTTCTTCGAGTTGCACATGAGTTGAAATTCAGGATGTTCGTTCCCTCATCTATTGGTGCTTTCGGTAAGACAACACCGAAAGATAAAACGCCGCAATTAACCATACAACGTCCAAACAGTATCTATGGAGTTACAAAAGTTGCCGCAGAATTGTTGTGTGACTATTATCATGATAAATATGATGTCGATGTAAGAGGCGTGCGTTTCCCCGGGATCATATCAAATGTTGTTCCTCCCGGCGGCGGAACAACGGATTATGCCGTTGATATCTATCACAAAGCCGTAAAATACCGAAAATACACATGCTATTTGGACAAAAATACTTATCTTGATATGATGTATATGCCGGATGCTTTGAAAGCGGCTGTTTCACTGATGGAAACCGAATATGATAAATTAAGGTTTCATAATTCCTATAATGTAACAGCAATGAGTTTTTCACCTGCAGAACAGGCTGATGCTATAAAAAAATATATTTCGGAATTTGAGATCAGCTATGATGTTGATCCTATACGGCAGGGAATAGCTGACACATGGCCAAATTCGATGGATGATACGGCTGCAAGAGAAGATTGGGGTTGGAAACCGGATTATGATCTTGATACAATGAGTAAAGACATGATCGATGTTTTAACGAAACGTTTTGCAAGGAAGGAGACCAAATGAGCAAACTTGATCTTGCACTCAATAAATATGTACAGGAGCTTAGTGATTCCGGAAGAGCAAAAGGCAAAGAACAGATCGTAACAGAAGTGATCAAACCTTGCGGTGATAAAGGCCCCCGATATAAACTCGAGGGATCAGACTTGGATTATATCAAAATGAACAGTAATTCATATCTTGGTTTGAGCATGCATCCTGAAGTTATTGCAGCTGAAGAAAAAGCAACTTCTGAATATGGTGTGGGTCCCGGAGCGGTTCGTTTTATCAGCGGCAGTTATAAGATACATACTGATCTTGAGAAAACTCTCGCATCTTTTCATGGAAGAGAAGCCGCTATGATCTTTTCGTCTGCGTATATGACAAGTTTAGGTGTGATCTCCTCATTGACCACTCAGGAAACGGTTGTGATCTCAGATGCACTAAACCATAATTGCATTATAAATGCTATGCGCATGTCCCGACCGGCAATAAAATTGATCTACGGACACAATGACATGTATGATCTAAAACAGAAACTTATAGAAGCCAAAGGCAGAGGAAAACGATGTCTCGTGATCACTGACGGTATTTTTTCCATGCGCGGAGATCATGCTCCTTTGAATATGATAAGGACAATTTGTGATAATGCCGATCCTGATTTTGAGGATGGTGTTTCCCTTATAGTTGATGACTCACACGGTGTGGGAGCATGCGGAAAAACAGGACGCGGAACAGAAGAACTGACAAGTGCCAAAGCTGATATTTTGATCGGGACTTTGGGAAAAGCATTCGGGGTGAACGGAGGCTATGTGACAGGTTCAAATGAATTGATCGCCTTTTTAAGGGAAGCCGCACCCACTTACATATATTCAAACCCAATAACGGTTTCTGAATCTGCAGCAGCAAGAAAAAGCATCGAAATATGTAATAGTGAAGCAGGATTGGAACGATTAAAACATCTGAAAGAAATGACAGATAAATTCAGGAAAGGATTGACCGAACTTGGTCTTGAAACCATTCCCGGCGAGCACCCCGTCGTTCCTCTAATGGTCCGTGATACAAAGAGAACAGCAAATATTGTGAAACATCTCCTTGAAAATGGAGTGTTGGCTACAGGTTTGAATTTCCCAGTTGTTCCCAAAGGTGAAGAAGAGATCCGTTTTCAAATAAATGCTGATCATACCGAAAAAGATATTGATGAAGCATTGAATATTCTTAAAAAATTTACGGAGAAATAGTATATGATCCAGATCATTGACAAATACATTCGAAAACGATATGCCGATTCTTACAGTGAATTAAGAAAAGAGGCTAAAATAGCTTTGGAAGTTCTGCGATCAAGAACCGGAACAGGCAACGATTTTCTTGGATGGATGGATCTTCCAAATCGAGATACGCAATTTCTAAATAAACTGAGAAAAACAGCGGATGAAATTAAAGCCTCTGGAGACATTTTAGTCTGTATTGGTATCGGAGGCTCATATTTAGGCTCAAAAGCTTTTACACATGCTCTATACGGCGAAAAACACAATATACGCTTTGCAGGGCATCATTTATCGCCACTGGATCTTCGCGACCTGATAAAGGAACTGGAAGAAAGGGATTTTTATATAAATGTGATCTCAAAATCAGGAACGACAACTGAACCCGGTATTGCATTTCGAATAATTCGTGATCTGGCTGAAAAAAAATACGGAAAAGAAACGAGTAAAAGGATCATTGCAACAACGGATGCTAAAAAAGGCGCTTTACGGGAACTGGCTGAACAAAAAGGATATCGCACATTCGTTATTCCTGATAATGTCGGTGGCCGCTTTTCTGTTCTTTCGCCTGTAGGCCTTCTACCGATCATGGCTGCAGGAGCAGATTTGGATCAGATCATTAGAGGCGCCGTTTCCGGTTTTAAGGTTGCTTTCAAAGATAATGAATTGAATCCCGTATTAAATTATGTTACAAGCCGTAATTGCTGTTATCGAAACGGAAAAAGTATTGAGATACTTGCTTCTATGGAACCCCGTTTACATTATTTATCGGAATGGTGGAAACAGCTTTTCGGCGAGAGCGAAGGAAAAGACGGAAAAGGTATTTTTCCGGCTTCCGTAAATTTTACAACAGATCTGCACAGCATGGGACAATGGATCCAGGATGGTGTAAGAAATATTTTTGAAACATTTATGGTTGTCGATCATTACCACCGGGATATTGAGATCCCCACAAGTGATTTAAATCTTGATAAATTGAATTATATGGCAGGAAAAACACTCAGTGAAGTTAATCAAAAGGCATATAAAGGAACCAAATACGCCCATGAAGAAGGGGGAGTACCAACTATGGTAATTCATCTTGATTATCTTGATGAAGAACACTTGGCAAAATTATGTGTTATTTTTGAAGTGGCGGTTGCCGTATCGGGTTATATGTTGGGTGTCAACCCATTTGACCAACCGGGAGTGGAAGCTTACAAGAACAAAATGTTTGAACTTTTGGGTAAACCATAATCATAAGGTGAGATTTTATGAGTCATTGGGAAATCATTATGCTCGTATGCTTTGGCGCCGCTTGGCCGTTTTCAATATACAGATCGGCCGTGTCACATTCCACTAAAGGTAAAAGTTTGTTGTTTATGATCATCGTTATGGGTGGTTATATTGCAGGAGTCTTACACAAGATATTCTTTAATTTTGATTTGGTGATGTATCTTTACGCTTTTAACTTTCTGATGGTAGCCGCAGACGTTGCTTTATATATTCGGAATAAAAAAGAAGAGAAAAACGCAACAATAAAATAACTCTAAATAATTGAATATACTTTAATTAGAAGAACTTCTAATAAATTTGTTGTTATCTTAAATTATTATTGATTAGATTACGACAGTAAATAAAGGTAATTAAATGGACATAAACTCTCATAATGTTGAAGAACTCGAAGCGCAACTAAAGACTTATCGGGATGAAAGAGAAAGGATCAAACAGTTGATGGGTCAAATCGGTGGTCGATCCGATATTAAGCGCGATAAAACGGTCAATTGGATTTTCATGATCATGATCGTTTTATTACTTGCCTTTGATATTGCAAGACATTTTTTACATTGGGACAATATTCCGCTTCCTCCGCTATTTTCTATAGAGATCGGTGTCCTTTTAGTTTCCATCAAGATCATTTGGATGATCAGCAGACAATCTAAAGTCGATCATTTTCAATTCTGGATTCTCAATTCCATTGAATTTCGTATAAATAATTTATCAAGTCAATTGAATGAATTACGCGAA
>CAYVLJ010000034.1:0-2616 GCA_964452375.1 uncultured bacterium | reverse complement strand
TATATGCTGGCGGCCATATTGATCTTGCCGACTATGCTGGCGAAGGCAGAACTGTCAACTGCAATGCCTAAATCGGGCGGCACTTATTTTTTTATTGATCGAAGCCTGGGTCCTCTATTGGGTGTTTTTGGTGGGTTTGCCAATTGGTTTTCGCTCAGCTTTAAAAGTGCTTTTGCTTTAATTGGATTCGGTTCGTTTGCTGTATTGATCTATCCCGATATTTCCATTACGGGGATCAAGATCATTGCAGTTGCTGTATGTGTGTTATTTACGATTTTCAATATTTTCAGTGTAAAAATGACCGGTAAGATACAGGTAGGATTGGTTATCTTGCTACTATTGATCCTGACCCTTTATATAGGCAGAGGATTCGTTTCAACACATCCGGAATATTATGATCCTTTTTTACCGCATGGCTTTTTCACCGTTATTTCAACAGCAGGTTTAGTCTTTGTTTCCTTTGGTGGATTGACAAAAATTGCCAGTATTGCAGAAGAAATTGAAAATCCCGGGAAAAACATTCCTCTCGGCATGATGCTCTCATTCTTTGTAGTAACTTTGCTTTATGTCCTTGCAGTAGGCGTCACTATAGGAATTGTCCCGGCAGAAAAGCTTAGCGGATCTCCTATACCTCTGTCTTTGGGAGCTGAAATGGTAAGCGGCAAGACAGGCATGATCGTTTTAAGTATTGCGGCCATAGCTGCTTTTATCACTACGGCAAACGCCGGTATACTTTCAGCCTCAAGAACTCCGCTGGCCATGAGTAATGATCAATTGATCCCAAAATTTTTCGCTCATACACATAAGCGATACAAAACTCCGGTTGAGGCGATTTTGTTGACCAGTTTTTTTATGATCATAGTGATCGTTTTCTTAAATGTAGAAAACCTTGTCAAAACTGCCTCATCTTTAATGATCATACTTTTTATTTTAAATAATATATCGATTATTGTAATGCGTGAAAGTAAGTTGCAAAACTATAGGCCTAAATTCAAAATGCCGTTATACCCTTATTTTCCCGTACTGGCTATAATCTGCTACCTGATCTTGTTGGCTACTATGGGAGCTATACCCCTTTTGATCAGTGCCGGCTTCTTCCTTATCGGTTTGGTAGTTTACTTGTTGTATTCAAAAAAACGTATCAGCAGAACGTCTGCATTAATGCATATCATTAAGCGAATTTCTGCCAAGGAACTTAAAATTAATAGCTTGGAAAATGAACTTCGTGACATTGTGATACATAGAGATGAAATTATCGAGGATCGTTTTGACGCATTGATCAAAGATTGTATCATTCTGGATGTTGAGGGACATCCTGATATTGAAGATCTTTTAGATAAAATATCACTTAAATTTGAAAATCAATGCAAAGTAAGCAGAGATGTATTGATCAAAGGTTTCAAAGAGAGGGAGAAACAATCGAGTACGGTCATAAAACCAGGATTGGCAATACCACATATTATTATTCCCGGCGAGAAGTGTTTTCAGATCATTCCCGTTCGTTCCAAAGAAGGCATTCGATTTCCAAATGTCAGTGAACCTGTTCATACCATGTTTGTACTGGTAGGGACACTGGATGAACGCTCATATCACTTGAGAGCTTTAATGGCCATTGCCAATCTTGTTCAGGAAACGGATTTTGATAAAAGATGGATGGCTGCAAGAAACACCGAAGAACTTCGTGATGTGATATTGCTTTCTAATCGAAAAAGAGAGTCTTAATAACTCACACAAAGATACAAAGTATTACAAATTAAACTTTGTAAGTTTTGTATTTTGGTGGTTTATTTATATAATTTTCTAATTCTTTGTGGATAAAAATATTCTTAGTGCCTTTGTATGAGGTTTATGTACCGAAATACCTGTCGCCAAAATCACCCAATCCGGGCACAATATATTTTTTTTCGTTCAGATGATCATCAATAGCTGATGTAAAGATGTGTACATCAGGATGTTCCTTATTGATACGTTTTATGCCTTCAGGTGCAGTTACAATACATGCAATAGCGATACGTTTTGCACCTTTTTCCTTAAGGCGAGAAATTGTATCAATAACTGATCCGCCGGATGCCAGCATTGGATCAAGGATCAGGACAAGTTTGTTTTCAATATCTTGAGGAAATTTTTGATAGTATTCTCTGGCTACCGCTGTTTCTTCATCGCGTTCCAGACCAATGAATCCGACCGGCGTCCATGGAAGGAAATCCCTTGCCGGTACTAACATGGATATTCCAGCTCGCAATACGGGTACAAATACCATGGAACGCGAAATCTCATGTCCTTGCATCTTTGTAATTGGTGTTTCAATCTCTTTCTTTGTCAGTTTAATATTTCTGCTTGCTTCCATAATGATGATCTGAGATACGATTGCCGTATGACGTCGAAAAGTTTCGGTATCAGTATTTTTATCCCTTAATATGGTGAGAGAGTGTTTTGCCAATGGATGATCGATCAGCTGAACATTATGCATAAGATCCCTTTATATTAAACAATAGGACTCATTTTTCTCAGAAAAGTTATCGTTTCAACAACCGCTTCAATGGTTTTATCAATATCTTCTTCTGTTGTTTGGCGACCAAGTGAAAAACGAATGGAACTGTGAGCTATCTCCGGATC
>CAYVLJ010000033.1:0-18056 GCA_964452375.1 uncultured bacterium | reverse complement strand
TTTCTACTCATCACTCATCACTTATAACTCATCACTATAAAAATATAGTATAAATATCATAAATCGCATGAGTATAGACCGCAGGGCCAAATCCTCTTAACATGTAAATAAACCCAAGAAGCAATCCGCCCAGAGTCCTCATTATAAAACTCAACCAGGTAAACGTATCTCCTGCGCTCCCGATATAATGGGCTCCCGAAAAGATCAAAGAGGATATCAAAACAGCCAGGATCTTCCATAAGGTTGTTTTACCGCCTATCTTTTCAGCAATGTAAAGTAATCCGCTAAGTAAAAGAGCTCTGAAGAGCAATTCTTCATAAACTCCCGCACCCAGACTGTAGCCGATATCCACAGGCGAGATCGACATTGCCGGTGCCATAGCATTCATCGTAACGGCCATAAGCGCAAATAAGACCATTGCATATAGCCCCGATTCTGCGATCATCACGGGATAAAAATGCCATTGGATCTTTATACCTTCTCTTTCTTTATGAGCCCCCTGTGAGATCGCCGCAATGATAAGAACAAGTGCAAACATGATGATACCTGCCAAGGGACCGTCATATCCGATACCTTCAAAGATCCTTTTAAAAAGAACATCTGCGGCATTTCTGACCTCCGCTTCCACACCTCGATTGGCCAAAACCATGGAAATTTCATAGTATATGGCTAATGGAATACTGACGATCACTCCAAAAAGAAGAGACGAAGTATGTTTAAAGTAAGCTTTCATTCGCCGTCCAGATCATTGTAAACCACGTTTCCGCCTATCACGGTCAATAATGATCGAATATCCTCCCAATTTTCGATCCCATCCTCAAAAACATCATGAGAGCAGACAAAACAATCTCCAAGATATCCCGGAGCTAATACGCCTTTTCGTTCATTCATTCCGCTGATCATGCTTCCGAAATAAGTATAAGCCTGAATGGCATCTGTCAAGCGAAGGCTCTCCTCAGGATACCATGGTTGATGTGCCCCGTTGCCCAATCGATGAACTGCAGCGTGAATGGCTTTCCATGGATGTATGTTCTCCACCGGCGCATCCGATCCGATCGCAAAAGGGATTTCTGCCCTTTTCATGGCACGGTATGCATATGCAAACTGAGACCTATCGCCCAAATGCAGATCGGCGATCGACTGATCTTCAGGCCTATGAGAGGGGTTGACTGATATGTGTATATCCTTGTTTTTCAGTCGGTTAATAAGACCCTCGTCAAGTATTTGCGCATGTTCGATACGTAATGGAACTTTCAATTCCCTATCAATTTCATCCAGCGTATCCAGTACATGTTCAACCGCAGCATCACCGAGCGCGTGGATGGCTAAAGCACACCCTTTAGATTCCGCTCTGAGGATCGCTTTCATAAGGTCCCTACCGTTCATTTGTATTTTGCCGACGTAGTCACCGGCATTTTCGTAAGGTTCTCTCATCCAGGCCGTCTGACTTCCAAGAGCTCCATCGGTGAACAACTTGATACCGTAAAAACGCAACCAGTCCCCGCCCGTCCCGAACCGAATGTCTTGAGCGTATGCTTTTTCGGCATCTGAATGATAAATGTATATTCCCAATCTCAAGCCGCGCTGTTTGATCTCTTGATACAATTTCAGGTATTTGCGGTATTCTTCATGATACTCCATACTGTGCACGCTTGTGATGCCATGACGATAAAAGGATCTGAAAAAAGGTTCCGGATCACTGAATATTTCCGGTTCATGCCCCCTGAGGATCGGGTCCAATAATACTTCTAATGCCTCTTCCTGCAATATGCCGTTCAATTGACCGTCAGGATCACGTTCAACGTAGCCCTTCCTTATCATTTTCAAAACATCTTCAAAAGGGAAAAGATCGATAACGGCTTCATTTACCCAGGCTGAATGGAGATCTTTGCTGTAAAGAACCACTTTGTGGTCCAGACCGAGAAAATCAAGATCCTTTCGATGGGGAAATCGTTTTTCAGCCCAGTTGTTCTGATTCCATCCACCACCGAATATCCAGGAGCTATCCTCAGCTTCTTCTTTTAAATGAATTAACAGATCCTTTAATGAAAGAAAATGACCCAGTTGAAGAAATTCCTGTTGTCGCGCCCATTCGGTAAGATGCAAATGTGTATCAATAAAGCCGGGGAAAATTATTCTTCCCCGAACATCTATCATCTCGATCTCGTCTCTCAAATATCGTCGCAAACCGCTTTCATCGCCAATATAACTGATGATCCCGTTCTCTATGACAAGAGCGGTGTCGTTTTGTATCCCATTTAATCCGTAGATCTTTCCGTTGTACAGGCAAATATTATTTGTCATACGGGAAATTAAATAATTTAATGTGATAATTGAATGAATTTTTATAAAATTGGGTGGAAATATTTCCGTTTACGTAAAGACGCGGTCAATCGCGTCTCTACAAATTTAAAAATTAATTGAAAAATTGTACAATATGAAAAAATCTCTGCTCGTATTTATTATCACATTCACAATCCTTTTTTCCTGCTCGCGGGAAAAAGCTCCCGTCATCGGGATGAACATGTCATATTGGGAGGGAAAATACAGCATAAACAAAAGCTATGTCGACGCGATCCGGGAGAATGGCGGCCGAGTCAGGCTTATTCCCTGCACGGATGACATTGATCTGTTGAGGGAAGAGATCAAAGATGTTGATGGATTCGTGTTTATCGGCGGCAGTGATTACATGCCGGAATGGTACGGCAAAGAGATGCATCACAGCATAGTGCTCATGGACCTTCATCGTGCTTCTTTTGACACGCTTTTTATGAACATGGCATTCGATGCCGGTAAACCTATTTTAGGTATCTGCGCAGGTGAACAGCTGATGGTCATTGCCACAGGCGGTAAACTTATCAGGGATATTAGCGGTCACCGCGGTGTTGAACATAAGATACATACGGTCAAACGCAGTATGATCAACGAACTCTTCGGCGATAGTTTACTCGTCAATTCATGGCATCATCAGTGCGTTGAACCTGAAAACCTGAACAAGAATTTCACTGTAACCGCCTGGTCCCCGGATTCCATCGTGGAATGCATCGAATGGCAAGGAGACCCATGGATGCTCGGAACGCAATTCCATCCGGAGAGAATGCCCAAAGAACAACGGGATATGTTGATTCGATTTTTCCTTAACCAGTGCAGAAAATAGTTGGAGTAAATGTCAAGACGCAATGGATCGCGTCTCTAGCGGTACGAAAAAACCATTAACCATTTAAACTTTAAACGTTAAACATTAAACTATGAAAATAATCTCCCTCGCCAGCGGTTCAAAAGGAAATTCGTACTATATCAGCAGCGGAAGAACATCCATTCTT
Source organism: uncultured bacterium (assembly GCA_964452375.1). GTDB lineage: Bacteria > Fidelibacterota > Fidelibacteria > Fidelibacterales > Fidelibacteraceae > M50B103. The sequence continues at coordinate 14,733 of CAYVLJ010000033.1, read as the reverse complement.
ATCGATGCGGGTTTATCTGCAAAAAGTATATCTTTAAGACTTCTATCAGCCGAATTGGATGCCAATAGTATTTCAGCCATTTTTGTAACCCATGAGCATATTGATCATATAGGAGGCGTTAGGGTTTTTGCAAAAAAAATGAACATCCCTGTATTTATGAATTCAAGCTGCTTCAATACGGCTATAGAACGTTACAAGCTGAATGAGATCAATGATATCCACTTATTTGAAACAGGACATATTATTGATTTTCAAGATGTTGCGCTTCATCCTTTAAGAGTTTCGCACGATACATCCGATCCGGTTTGCTTTACCGTTGATGATGGGAAACACCCTCTTGGGATCGTGACGGATCTTGGTAAAATGAATATGCTGGTCAGCACGAAATTGCGCAAAGTTGAAAGTCTGATCCTTGAATCCAATCACGATCTTCAGATGCTGAAAGCAAATACACAGTACCCTGAATATGTAAAGCAACGGATCAGGTCTGTTCACGGTCACCTTTCAAACACTCAATCCGCAGAAGCTGCGGTTGAGATCATTAAAAACGGTAAATTAAAAAAACTGATGCTTGCGCATCTAAGTGAAAAGAATAACTCCGAAGCGCAGGTAAAAACCACCTACGACAGAATATTCAAAGAAGCGGGGATTGATCTGCCCTATTCGTTTGCCAAACAGAATGAACCTGTTGTTTTGCGCTAACGCTTAAACCGTTTAAAAAGTTTAGAGTTTAGGGTTTAGAGTTTAGGGTTTATGTCATAAGTTAATTTTGATCTAGAATCAACAATCTTCAATAAATTGTATATTGCTTATTGTCTCTTCATTTTTGATAAAGCGGTTAAATTTTAATAAGGTATTAGAGCCCTGGAGCGCCTGGGATCATATGCGCTATTACCTCACTCCGTCTCTCCCTTGCCCGCAGAAGGGCCACTACATAGATCACGAAGCTTTAGGACAGCTTTGAAGGCTGTATTTTAACCCGTGTGTATTTACCTTTTCTCCTCTCCACTAATAACTCACAACTCATAACTTCTTTTTGCCTTTTTCCTTTATTTTAACTACATTTGACCTAATTAATTTGGGAGATAAATTTTGAAAAAAAGCATTTTAATCTTACTCACAGTTTTGATCATCATGACATCCTGTTCAGACTGGAAAGAATACCGGGAAGTTATTAAAACGAAAAACCCCAGAAAGATCAGCCGATTTATTAACGAAAACGTGGAAAATAATTATACTGAATTGGCAGAAAAGAAACTTGAAAGAATCTATTACAAACGAGCGAACGACGAAGCATCGTGTTTTCGTTATCTCGCTAAATATCCGGAGGGAAAATACGTGGAACAGACAAAAGAAAAACTGGAAAAGCTGACATTTGAACGAGCAAAAGAAAGTGTTTTTGCCGTTCCGGACTATGTTAACACTTATCCTGAGGGCAAATATATCAATGACAAGATCATACTTGAAGGATTAAAAGAATTCGAAACATTGACCGAAAAACTCGATAGTTTTCAGATCGACGATATTCTTGCTAACGTAGCTGCAACACCGGCTGAACCGGTCAAAAATAATGAATATGCTCTTATTGAAACACGTTTTGGTGCAATGAAAATGAAATTCCTGCCGGAAAAGGCGCCAAATCATTGCGCAAATTTTAAAAGATTGGCAAACAGCGGTTACTATGACGGAGTGAAATTCCATCGCGTGATACCGGGATTTATGATCCAGGGCGGTGATATCAATTCAAGGGACGGGAATCGCGCCACTGACGGAATGGGCGGTCCGGGGTACACCATTGATCAGGAATTCAATGATGTTTCTCATGTTACCGGCATCGTTTCGATGGCAAGAACACCCGATCCGAACTCAGCCGGTTCACAATTCTTCATTTGCGACGGATCCCCTACTTTCCTTGATAATCAATATACTGTTTTCGGTGAGATCATCGATGGAAAACCCATTATTGCACAAATTGCGAACGTACCGCGCGACAGCAATGATAATCCGCTTGAACCCATTTACATGAGAGTCACGATCATAGAGGAATAACTATGGCTGCCCGTAAAAAAGTCTGAATAGCTTTAGGCGGCGGGGGTGCCAGAGGCATTGCTCATTTAGGTGTTCTATACATCCTGGAAAAATACGCCATTCCCATTGATATGATCGCAGGGACATCAATTGGTGCCATTGTTGCAGCCATGTATGCCTATCACCAGGATGTAATGAAGATCAGTCAAATCTTTTTCAAAGCCCAGGAAACATCCGAATATAAATCGCTTCAACTTGAAAAGATCGCTGAAAACGCAAGAAAAGAATCCCGTTTCAAATATTTAAAAGGCTCTTTTGCCAATTATTATTTGCATAGAAAGATGGGATTTCTGAAAGCGGAAAAAACAGAAGCGTTTTTAAAAACTATCTTTGGTGATATGCGATTCTCCGACATAAATATTCCCCTCGCTTTGGTTGCAGGAAATATAACCGAAAAAAAAGGTGTTACATTTAAAGGAGGCGATCTATTAAAGGCCGTTCAGGCGAGCATGAGCCTCCCCATGTGGATGGAACCCGTTGAAATTGACGGAGATCTGTATGTGGACGGCATCGCTCATGATGTAGTGCCAACACGCGCTTTGCGCGAGATGGGTGCCGATATTGTGATAGCAGTCGATATATCGCTAAGAGAAAAACCTTCGAAGATCATCAATGCGCTGGATGTTGACAGCATTGCCGATTCCATGGCCGTTAACCGATCAATCGATCTTTCTCTGGAATATGCCGACATTGTAATCAAACCCGATACCAACGGCTTGATGTGGTATGATTTTGACAGATCGCCCAAATTGATCCGTGCCGGACGAGAAGCGACTGAAGCGGCATTGTCCCGCATCAACAAATTGCTATAATATTCTTGCTATTATATACCAAATTAAATATTATTCAATGAATAGTATATTTTAAATTAACATAGAGGACCCACTATGACAATAGGAAGAAAAAGTGTTGTGCTCCTTCTGCTTGTCCTCATAGGGTTGTCGGGGTGTTTTGAATTCAGAATTCCCGATATAAATCGTCCAATTGTACCTCCCAAAGTGGAATTGGGGCCTTATGAGTTCTATGTAACGAGTATGACCGTTAATTTCGATACGCTTCTCTCCTTTCTCGGTGACGAGCTTTCCCTGAATGATTTTCGGGAGGCCTACCCAGATGATCCTTCAGGAAGAGCGGATTGGTTCGTGATGAGAGATACTTTCAACACGGATTTCGATCTGGATATGGGAATGGAAGTGGACCCCGTTTCAAGTTCAATATCTCAATCAATGGAATTTATTGAGTTTGGAACACGTGATTTTGCTCTTTCAGATCCGATTGAATTACAAGATATTTTTGATTTGTCACTCTTGCCGGACGGGGTAGAGGTGCCCGTAGATTCGACGGGATTTCCCCCTGACACATCTTATGTAAATTTCCCCATGGAACGTCAGCGATTCTCAGCAGGTGAGATATATGTTACCATTGAAAACGATATGGTTTGTTCGTTGGGAGAACCGATCTATATTGCTTTTTTCGATTCTACAACAGAAGCACCTATAGAAAATGCGCTGGGTGATCCATTGAGAATAGAATGGGATACGCCGATCTTACCGGGTAATACCGCAACTGAAAATGTCTCGATGGCAGGAGTTGAATTTCCAAAATCCGTCATGATTGAAGTCAGCGGTGCCATATGCGGTGACGGAAAAGATACTCTTACTACCTCTCCCGCAATGAGAAGTTCGTCTTTTCAAGTCAGTGGAGAGATCCGCAACCTGGTTGGTGAATTTGTTGAAGGGGATCTTGATGGACAAAGCTTAGTCGATTCAAGCACAATGGACTTTGGAGCTGATCTTGATGACCCCAATCTAACTGTGAACAAAGTATATCTCGATAGAAGTCATATCAAAATAGAGATAGCCAATACAAGTACCATTACGGGTAATATCCTGCTGGAACTTTACTCACTTGATACATCTGATCAAGCAGGGATACAGTATTTCACTACAGGTGCTATGACAATTCCTTCGGGATCCACACAGACATATACCTTCAATTTATACAATGCGGCATTTGATTTAACGGAAGAATTTAAATATAAAACATTTATAGATATTCCTGACCAATACGGTCAATTGGATGCTTCAGATGAATTTTCGGTAAGTTTTGATTTTTACGGTCAAAATCCCGGCGATCCTATTGGAATAGAGTCTGTGGACGCTACATTCTCCGATATGGAATATGAATTTGACAATATGGTCATGGATTTGAACCTCACTGAAATGTTTCCGGAAGAATTTGATGGCATTGAATTGGCGGATGTTGAGCTGGCGATCGATATCTTTTCAGATATAAGCATCCCGCTCTACGTAAACATGAACTTAATCGCTGTTAAAAATGCCGGTGCCGATTCGCTTGATATCAATGTCAATCAGCAAATTACGGGACCCGGAGCCGACAACCACCTTGTGTTTGATAATGCAGAGGATTTGATTAATTTCAAACCCGACTCACTTATATTCAATGGTAATATCACTATTGACGGATCAGGGAACCTTCCCTTAAATCAAAGTATCGAAATTGAAGGAACGTTCGGCGTACCTTTTCAGTTTGATATAACCGAACCCCTGAATTTCTCTCCGGGATACACGAAACTGGGCTTGACCGAGCTTCCTTCATTCCTGAATGATTTTACCGGTTCTATTGAAGCACAAGTCAATAACACTTTCCAATTTGGTGTTGACTTCGGTATCTATGCCGCAAGAGATACGAACTATTTCGATAATGTGGCATACGTTGATTGTGTCAGAACCATTGCAGACCTGACAATACCTGCCATGGATACGACAACACAGCAATTGGTCCTGACTAAAGAAGATTACGATTTTATTGCGGCCAGTGAAGATTCAATGTGGTTGTGGATGGATATATCCCTAACCGGAAGAACAGATGGTCAACCCACCACTTTCCTGACAACAGATTCTGTTTCTTTGGATCTGTTCATCAGAGCTGAAGGAACACTGGATTTCACGGAGCTTGACTTCGATTCACTTGGAACCGATACGACGGGAGGTGCAGAATGAAACGGATAATTACACTTGTTTTTATCATGGTTCTGGTACCTTTCGTTATTTTTTCGCAAGAACCTGCGCCTACCGAACCAACAACAGAAACAGCAGAACCTTCAACAGGAACTACAGAATCAGAAACAGAGACCTCAGAACCTGAAAGTTTTTTCAATGATCTTATAAAAACCTTGAACCCCAACGCAGATTCAATTAAAAAAACAGTCGAGTCACCTGAAGAAATTCCCGTACCCGAACCCCTGCCGGTTCCTGAGGAAGATAAAACGAAATCATTGAAAGAAGATCTTCCGGATCAGGAAAATCCATCAGCTCCCGTGCCGACGCCCGTAACTCCGGTCCCTGTTACAATCCCGCAGGATCAATCGGAAACCCCTGCCTCAACTCCTGTTAAGGAAGATGTTGCACCGGTTCCATCGGATGAAACACCAGCTGAACCAGTTGTTGCACCTGAAACGGTTCCATCTCAGGAAATCGTGATCGGCTCGAAGGATACCGAAAAAAAGAAGAAAAAGGAAAAGGTTAAAAAAGAGCGCGAACCGAGAGAATTCGTTCCGTTCATTGAACCCCCTGAAGCCAAATCCAGAGCGCAAAAGAAGTATGTCAAGGGAATGGAAAAACTTCCGAAAAGCCGTATGCGTCTGATCACGCTTGATCCCGCCGACCATATCTTTTCCAGAAAATTCCGTTCACCCGAACAAGCACTTAAAAACCCGGCAAATTTGGGAGTTCGGGCAGAATTGCCAAGCAGTTTCTCCATTATTCCCATCAATACACTTGAACTGGATCTTAAGACCTCTACCCGACCATTTGTTTTCTGGGATGAGTTCCTGACCACCGGCGAATTATTGACACCTGAACGTGAAGACAGCATGATCGCCATGCTTGGACCCAATGGACTTGAACTTCCATTGGATATCAATATGCCGACCGTACTCAATCTCAAAATGAATTTGTTGGGTGGATCGATATTTGCAAATGCAGGTTTATTCATACAGGAACGCTCAAGAATACCCGGTGAATTGTTCGGCATTATTCTGGATGGAGCTACTTTTGACGATCCCTTTGAAATGAATGAGGAATTGGGTATCGGTCTTACTGCATATGCAAAAGGCTCTGCCGGTTATGGTACCTTTTACGAATTGCCCAGTGTGTTTGGCGAACTGCGTTTTGGAGCGACAGTTAATGCATATACTGGCGTTTTCTCAAGTGTCAATATCACCAATCTGGAATTGACCCCCAGCATGGAAGGCGTAACTCTTCAGGGGTCTCTTCAGGCAACAGCTCCGCTTGATACTTTAAGTCTGTTTGGCCCGGACGGCTTTTCCATAAGTCCGGTCGATGATCTCATGGGCATTCCGAATATTACACTTGGTTATGATTTCGGTCTTGCCTGGCGTTTCAAGCTGAACAGGATCCTGCCTTTTGCACCGAAAATCCTGAAAAACTACTTTGATTTCCAGATAGGTGTAGAAGACCTCGGAGCCTCGATATCCATGAACCATGCTTATGTTCGTGAGATCAATTTCAGTTTGGAAACCGATGATCTTTTAAGCACTTTCGAGGATTTTTCTCTGGATTCTATGGTCGTGCTGGATGAAACGATCATAGCTGAAGATTCAACCATTTCGATGCCGCTTGGCTCAAAACTGAACATGAGTCTTCACTATCAACCCATACCGCAACTTATGCTAAAAGGAGGAATAACCAGTTTCCTCAGTGACGGATTGAATTCCAATTCCGGTCAGAATTACTTCTACGGAGTAGAGATCTATCCTGTAAGCTCATTGTGCATTCACGGTTCGGTAACCCAGAAAGGCGACTACAGATTCAGCGAAGCTGGAATTAAACTCTACAGCCAAAAGAGTGAATTTGGACTTAAACTCCGAATCTATGATCTGGACTTCTCTTTGACGGAAAATCTTAGCGGAGCCGGTTTACAGTTGAATTGGGTTAGGTATTTCTAGAACATAAACGAAATTTATAAAATAAAAAATGTAGAGACGCGATTTATCGCGTCTCTTTATTTTAAAGCAATATTTATTATTTATTTTGTATTTTTCTTTTTCAATTCCTGCAATTTAAGCAGCGCATCCATTGGCGTCATGTTATCGATATCCAATCCGTCCACTTCTTTATGAAGCTCGCTGTCTTTTGCAGAAAAAATATCAAGCTGAATGGTGTTTTCTTTTTGAGTTGCGGGAGTAAGAACATGATGTCCGTCGGGCAGCGTATGATCCGCTCCGGAAAGATTGAAAAGTATTTCGTTGGCGCGTTTTACAACATCCTGAGGTACACCCGCCATCTGAGCAACATAAATACCGTAGCTTTTGTCTGTGCTTCCCGGGATGATCTTTCTTAAAAAGATCACTTTATCGCCATACTCTTTAACCTGAACGTTATAATTTTTTACTCTTTCCAAGATATTTTCAAGATCGGTCAATTCATGATAATGTGTTGCAAACAAGGTACGTGCAGCTATGGACGGTTGATTGTGTAAATATTCCACTACCGCCCAAGCGATCGAGAGTCCGTCATAAGTGCTGGTTCCTCTTCCTATTTCATCAAGGAGGATCAGGCTTCTTTTTGTAGCCGTATTCAAAATATTGGCAGTTTCGATCATTTCCGTCAGGAAGGTGCTTTCACCGAAAGCAAGATTGTCACTGGCACCAACACGAGTAAATATCTTATCCACTAAACCTATTTTTGCCGATATTGCCGGAACAAAGCAACCCATTTGCGCCATAAGGGTAATGAGTGCGATCTGTCTCAGATAGGTTGATTTTCCCGACATATTAGGACCGGTTATTATATGGATCTGCTCGCTTTCAATATCAATGAAGCTGTCATTGGGAATAAAAGCTTCATGCGGCGGTAATAATGCTTCTACTACCGGATGTCGTCCGCTTTTGATCTCAATAACTGCCGAATCATTCACATCCGGCCTTATCCACTGCTCACGTAGCGCAGAATGGGCAAAAGAAGACAAGACGTCTATCCGTGCCACCTTAAGCGCATTGGCCTGTAGAACGGGTATTTCGGCTGTTAGTTTAACCAGCAGGTCCTGATAAAGGTCCATTTCCAACGCGATCAATTTTTCTTCGGCATTCAGAATCTTCTCTTCGTATTCTTTCAGTTCCTGTGTTATATAGCGTTCTGAATTGACTAAAGTCTGTTTGCGTATATAGTCATCCGGCACTTTATGAATATGAACTTTGCTGATTTCTATGTAATAACCAAAAACTTTATTGTAGGAGATCTTTAATTTCGGGATCTGCAGGCGTTCTCTCTCTTTTTCCTGAAGTTCTAATAAATAGTCTTTGCCTCCCCGGGTCAATTTCCTTAATTCGGCAATATCCGAATGATAAGTTTCCCGTAAATACCCCCCCTTATTGATCTGATTGACCGGATCATCTAGAATGGCGATATTGATCATTTCAATGACCTTTTGAATGGCCGGAACATTCTCAAGATTAAAATTTAGTTTTTTATCAATATGATCTGGGATCTCAAGAACGGCCTTCAAGCTGTCTCGCAGACTATTAAGTTCTTTGGGACCGATCTTTGCTGATGCTATTTTTGCACAAAGTCGTTCAAGGTCAGCGATTTTCTGCATTAATGAACGTAAGTTCTTACAGCTTTTAGGGTCTTCCGTAAGAGATTCAACATAATTTAGCCGATCATTGATACTTTTAGTGTCAAGCAAAGGATAATACATCCATTGTCTTAAAAGGCGTGATCCCATTGCTGTTACAGTTTCGTTAATCGACCAGAAAAAGGTGCCCTCTCCCGTTTCACCCGATAGACGCTGAAATAATTCAAGATTCCTGATCGTAAAGCGATCAAGACCAAGATAATTGCCAGGATAAAGCTGTCTGATGGCATTCAAATGCGCAAGTTGTTTTTGGAAGTTCTCTTTGACATAATGAAGGATCATGCCAACGGCCTGAACACATTCTGGTTTATCTTCAAGACCGAATCCTTTTAACGTCGATGCTTTGAAATGCGACAAAACCGTTTCTTTTGAATAAGCTTCGTCACAGATCCAATCCGATACCTTCGTGAACATCCCTTGGTAGTGTGGCAAAAGGGAACGAATAAAATCATCGTCATGTTCAGGCACCAACAACTCAGCGATCGGTTTGGCCTCTATGAGTTCAATGATAGTTTCTTTTGACGTTGATACATAACGAAATTCGCCGGTAGAAATATCCACAAAAGCCATACCATTATTCTTATCAGCGGAAATCCATGCGGCCAGATAATTATTGATATCGGAATCTAAAAATTTATCATTTACAGCTGTTCCCGGGGTTACGATCTCGGTTATACCTCGTTTTACAAGCCCTTTGGCTTTTTTGGGGTCTTCGAGCTGCTCGCAGATCGCCACTTTTAATCCGGCCTGAAGCAGTTTATGTAAATAAGCGTCCAGCGCATGATGAGGAAAACCCGCCAGGGGTACATCCGATGCAGCACCGTTACTGCGTTTTGTCAAAACAATCCCCAAAACCCGGGACGTTGTTTTTGCATCCTGATCAAATGTTTCATAAAAATCACCCATACGAAACAGAACGATCTTATCGGGATGTTTTCCCTTTACTTCGAAATACTGCTTCATTAGTGGTGTTTGCGCTTTTTTGCTCATCGTTAAATATAGAATGAATTTATTTTAAATAAAATTCATTTATTTATTGTTGTAAACGCAGTATTTTGAGTTTTGATATTATTCTTTAATTTATCCAGCATATCCTGTGATCCTGTCAAAATTAATCCTAATGATCCTGTGATCCTGTCTAAAGAGGTATACACATCCGCTTATCTCGTCAAAGATAGAAATAATTATTGTAAATCAACGAATTGCATCTTAAATTTCTTGGCTTTTTAAAGCATCGGAGAGGTGGCAGAGCGGCTGAATGCAACGGTTTGCTAAATCGTCGTAGTGCTAATAGCGCTACCGGGGGTTCGAATCCCCCCCTCTCCGCTCACCTGCGCTGAAGCTTCGGTGAGCTTCGCTAGTGGTTAATTCGTTGGGGGACGAGTTTATGTTCTATGTCTATTTCTTAAAAAGTAAAAATCATGATTTCCATTATATCGGTTCTACAAGCAATCTTAATATCAGATTCATGGAGCATAATAACGGTAAATCTCAATCTACAAAACATTACGCTCCTTTTGAATTGATCTCTTATATAGCTGTAAGAACAAGGCATCATGCCAATGAACTTGAACGTTATTTTAAAACAGGCTCAGGAACGGCGATCGTAAAAAAACGGATATTTAATGATCATTAACTTTCAGGACTTTAGTCCACGAAGCACTTTGGTGCGTAGTGGACTCTCCGCTCTACTTCGCTCACCTTCGGTGAGCTTCGAAGAGCAGGCTCGGGTCACCCGGTCTGTTAAAAATCACATGTCGTTGGGGGACGAATTAATGCACCATGTCTATATCTAAAAAAGCATTATGATTTTCATTTTATTTGCTCGACGTATGATCTGAAAAACAGGCTTTTAGAACACAATAACGGTGAATCCCAATCAACAAAACATTACGCCCCATCGAGCTGATCATTTATATTGAAGTAAATACTAAAAAGCATTCAAATCATTGCCATAATTACTGTTTATTTGACATATATCAGTATTAAAATTTAAAACAATTTTTATTATTTATCAATATCTTTTAAGATATTCTCCCTTTTGCTTGAAAATCATAACTTTATTCGTATTATACTCTTTAATCATATGTGATGCATATTAATCCTTGACTATTTCTTAACTAAATATTAATGTTGATTATAGATAAATATATCTTATATTTTATTGAATAAAACAATTCCAGGGAGGAAACTATCATGAGTAAAAATGATTATAATTATCTGCAACGTAAAGCAGAAATCCTTAAGGCCATCGCTCATCCGATCCGTTTAGCGATCCTGAGAGGTTTGATCGAAAATGGCCCAACAAACGTCAACAATCTTGAAACATGCATCGACGTTCCGACTGCAACCGTTTCACAGCACCTGACTAAGATCCGTTATGCCGGTATCGTTACAAAAAAACGCAAAGGCACCTACATTTATTACAGCATCGTTGATGAAGATAAAGTCATTGACATGATCAAAGCGTTTCTTGCAGAATAGTTTAATGTATTGAAATCAATATAACGTATCTTGAATTAACCGTTATATAATAAAAAATTTAAAGCATTAGATTTAAAGAGAGGGATTTTTTTCTCTCTCTTCTTTTTTTTAGTATTAAAAAATCAATCGTAGGGATTATCTTCTTCGTCCTCATCCCGATCCAGGCGTCTTGCTTCCTGCCAGGTTAAAACGATACCGAAAATAATTCCGAAAATGAAAGCGTTTTCCCAGCTGACACCGCAAGCACCATGAAAAATCCTTCCATAAAGCGCCGTTACGGCAGCAGTGATCAGAAACGCTATGCTGAATACAACGCCAAAATGAAGTAATATTTTCCCAATTCTCATTGTATACCTCGCTTATATAAATATAGTGTAAGGTTTTTATGGCAAAATTAAAAGCATTATTCTGACGGTTTGTCAAGGTCAACCTTGAACCATATAGACAGCTGTTCCTCCATGGCCGCACGATTTTCACTGTCCATACCACTTCCGGGACCACCCTGCATGCCACCGGGTCTGCCTCCATCTTGCATGCCTCTACCTGACATTCCACCCTGCATTCCTTCTACCTGACCACCGCCAGGACGTCCCCCGCCCATGGAAGGCATTTCGAATTTACCCGTCATAATTCCCAATGAAAATTCCATTTTATCATTTTTGATTACATCATTTAGTGGAATCCTCAATTTAAAAACCAATTGTCTGTTTGTAGGCGCGGTCAGTTCAACTTTAAAATCATTACTTGTAGCAAAAACAGGGATCATTTCCACTATTTCATTGCTGGAGTAAATAGCTTCAACATCAAGCGTTTCAAGCAGGTGTTTGACATTAAACTCCTTTTCGAGTCCCGGTTGATTTCTTTTTTCCATCATTTTGCGCATATCGCCTCCACCGGGCTTTTTTTGTAAAGGATAATTAAAATATGTGTCCTTGCTTTTCCCGCCATTCGGATCAATATATATAAAAACTCCGTTCCGTATCATTTTTTGTATGGCTATCTCATCATCAGTTTTGATCGTAAGATATAAAAATTCATTATCGTGTTGGAGATTGTAAGCTATATCGTTGTCAATATCATAATAGTATTTCGGCATCGAGCTATCATCATTGATACCGGCGCTTTCAACTAAAGGTAAACTTGCACAAGAAGTCAAAGTGATCAATATAAACAGTGTAAGCAGTGTTTGTTTCATGCCTATTCTCCAAAATGTTAAATTATTCATCAATATGTTGACACTTGCCATCAATATTAGTTAACAAATAAAAAAAGGACTCTAATTTAAAGTCCATTTCCCTTCCTCTTTTTGCTTTTGTCTTTTACTTTGGGTCAGATTTTTCTGTCATCTACTTTAGAATCATTAATCGGTATTTACTTCGTTCACTCGAATTTTCAAATGTTCTATTGTTCGTTAATTCGCTTCACAAAGTGAAGCGAGTCTCCCGCTTCTCCATACGCCACATCGTGACTGACCGAAGCGATCCGGTTCTCCACGCAGGCACGGCAATCTTCAGGACTCTCATCTGTGCAGGGTTTATCCTCATACAATTTATATTCCCCCCTGACATAACAGGGAGTAATATTCGGCATAAAAACATTTGCACCAACAGCAATGGCTTTTTCCCTCCCCTGTGGGTGAATGGTCTGCATAGCGGTTGAAGCGGCAATGTTGATATCAGGCATTAATATCCTAAGAATGGCGATCATTTTCAGCGAAAGATCAAATCGATCCTCTTTGGGTAGCAAAAGGTCCCTGAACTGATATAAGGGGGTATCTTTATGTTCTAAATAAGGTCCCATTCCTACCATATCAATATCTATACTTTGCATCCACAACAGATCATTGGCAAGATCTTCATATGTTTGAAAAGGCAATCCGATCATAACGCCCGTTCCGGTTTGATACCCTGCTCTCCTTAGATCTTTAAGGGCTTGAAGACGATTATCATAGGAATGCAGCTCGTCATTGGGATGCAATTTCTCATATAATGTTTTGTTTGAAGCCTCGATACGGAGCAAATACCTATCCGCCCCGGCATCAAGCCATTGTTTATATACTTCATAGCTTTGTTCACCGCAAGATAGCGTAACCCGTAATTTTTTATCCGAAAATTCGCTGATCTTTTCCAACAAACGTGTTATACGTTCAGTGAATTTATCGCTTTTCAATTCACCGGACTGCATGACAATAGAACCGTAATTGTTCTTATATGCGTAATAGGCGGCATTCAGGATATCATCTTCGGAAAGATCGTAACGCTTAACTTTAATATTTGAACGCCTGATCCCGCAATAATAACAATCTTTTCCGCAAATATTGGAAAATTCGATCAGCCCACGCAAATAAACTTTGTTTTGAACGTACTTTCCTTTGATCCCGGCGGAATATTCAAAAAGTTCCTGACGATCTGCTCCTTTTGTTTTAAGAAGCCTAACAATATCGCTTATGGTCAATTCGGTTTTATTTAAAATTTCACTTATCATACACCTACCATTTTACAATCAGCCAAATTAATATCTTTTATGCTTTCAGCCAATAAAAATAACGGCAAAACTTCATTAATATTCGAATTTATGTAACATAAAGCTTTATAATAAATCTTGACATTAGAATTAATTTTCATGAGATTTATTTAAGAATAAAAATGATCATCGTATGCTTAATATTTTGGGAATATGATGCATTTTTATTAATTATTTTTTGTCATAAAAATCATATTATCAGATCAAAATCCGGAGGATTTTTGATGGATGTTCAGATGATCTTCGTTCTTGTCATTCTTGCTGTTACGATCTTACTTCTGATCTTTGAGGTTTTTCGCATTGATATAATTGCTCTTTTATGTATGCTTGCACTTGGGTGGACAGGCATATTATCTGTGCAAGAAACATTTTCGGGATTTTCCAGCACGGCTGTTATTGCTATGATTTCTGTCATGATCATGAGCCGGGGGATCGCACATAGCGGCATTATGGATCATTTGGTGACCCTCATTATTCGTTTATCTTCTACAAATAAACGAAAGATCATTGCTCTCGTTTCGTCCATAACGGGTTTTTTATCTGCATTTATTCAGAATATCGGCGCTGCAGCACTTTTTCTTCCACCGGTACTTAAAATTTCAAAAAAACAAGGCATACCGGCTTCTGAATTGATCATGCCGCTGGGATTTTCAGCAATACTGGGTGGAACGCTTACAATGGTTGCCTCAGGGCCTTTGATCCTTACGAATGATCTTTTAAAAAATGCCGGTCTTGACCCTTATGGATTATTTGCGGTTACTCCTGTTGGCGTATGCCTTCTTGTCAGCGGCATTCTATTTTTCTTCTTTTTCGGGAAATGGCTTCTTCCCAAGGGCCGACAAACTCAAAAAGGTATCGTTTCACAAAAGAAATTGATCGACACATGGCATTTACCCCATACTATTAGTTATTACAAGATACCTTCATCTTCTACATTGATCGATCAGACTCCCGAAATGT
>CAYVLJ010000032.1:12466-19096 GCA_964452375.1 uncultured bacterium | reverse complement strand
GCGCTTGAGAAAGCCAAGGAAAGCGACCGTTTAAAATCCGCATTTCTCGCAAACATGAGTCACGAGATCAGAACACCCATGAACGGGATCCTTGGATTTTCGGGTTTACTTAAACATTCGGATTTGAATACCGACAAACAGCAGGAATACATTAATATTATTCAACAAAGCGGAAAACGAATGTTAAATACCATCAATGATCTGATCGATATTTCACGCATTGAATCCGGCCAGGTTATAATTAAGGAACAGTCTGTCAATTTTAATGAACAACTCGATCGCCTTTATCGATTTTTCTTACCTGAAGCAAAAGGAAAGGGTCTTGAACTTACTTGCGACATGCCCCTGAAAAACAATGAAGCTCTTATTACCACTGATGAAGAAAAGTTCTTTTCCATCATGAACAATTATCTTAAAAATGCCATTAAATATACTGAAAAAGGGTATGTTCATTTCGGGTATGAGTTAAATAAAGGGAATATTGCTTTCTTTGTCCGCGACAGTGGGATCGGCATACTTCAAGACAAACTGGATGCTGTTTTTGAACGCTTTGTTCAAGCCGACCTGAGTCTTTCAAAACCATATGAGGGTTCCGGTCTGGGATTGTCGATCAGCAAAGCATATGCTGAAATGATCGGCGGTAAGGTCCGGGTGGAATCTCGGTTCGGAAAAGGATCCGCTTTCTATCTTGAACTTCCTTTTGATTCAGGCGAAAAAGGTAAACCCGCTCGCAAAGAACAAAATACGGACATGATCTCCAACAATAAATACCTGAATGATCTAAGCATTCTGGTAGTGGAAGATGATGAAGCTTCTGTCCTGTATATGGAAATCCTTCTGAAAGATAAATGTTCTGAATTAAAGATCGCGAAAAACGGTAATGATGCGATTAATATGATAAAAAAACATCCTGAGATCGATCTGATCCTAATGGATGTGCGAATGCCTGACATGGATGGTTACAGCGCAACCCGAAAGATCCGAAAATTCAATCCGGATGTTATCATTATCGCCCAAACTGCTTTTGCCATGGAAAGCGATCTTATAAAATCCATAGATGCCGGTTGTGACGGCTATATATCCAAACCAATTCACGAGGAAGACTTATTAAGCACCATCCAAGAACTCATTAAAAAGAGAAACAGAACGGCAAACTAAATAATCATGTTCAATAAAAATATCCTACAAATCATTCTCTATGCTGGCATTGCAGGCTTTCCAATTATTATTGGAGGGTTGTTATCGGGCATCTTTCAAGCTCACAGACGCAAATTGAAAAGTGAGGTGAATCACTTTATTGTTGCTTTTGGAGGCGGAGCTTTATTGGCCGCCATATCCTTTGCCTTGATCCCCCGTGCTCTGAAAGAGCTGAAAATCCTGCCCCTAACTCTGATATTTTTAGCGGGAACCTTTGTATTTATGATGATCGATTACATCATCGGCAAAAAAAAGGGCTCTCTGGCACAGGCAATGTCCATGATGATGGATTTTCTTCCCGAAGCCCTGGCACTTGGCGCTTCGTTCGCCTATAGTCACAGTTTCGGATTGTTGCTTGCAATCTTTATTGGCTTACAGAATTTACCTGAAGGATTCAATTCCTATATTGAATTGAAAAAATCCCTGACCCGGAAAAAAACACTTTGGGTAATGTTCGGACTGAGTTTTGTTGGGATCGTTGCGGCTTTAATCGGTAAACTTTTCTTAAGTGATTACCCGGTAATCATTGCGGGGATACTATTGTTTGCTGGCGGCGGAATTCTTTATCTGATATTTCAGGATATTGCACCTTTATCAAGAAGAAAAAATGATTGGATCCCGGCAACAGGCGCCAGTTTCGGTTTTTTATTGGGAATGATCGCAGATAAATTTATTGGGTAAATATGAGACGAAAAGATAAAGAGATCACCGACCCGGCAGAGATTAATGATATTCTGAAAACCGCCAAAACGCTTCGCCTGGCTATGGCAGATGACGGCGTCCCCTATATCGTTCCCCTCAATTACGGCTATTATGACAATGCTCTGTATATCCATTGCGCAAAAGAAGGGCGCAAACTTGATATCCTTAGAAAAAATCCTAAAGTATGCTTTGAGATCGAAGCCGAAAATGAGGTCGTTACCGGATCGCGTGCTTGCGACTGGACGACCCGCTACCGGTCATTGATCGGGTATGGCACAATGGAAATACTTGAAAGTGAAAAAGATAAAATTGCAGGACTTGATATTCTGATGAAGCATTTCGGCAGTTTTAACAACACATATCATCCCAAACATGTGGAAAATATCGTTATTTTGAAAATGACGATAGAAAGCGTGACGGGAAAAATCTCCTTATAATAAAAACGGAATAATCAGATGAAGATTTGAATTTATAGATCCACACAATAGTGTGGCTCTTCATTAATACACTCTAATAATTGCCGCACGTTATAGCGTGCGGCGACCGGATAAAATACTATTTTCATAGACAGGCCATGGTCTGTTTATGATTCTTCAAATTCCTTGATAATCAGCACCTTTGTTAATATATTTTATTTAAGCAATAAAAATTCAAGACGATGTTCTGGAAGAAGGAGACATAAATGCGTTCCATATCAATATCTTTGAAAGCATTAATGTTTTTGGGCGTTTTTTGTTCGATGCTTCTGGCCCAATTGCCCGATCCGTTTGATCCCTTATATGATTTTGAAAAACAAATTTTACATCCCGAACAAGCAAAAGCATTACATGTGAGGTCATGCAAAACATATGTTAACGGAGAAATGGTCAAAGAACACGTTTATGACAACGAAGGGCAAGTGATCTTTAACGGACAGAATAAATTTCGGCACAGCTACAATAACCGCGGCTATCCAACATATACTTATCAATGTGATGAAAAAAACAAACGTATTGCTTCTACGGACATTGATATTCTTCACAATGGGAATTTCGACGAAATCATGACCGAATACGAGCATTATCAATCTTTTCATAAATCTTTGTTTTCATATGATGATAATGTTCTTAAGGTGATCGACAGCAGATCTTTCAATAGTGAAGAACAGGAACTGGTTGACACCAAAACAGAATATTTCTATGAGGAGAACGGCGCTTTACAGGCGAGACGCATTACATCCGGTTTTTTCCGCATGCCAGCGGGGCAGCAATTTAAAAAAGACCAATATATCGATCACTACATCGACGGTCATCTCGATCACAGAGAACGGCTGATCCAATACGATGACGGAAGTAATCAAAAAGAAGATATAATGTTTGAATATGACAGCAAAGGACAACTGATCAAGACACAACGTTCAATTGACGGAAGTGAGTATCAGGACCATCAATCTTATTCATACTATCCCGACGGTTTAATTAAAAGTTACACCGTTCAAAACACCACATACGAATACCAATACGATTTCATGAAGGTTGCAACAGTGAATATTGAGATCCTTGATGAGTTCCGGGATGCGGATCTGTATAAATTTTCAGGATATAACGCCTGGAAAGAACTTGAATTTATTGATCATAAAACCCGTGTGGAAATTTTTATTCCGGGACTGGAATTCTATATGTTGAGCATTTTGCTGCCGAATTACCATGACTATGATTACCCCATTGCACTGGAACCGGGGAAGACGGTCAATGTGTCATTTAAGAATGGTAAAATTGCTAAAATCGACAATGATCCCATCAATAAGATCATCTGGCAGATCGAGGATCGTGCAAGGGCCGAAGCTTCTCTTCTTAACGTCAGTAATCACCACACCTTGGTTAGGAAACTGGCAGCAAAAGTATTTCTTGTCAACAAAGAAAATCCGGCTTTTATCTATTACAGCAGTCGCTATGCATTGGAACATTATATATATGATCTGAGAGATCACAGCGAAACCAGCTTGAACACACTTGAATATCTGATGGGAGATTTGCTGATCGATCCCCACGATCCTGACTTGAGAAGTAAATACCTGTTTGATGAGATCTTACAATACAACAGATCAATGATTGAAAAATATCCCTTGAACGCATTGGTCTTAAGCTTCTAAAAAAAGGGAGATATGATGCGTTTTATCAAAAAGACCATATTGATTACAAGTCTGATGATACTCATGGTCATTCCAATCTTCGCCCAATTGCCGGATCCTTTTGATCTGGAATATACTCCTTCAAGTGATGTGCTGCGACCTGCTGAGGCCGTAAAATATCAAATTAGAAGTTGTAATGTATATTTTAACAACGAATTCAGTAGAACGATCATTTACCATACGGACGGTCATGTCCTGAGGGACCACGATAGTTACTATTTCACCTTGCACGATGAAAACGGCTGGAAAATCGAAAAGTATAATTTTTCTGATAAAAATTTTATGGGTCGTTATACCTATAAGAATACGCCTTATGGGGATCCTCTTGAAATATACCAAGAACAAGCAACTTTTTTGGGCAACTATACAAAGAAAATAAATTATACCTATGAAAACGGGTTGCTCTCCACAGTTTTCGCCCAAATATATGATAATATGACATATTATATTTACTACAGCACGAAACATGATAAATATTATTATGATAAATACCGGAAGCTTGAAAAGATCGAATCAATATCTTCTTCAAGCGGTTATGGTGCATTTGATTCGGATACTGAAGACAGAAGAACAGACTATTTTTATGATAACGGCAGGCTTGTCAGAAAAACGACTGACAGTACCGAATTCAAATACTACTATGATGATAAGGGAAAACTTATTCATGTCAATAAAGTGAACAGCGATACGGGCTCAAGCGTATTGGAAACAGCAATAGAACAATATACCTATTATGACAACGGCCTGTTAAAATCCAAGCAGGAAGGCCTTGATAGGATCTGGACCTATGAATATGAATTCATGGATCCGGCTACCTTCACGGTAGAGATCCCTGATCAATACTCTGAAATTTCTTTATGGGATTACGCTCAAAACTCTAACCGGCAAAAACATAAGATCCGGAATGGACATGTCATCGCTAAAGTCAACGTTCCCGATCTGGAATTGTATGTAATACAATTAACACCTCAGCTTACCATACCTCTCATCGTTCAGCCGGGAGCAAAGATCTTCTTATCGGCAACCAACGATGGTATCTTTTATGCGAAAGAAGATACCATCAACACCTTTGCATTGAATCTGGAAAGAGCCAAAAATGAAGCTTATAGTTTATATGGCAATGATAACGGACCCGCAGCCATAGCCAATCATATTGTGAGCGAGATGAATAAATATCTAGGTCATCCGGCTTTTCTCTATTTCACGGATTATTGGGATTTGAACAACCACAAACAATTATTCCTGGATTACACCGAACGGATGATGAACAAATATCCTAATAATTATAAAGTGAATGAATTATATGTATTGTTACGAAAATCCAATTAAGGAGCAACGATGAGAAAACTTGCAAGCCTGTTTTTAGTTATTATCCTGTTACTGATAGGATGCGCCAATACCCAAGAGACTGCAAAGGAGAAAAAGATCGTTATCATTAAAAAATATGAGGATAACAGCATCATCCTGGGTGAAAAGATCAAGATCTTCTCCGAGGCCCTCGATGAAGAAAGGGTGATATCGGTTTATCTGCCCGATTCCTACGCTGATTCCGAAAAGAATTATCCCGTTTTATATCTCCTGGACGGTGAAACTCATTTTATTCACGGATGCGGTGCGGCATCATATATGGCATCCATGAACGTCATTCCCGAGATGATCGTCGTTGCCATAGAGAATATTGACCGCAACAGGGACCTCTCCCCCGTTCACGCGGATAACATACCCACTTCGGGGGGAGCGGAAAAATATCTGGCCTATATCGCCGATGAGCTGATGCCTTACATGAATGAGCACTACCGAACATCATCATATGATGTAATTTTCGGACATTCTTTCGGCGGTGTCTTTATTACCTATGCCTTGATCGAAAGACCCGATCTGTTTGACGGATATATTTCCATCTCACCTTATCTGCAGTTTGCCGATGATCATATCGTGAAAGAAGCGGAAAATAAATTGCCAACTTCTTTTGACAAGGATGTTTATTATTATCTCTGTGTAGGGGAAGAACCTGATTACTATGATGTCATAAATCGTTTTTCCGTTCTTGTTGATGAACGCAGCGATCCGAATTTTCATTACAAGTTTGAAAATTTCTTTATTGATGAAAATCATGCCACTATGCCTTATAGCGGTTTGATGAAGGGACTTCGCTTCAACTTTGCAGACTGGCGAATACCCGAAGAGATCGTAGATAAAGGATTAGATGCCGTAGACCTGTTCTATGAAAATCTTTCAAAAAAATATGGCATGGAAGTAGAAGCCTCGGAAGCACTGCTGAACCACATGGGATATAATGCCATGTGGGACC
Source organism: uncultured bacterium (assembly GCA_964452375.1). Lineage (GTDB taxonomy): Bacteria > Fidelibacterota > Fidelibacteria > Fidelibacterales > Fidelibacteraceae > M50B103. The sequence continues at coordinate 12,716 of CAYVLJ010000032.1, read as the reverse complement.
CCGAAACAGCCATACGTATTTTTAAAACGAATGTTGAGCGAAATCCCAATTCCCCGAATGTCTATGACAGTCTGGGCGAAGCCTATGAAAACAACGGTCAACTCGATCTTGCTAAAGAGAATTTTAAGAAAGCCTGGGATTTGGGAGTAGAGCAGGATCATCCCCTCACCGAGATCTTTAAAGCAAATTATGAGAGAGTAACGAGTAACGAGTAACGAGTAACGAGTAACGAGTAACGAGTAACGAGTAA
>CAYVLJ010000032.1:0-12366 GCA_964452375.1 uncultured bacterium | reverse complement strand
GAGTAACGAGTAACGAGTAACGAGTAACGAGTAACGAGTAACGAGTAACGAGTAACGAAGGTTCAAATTCTAGTCCAAAAAAGCAAATAAAAACGTCATCCCGAAATATCATTTGAAAAAACAAAAACACCTAGCATGTCATCCCGAAAAGATTGCCAGCGGCAATCTTATTCGGGACCTAAATAAATTAATGATATTTCCCTTAATTGTGCTGTAAGCTATAAACAGATCCCGGATATCCCGATAAATCGGGATTTCGGGATGACATGTTTGTTTTGTGTTTCTCACCCTCTAAGTGCTCAGACCTTTCTTTTGTCTTTTTACTTTATTCTTGTATCTTTCTTTTTGCCTTTTGCCTTTTGCCTTATATTTTCGTATTATTCCTCACGAAAAACAGGATTAAATATGCTAGAACATTCCATACATCAAATACAGCCCTATCTCTTTCAGATCGGTAATTTTCAATTGCGATACTACGGACTTATGTACGTACTCGGATTTGTCATCTTTCTGATCTTTATGCGCCGGCAGATCAAGCTGAACAAGGTTGACCTGACGAATCAGGAATTTGATTCTTTATTTTCCTGGTTGATCATTGCCTTGCTGATCGGGGCACGTTTAGGGTACGTTCTTTTTTACAATTTCGGGCATTATATTCAATATCCTCTAGAGATCATCTGGCCTTTTAGAGACGGAAAGCTGGTTGGTTTTTCCGGCATGTCCTTTCATGGCGGTTTGTTGGGCTGCATTATCGGCGGCTGGTTCTGGACACGCAAGAACAAGAAAAGCTTTTTTGATATCGGCGGACATGTAGTGACCGTTGCACCGTTGGGATTGTTCTTTGGCCGGCTTGGCAATTTCCTGAACGGCGAGCTTTGGGGGCGGGTTTCCGATGTTAAATGGGCTATGTATTTCCCTAGTGAAGCGGGTTTGAGTTATGATACGCCCCTGAATATTATTCGCCAGTATATTGAAGCGGGGCACATTCAGGCGCGTCATCCTTCTCAATTGTATGAGGCGTTGACCGAGGGCCTTTTGCTTTTTCTTATCATGCTTTGGCTGCACAAAAAAAATGCGGCCGGCTCGGTGCGTATTGGCACGCTTTTGATCGGTTATGCGGTTTTTCGCACATTTTGCGAGTTTTTCCGTCAGCCGGATCCGCAACTTGGTTTTTTATTCGGATGGGTCACAATGGGACAATTACTAAGCTTTTTTATGGTGCTCGGAGGCATCGCCTTGATCGTGTATCATTATAAGGTCGAGAAGAAGAACGTTTAAAGTTTAACGTTTAAGGTTTAAGGTTTAATTAAAGTTGATATAGGAGAGTAAGTAATGAAATTCTTTAAAATACTCATGATCGTATTTCTTGGCATTATCGTGTTGTTTTTTGCTATTGGTTTATTGCTGCCTAAAACAGGCACTTTTGAACGCACTTATACGATCAATGCGCCGGCCGGTACGGTGGAATACGAGATCCTTGAACTTTACTCGCAGCACCTATGGCCAGTTTGGAATTTTCAGGATACATCCGTTGTGTTTACCGCTCTGGATGACGGTTATAAGTGGGAAAGTGATAAAGCCGGCAGCGGTGAATGCAGATATGGTCTTGGAGCGGATATGTCCATCCATGACAGGATCTCAATTAACGGAAAAGATATGGCTGAAACAATATGGAGAATGGAAGGTTCTGAACCTGTTGAGCTGACCGTTACTTTTAAGGTTTTTGCAGGAAGCAACGTCGGGGCAAGGTGGACCAATCTATTTCTCAAACGGCTGATCGGAGAAGAAACCGATAAAATCGTATTAGCAATTAAAGAAAAAGCTGAACTGTAAAAACTTATGATCTCCCTCACAGGGGCTCCTTTGGAGCGACTGGAATCCGTTTTAAAAGTGGATCTGCCGGAAGCTTATAAAAGTTTTTCAACCAGCCAGCACCCCTTCTTCGGAGGGATGAGCCGGCAGTTCAGTCAAACTCAGGTGTATTATGTCCAAGAAGATATTTCTCTCCCGCATCATTCCCGAACCGGGGATGGAATTACTAAAAAATTCAGAATTCGACGTAGAAATTCTTTATAAGGAAAAACCGCTTTCTCCCGCTGAATTACAAAATAAAGTAAAAGATATTCAGGGATTGATCTGTCTGCTAGATGACACTATCGATAAAGATTTGATTGATGCAGCCCCAAAGCTTGAAGTGATCTCCAATATGGCGGTCGGTTATAATAATATTGATTACAATTATGCCAAAAGCAAGGGCATCGCCGTTTGCAATACGCCCGGTATTCTCACCCAGAGCACGGCCGAACTGGCCTGGGCGCTTTTATTTGCTATTGCCAGACGTATCCCTGAATCCGATTCTTTCATGCGTGAGGGTAAATTTACGGGCTGGATGCCCATGCTGATGCTGGGCGGGGATATCAGCGGACAAACTCTGGGGGTGATCGGCACCGGCCGTATCGGTACAGCTTTTGCATTGATGTCCAAAGGATTCAATATGCGCGTTCTTTATAGCGGCAAGCCTAATCCTGCTTTGGATAAAGAGCTCAATGCTGAAAATGTTGACCAGGATACACTGATCCGGGAATCGGATTTTATTTCTCTGCACGTTCCGCTTCGTCCGGAAAATCACCATATGATCGGCAGGCAAGAATTTAAAATGATGAAACCAACCGCTTATTTGATCAATACGGCACGCGGTCCCGTCGTGGATGAAGCCGAACTTGTTCGGGTTCTGAAAGAAAAGCGTATTGCCGGCGCCGCTCTTGACGTCTATGAGAACGAACCTGCCTTAACCCCCGAACTGGATAAACTTGAGAATGTTGTACTAACGCCCCATACCGGCTCGGCAACCGTTCCGGTTAGAAATCGTCTTGCTGTTATGGCGGTGGAAAATTGCCTGAAGATCCTACGCGAACAGGATTGTGAAAATCGTATCGTTTGATCTTACTTTTTTTGATAATCCCAATAATAATTTCATATATTAGATATGCGAAAAATTTATAGACATATATCATTTTTTTTAAGCTTGATTTTTTTTCTGCCTCTTTTTGCGGATGTAAGGGGTGTTTTATTCAATCAATACGGCGGCAATGTCTCCGATGCAGACATATCGCTTACCTATTCCGGAGAAAGCACTGTCCTTGAACAAGCTTCTACCGATGACGAGGGGTATTTCACTTTAACACTGGATCAACCGATATATCAAAACATACATCTTTTCCCTTCATATCCAAACCCTTCCCATGGGAGTGCCGTATTGACCTATTATTCTCCCGAAGAATTGAATATAAAACTGACTGTCTTCAACATCAGGGGAGAAAAGCTATCGGAAAGATCATGGATGCAATCAAAGGGGGGTGATCAGTTCGTTTGGCAAGCGATCAACAATCGCGGGGAACGTCTGTCTGCCGGAATTTATATTATCAGGCTTGAGGGAAACGCTTCGTCAAGCAGCATTAAGGTTTTGCTTATTGATCACAGTCAACCGGCCGTTAATCCGGGTGATGCGAACAATCTGATCACACAATACACCGGGGGCAAACGTTATGATCTGCATATTTCCAAGGATGGCACGGATTTAACAGTAATAGAAAATATAATTTTAATTCCCGGGCAGGTTAATGATTTTTATATCAATGAACCGGTTGATCTGCCTTTTGTCTGCGAAAACGGTTTCCTGAAAGTCCTCAGAAACGGCACATACGAACCGATCTTCCTCAAGGGTGTCAATTTGGGAGTGGCTGTTCCGGGTACGCAGCCCGGCGAACTGGCCGCCTCACGAGAACAATACACCCGGTGGATCAGAGAGATCGCAGATGCGGGATTGAATTATCTAAGGACCTATACACTGCACTATCCGCGATTTTATGAGGAATTAGCTTCATACAATAATGCTCACCCCGAAAATCCCATATACCTGCTTCAGGGTGTTTGGCTTGATGAAGAATATGAAGATGATCTTATCACGTCTCAAAGTGAAAAATTTAATGAGGATATTGAAGAAATCGTTGATTGTTTGCATGGCAATCGTGTGATATCACATCGTTTCGGGCGTGCCTATGGAACCTTTGAAACAGATATTAGCCCCTGGTTGTTCGGATATATTATCGGTCGGGAGATCCATCCTTACGAAGTGATCCAGCTCGAAGTACTGTATCCAGACTCAACATCTTATTCGGGAAGCTCTTTCTCCATTGAATCCGATTTTCCCATTGATATTTGGCTAACGGGCAGACTTGATCATTTGGTTAGCTATGAGAGAGAAACTTACCAAACCGAACGACCGGTCAGCGTCAGTTCCTGGCCAACCCTAGATCCCTTGCAACATCCCACCGAAGATCCCGAACGGACGGAAGAGGACATTGCCAGCCTGGATATGGCGAACATAGAAGCCGTAAACGCTCCTGCAGGCTTTTTTATGTCCTACCACGCATATCCTTATTATCCTGACTTTATCAGTGAAGATCCCGGTTATCAGACATTTTCAGATTCTGTCGGTCCGAATTCATATCTTGGCTATTTATACGACCTTAAGGATCATTATTCTCATATTCCCCTATTGATCGCAGAATACGGTGTTCCGTCAAGTTGGGGAAATGCTCATTTTGCTTTTAGCGGGATGCATCATGGAGGCTTCAGTGAATATGAGCAAGGAATACATAATGTGCGTATGCTTCAAAATATCCATACAAGCGGATGTGCCGGCGGTCTTGTTTTTTCATGGATCGATGAGTGGTTCAAGAACGCTTGGATAACAGAACCTTTTGGAACCGATGCCACCCGCCGGCATTTTTGGCACAATGTTACCTCGCCTGAACAAAATTACGGTATGATCGGTTTTAAAAAGAATGACCAGGTCTTTTCTTTAGTGTCGGAAAATAATGCAATGTACAGGATACATAATATTAAAGTGACAAGCGATCAGGCTTATTTTTATGCTCAAATAGAGCTGAGCGATACCCTGATGTCAAACGATACCGTTTGGGTTTCCTTTGATACATATCGCTCTGATCTGGGGGAATCTCTCCTGCCAAACGATCAACACGTTTCAAATCGTGCGGAATTTGTTCTGGCGGCCAATAAAAGCGATCTTTCACCGATGTATGTAACACAGGCTTATGATCTTTTCGGTATTTGGCATCACACCTCCGCGTCTGAACAATTATATCATTCTATTGCCACTGATAGTGGAAAATGGAACCCAATTCGCTGGAAAACTAATTTTTATGAATGGAGTTATCAGGAAATAGGATTACTGAGGACCGCTTACGGGAACGATGTCCATAGTTCGATTGACGGCGTAAGAATACAAGACAATATCATAAATCTGAGAATCCCCTGGTCATTATTACAATTTACTGATCCGTCAAGAAAAGAAGTTATGGATGATTATCGAAACACGGTCGAAAGAGAGGTCAGCATAAGCGACGGTGTAAGCCTGACTGTGAATCTGGGGAATGCGGTACTTACTTCAGACCGATACCTCTGGGATAATTGGGATATACCGAGTGATCTGATAGATTACGAAAAAGCCTCTTATGAAGTTTTTGTGGATGGTATTAGAGATATTCCGTCCGTTCCTTATTGATGACTTATTCCTTTTTATGCTTTTGATTTGGGCACTGTCTTCATAAATTTAAAAATGGCAAAAATTCCCGAATATACAATTGAAAAGATCAAGGATTCCAATGATATCGTGGATGTCATATCATCCTACCTCCCTTTAAAGAAAAAGGGTGCAAATTACTGGGCACGCTGTCCTTTTCACAATGAGAAAACGGCTTCGTTTTCAGTCAGTCCTTCAAAGCAGATATATCATTGTTTCGGATGCGGTGTTGGCGGAAACGTACTGAATTTTGTCATGGAATATGAAAAACTCAGTTTTATTGAAGCCGTTAAACAGCTGGCGGAACGAGCCAATATTCCACTGGAATTCGAGGATATTTCTCCACAGGAACAAAGCGACACCGGCAAGCTGAGAGAAATGCATGAAAAGACCATTGAACTTCTGCACCGGGAACTATTCAACCCGGGCGGGAAAGCGGCTCTGGAATATTTGCTGTCACGAGGATTGACAGAAGAAACCATTAAAACCTTCAAATTGGGTTATGCTCCCGAGTCCTGGGATTTTCTTGTCTCAAAGCTGGCAAACGAATATTCTGCCGATCTGATGGTGAAAAGCGGACTTTTTGTACGGTCTGAAAAAGACAATCGACTTTTTGACCGGTTTCGGGGAGGCGTGTTGTTTCCGGTTCAGGATGACCGGGGGAATGCAGTCGGGTTTGGCTGTCGCTTGATGAACGATGATAAGAAAGACGCTAAATATTTAAATTCGCCCGAAACTCCGATCTATAACAAACGAAAGATCCTTTATGGTCTTAATATCACACGAGATACAATTCGAAAAAGCAAAAAGGCCATTGTAGTTGAAGGATACATGGATTTTCTTCAGCTTTATCAGCATGGCTACATCAATGTTGTTGCCGGTTCAGGTACTGCTTTTACCGATGAGCATGCACGTCTGCTTAGACGCTTTGCAGATGAAGTCGTATTATGTTACGACAGTGACACCGCCGGACAAAAAGCCGCGGTCAAGACCGGGTTCAGCGTATCATCGCAAAAACTTGAATGTCGTGTTCTGGTACTTCCGGAAGGAGAAGACCCTGACAGTTATTTAAGAAAAGAAGGTGCCGACGGATTCTTCAAAAAAGAAGCTTCAGCATTACCTTTCCTTGAGTTTTTACGTCATTATTACCAGCCCGCACAAATGTCCGCAAAAGTCAAATCCGATACCGTCACACAGTTAATGGAGGAGATCCGCTCTTTTGCTGATCCTGTATACCGTGAAATGTTTGCTCGCGAGATCGCAAAACTTTTTTTAGTTGACGAAAACACACTGCTGAACCAGCTAAATCGTCAGAATCGTTATGCTACCCGGCAAGAAAAAAACGTATTCATGGGCGAGAAACCCAAGATTTTCAAGAACCAGGGCGAATCAGCCGAATATTTTTTATTACAGTTGCTCATAAACGGTGACACAACGGTAAGAAAAGCAGGTCTTCGGTATCTTTCGCCTGTGCTTTTTAAACACCCTTTCCTTAAAAACGTTTTGGAAAATGTATTAAAAGTCCTGGAGAAAAATATTTCTATTACGGCAAGACAATTGCCGGACAAAATAAAAGATGAAAAAATCAGGAGTTTCACATATAAACTTTTCATGGAAGAGCAAGACCTGAAAAATCAGGAACAGATCTTTGTGGAAAGCCTGAAACAGATCGAAATGCAGATGCTGAAAAATGAATACGATGAACTGACGGAAAAACTGCGCTCAGCCGAACCGGAAGACATCTCGGACATCATGAAAAAACAAATGGAAAACATTCATGCCCGTAAACAGCTCGACAGTCAATACACCATGGATATCTTTCGGGAGATCGAAGTATGAAATTTAAAATATCAGTTGTCCTCTTTTTTATAACTTTTCTTTTTGCACAATTTCCGGGTGAACATAAAAGCATTCATCAGATCGAGTGGGAAATGCATTTAAATGATCCCGAACAATCAGTATTCTACAAAGAAATTGCCGTAACGATCCAGCCTTTGCAAAAAAGAACAGAGGCCGGATCGGGCTTAACACACGCTGTTTTTGGATATTTGCCCGACTGGAAAAGAAGTTCCGCACCACCCTATTTTGATTATTCCGTACTGTCACATATTGCTCTTTTCGATTTCACTGTTGATACCCAGGGAAATATCATCGGTTATCCTGCAGGTTGGCCAAGTGACTGGACATCCACTATGAACGCAGCGCATGCCAATGGCGTAAAACTTATCATGTGCGTGGTTGAATTCAACGATGATGATATTCACGCATTGATCAACAGCAGCACTGCTTCTCAGAATTTCTATGAAGAAGTAGCCACTGTTATTGAAAATTATAACCTTGATGGTGTCATTATCGATTTTGAGGGACCTCAAGTGGCTGACCGCGGTACGCCCATGAACAATTTTATGCAGGGCCTCAACAATTACATTAAAACGAACGTCGGTCCGGAACAAGAAATATCATTTGCCGGACCTGCGGTGAACTGGAGCGGTTGGGACTTGCCGGGACTTGTAGATGCATGCGACTATGTTTTCATTATGGGATATGCATATTGGTGGAACGGAGCATCAACCACGGGTCCTTGCGCCCCTATCACCGGCTCCTCCTATAATCTTGAACAGACAATTGTGAACAGCAGCAACGGTTACGGATCTTGTGACAGGTCAAAGCTGATCCTTGGATTACCGTACTATGGGAATAAGTGGAAAGTTTCCTACTCGCAACGCGCAACGGAAAACGCCACCACTTTAGCAAACGGATCATCTGTTTTTTATGCTACTGCCAAAGACTATTATGCTTCGCACGGCAGACAATGGTCAACCCGCTATGAAGATCCCTGGACATATTATGAAAGCGGCGGTGACTGGTATCAGGCCTGGTGTAATGATGCAGAAGCACTGGATGCCAAAGAGAAGCTTGTGTTCACATATAACCTGATGGGTACGGGTATGTGGGCTCTTGGTTATGACGAGGAACACACAGAACTATGGGATATCCTGCGTGAAAACTTTCTTGAAGCCGACAGTTCTATGATGCTTGACAATTTTGAAGATGGTCCCGGTCATTTTTTCCGTCAACCGACCTACAGCGGCTCAACACAAGGAGTTTCACTCTTTTCATCTTCCGATACATGTACGGAAGCGGCATATGTCGATGAACATTCCCTTAAGATAACATTGGTGGACGATGGCAGTTCTTCTGATGACTGGAAAGTGCGTTTGTTATCAGGAAGCGGTGACCCCAGTTATAATATTCAATTTTCTAAATCTCGCGATATACAATACAGCCTTAAGACCGCGCATGAAGGATTTGAAACTGCTGTTCTGATCGATGACGGCAGTGAGCTTGAAAGTTCTTTGCGAATGGTCGTACCCGCTGACGATCAGTGGCATACATATAGCGTTCGACTTGACTCTGCAGAACTATGGACCAGTTACTCTAACGGTGACGGAGTGATCGATGCCGATTATGTAACCCTTGACGCTATCATGTTTTATTCTCCTGAACAGGTACAAGATAAAACCGTCTATCTTGATGCGGTACAAGTGGTCACTCCCGGCAAACCACTTGATACATCTGTTGTTATCGTCCCCGAATTTTATGATCTGTATCCCAATTACCCAAATCCTTTTAATGCCCAAACAACCATAAAATATAAAATAAGCAACGCAGCAAATATTCGTATCAACATATACGACATCCGGGAAAAACTTGTAAAAACTTTAGTCAGCGATGATCGTGAAAAAGGTGAATATACGGTTGTTTGGCAAACGCACAATACTCCCAGCGGCATGTACATTGCAGTAATGCAAGCGAACGGAGTATTTATCGGCTCACAAAAACTATTATTGGTGAAATAAATTATAACCTGATAAAACCTTTCGTATTTTCAGATTAATGATAATAAAAAAAGGCTGGAAATTTCCAGCCCCCACTTTTGTCTTTTTTTACTTTTGCTCTGTGCCTTAACCAGTCACTTGTTACTAGTTACTATTTTACAAACATAACCACACGCTCATCCGAGACGGACATGGATGTGAAAGCACCTAAGGCATTGTCAATATTCACTCTGAAATCATTGATGGTCGGGTAGCGAATAAATCCGGTCAGCATTTGCATCTGCTCCAGATTTTTATAATCGAGATAGGAATCAGAGTATGTAACGATCGAGACCTGCAATTCCAGAGTATCGGGATAATAATCGGAATCAAGATAATTTGAGAAAGGGTCATAGCTGAAAAGATCGTCATATTTACTTGTATCATAAGTCCAGAACGGTTCGCGAACCTGTTCGGATTCGAATAGATATGTGTATGTGTAATCACTCCACTCGCTTCTGTAAGTGATCATAAAACGGACATCATAAGCACCGCCGATATTCGTCCATTTCAAGGTATCTTGAGGATCGGATATTGATATCCAGATAGTGTCGGTAACCTCATGTTCCCATGAAATAGGCTGTAATACTTCTTCACTGGCAGTCGCAACACCGAAATCATCCGTTTCAACACGCAAGTCGTAGATATCTCCGGTGACAATATTCACACTTGTGTCAACAAGCTCATAAATGCCTTGTGTACGCTCAAAGAAATGAAGGGTATCCCCATTATGCAGAAAATATACTTTTGCATCATTAACGGCATAGGAGGTGTCGATATACAGGGTTTGATAAGTGATCGTATCGCCTGATGACTCATTATAAAATTGGTGATAGATAATGCTGTCGATCTCATAATAATCCGGTTCACCGAAAGCGGTTGTGCGATAAACGTTCACATAATTCTTATGAATATCGGCAGATGAAACATTTGCGTAAATGTTCAGATAGGGCTCATGGTAAATGACCACCTCTTCATACTCTGAACAGGCGCTCATTCCAAGAATGAACAAAATGATAAAAATGATGTAACTGTATTTTTTCATTAGAATGAGAACTCCACGCCGAATGTCGGCAATATCGGGAACATGGTAATAGGCTGGCGAAGAATGACCGAAGTGTTCGTCTCGGGATCAAATTGAGAATTGTAATCCTCGTACAGGTAAAAGAACACGTTTTGATGATTTGTTACATTAATGACATGGAAGTAATAGGTCGCCTTTTGTTTAAAAAACTTTCCGCGACGATTGATACCCACATCCCATCTGAAATAGGGCGGATAGCGTTCACCGTTACGTTCCCCATAGATCTCCATGCGGTTGATCCCGCTCCATTCGCTGAAAGGGTCCGTATAGTGAAAATTGCCATAGATCTGAGAATAGGGATTTCCCGTGGCCCATACGACCGATGTTGAGAAAAACCAACGCTTGTCGATATCATAATTTGCCACAAGATTCAGGTTGTGAGTGCGGTCATACTTTGGCGGATACCAGCCGGAAGCCTCATCTTCCCGTTTTCGGGTGTTCATGTAGGAATAACCAAGCCAGCCTGTCAGATCTCCCGTCGTTTTTTTGATCAACAATTCAATACCGTAAGAATATCCTTCCGCATCGATATATGATAGAAGTTGCGAACCCCCGATATCCTCACTGAGGGTAAGAAGATGATCATAATCCTTATAGTACCCTTCAAGCGTAAATTGGATATTATCATACCAATATTCAATACCTGCATTAAAATGAGTTGCTTTACTTGGTTCTTGTTCACCGGTTGTAGGGAACCAAAGATCTATGAATCTGACCATCTCATTTTCAAAGTTCACTGTTTGAAGGAACTGATGAACAGTTCCCCCCGCCAGAGTGAATGCCAGCTGGTCCGTTGCCAGCCATTTGGCTTTCAGGCTGAGGTCCGGATACCATTTTTTTGTATTTATATATCGGGGCATTCTTAATCCGGGTTCAATAATGAACAAAGGTGACGGACGATATTTTTCTTGAATATAAAAACCCCATTCACGTGACTGATTCGTACTGTCCATCAGGTCAAGTTCGTTGAATGACGCGCCCAGTGCAAAATCAATATTCTTATGGAAAGCCCCGAATTTCAAGGTGTTCTTTTTATTGATCAGCCAGGTCATGTCAATGCCTTCAGACCAGTCGGTAATATAATCGTGCATATTGATACCTGTCTGTTCTTTGTAATCGACGGTATCAATATTGGTTGTGTCGTAATCAATAATTTCATAGCGTTCATTCTTCAGGAGAAAATCCACATCAAAATGAAAGTGACTTCGTGCGACAAAAAATTTCGCGATCAGGTCGGGACGGATCAGCCAGCGATGTTTTAAAGAGGTCGTATTATTTCCCCATGTCCAGTCCACTCCATAATAGTCCAGATAATATCCGTCCTCCCCCGGAACCCCTTCTTGATATTCCTGATTGAACCACAGAACATCATTGCCGTAAAATCCGCTGAGGGTCGTTCTGTGCTGATCATTGATGTCGATATTTAACTTGCCCTGCATATCATAGAAATAATACGGGAATGAAAAAGGGATTTTCTGATCTTCCGGCACGGTAAGATTATACAACTGTTTTGCTCCCTCAAAGATCGCATCAAAATAGGTGCGTCTGCCGGAGATCATAAAGGATCCCCTGGGAATAGGTCCTTCAAAAAGCAGTTTGCTTGAAAGCAGCGAGATATTGCCGCTGCCATGATATTCTTCCGAGTTACCTTCCCGATTCTTGATATCCAAGACCGAAGACATGCGCCCGCCGTACTCTGCGGGAAATCCGCCGGCAATGAACTCGGCTTCTTTGATCGCATCAGTATTGAAGGTTGAAAATATTCCGCCGAAATGATAAGGGTTATAAACGGTGATGCC
>CAYVLJ010000031.1:12707-19350 GCA_964452375.1 uncultured bacterium | reverse complement strand
ATTGATCAGCAATTCCTCTCTGGCTTATAATATTATTCGTTATTTAGGCGCAGCCTATCTTTTTTATCTTGCGATCTCCGCCTTATTTGAAAAACCCCTGAAAACAGATACGACCGGTGAAAAGATCCAAGAAAAAGACAGCTTTTTCTCTTTATGGAGAACGGGGTTTGTCATGAATCTTTTAAACCCCAAAGTGATCATATTCTTTCTTGCTTTTTTCCCGCAGTTCATCGTCGATGATGGTATGAAAACCCATTGGCAGATGATCATCCTCGGTTTGATATTTATGATCATCGCCCTGATCATTTTTTTTCTTATTTCTTTACTTGCGGGATCATTCAGCAAATTCTTTAACAAACCTCAATTTTGGACCATCGTCAAGTGGATGAAATTCATTATTCTCGGAAGCATCGGGATCACATTACTGCTAACACAGCATTAGGAAATTTCAAGTTTTTTATATACATTTTATTATTGGTATTTTAAGCAAGATTCGCCGTAGGGATGCAGAATTCTGTGCTCCTGCGGTGTTTTAAAAGAATATGGAGTTGTATGCATGAAGGTCATTACCATAGCACTCGGCGGCAACGCCCTCGGAAAGAATCCAAAAGAACAACAGGAAAATATTGCAAAAGCCGTTCCTTCGCTGGTTGACCTTATCACCCAGGGGCACAAGATCATTTTAACTCACGGTAACGGGCCACAGGTGGGCATGATCTATAAATCCTTTGAATTCGGAGCTGCAAACAGCAATAAGATCGCAGGTATCGATCTTCAGGAATGTACGGCCATGAGTCAGGGCTACATTGGCTATCATCTTCAGCAGGGGATCAAAAAAGAATTGAGACGCCTTGGCATGCCCTGGCATGTTTCCACGGTGATCTCTCAAGTCGAAGTCGATCCCAACGACCCAAGCTTCAATGACCCGACCAAACCCATCGGTGATTTCTATACGGAAGAAGAAGCAAAAGCCTTCATGAAAGAAAAACCGGAACAGATCTTCAAAGAAGATGCAGGGCGGGGTTGGCGGCGCGTTGTAGCCTCTCCAAGACCGAAATTCATCGTAGAACAAGATTCCATTGTCAATCTGCTGGACCATAAATTCATCGTTATCACATGCGGCGGCGGTGGTATTCCCGTTATAAAAGATAGCAACGGTGATTATACCGGCATATCTGCCGTGATAGACAAAGATTTTTCCGGCGCCATGCTGGCCGATCTGGTGGAAGCTCATTACTTGTTCATTTTAACCGCGGTTGAATACGTTTCACTTTTTTATGGAACAAAAAAAGAAAAACCCATCAGGGAAATGAGCGCAAAGCAAGCTCGCAAGTATATCAAGGCGGGACATTTTGCCAGCGGTTCCATGCTGCCGAAGGTCGAAGCGGCTCTGAGCTTTGTTGAAGGCGCACCCGACCGAAAAGCCGTGATCACGTCACTGGAAAAAGCCAACCTTGCCATGACCGGGCAAGTGGGGACGGTTATTTATAGTTAAGCACTGAGCACTGGGAAGATGAGAAAGTGTGATGGCTATCACAAGTCATTTTCCTTGATTGACGTTTCGTTTTCTATTATTTATCTTACATATGAGATATTGAGAAATTAGAAATTGAGGAGGGCGAATGGATGTTATAAAATGCTATCGGGATCTTCGTGTATATCAAAAAGCCTTTGATACATCTATTTAGATCTACGGTTTATCATTGAACTTTCCCAAAGATGAAATTTATTCATTAACAAGTCAAATCAGAAGGTCCTCAAGATCTGTTAGTGCAAACATTGCTGAAGCTTTTCGACGAAGAAAATACCCAAAATCTTTCGCCAATAAATTAAATGAAAGTGAAGCTTAAGCATCTGAGACCCAAAACTGGTTAGATTATTGTGTTAAACATAATTTTATTAATGCAGAAACACACAAAACTCTATTTAATGAATATGAAAATATAATAGGCATGTTAGTAAACATGCAACGCTCAACCGAAAAATGGAAAATATGATTTGATAATTTACTCTCACAGCGCTCAGTGCCCAGTGCTCAGTGCGTTTTATTCATATCCGAATTCCCTGAAATAAAAATCCAGTTCCTTGCGAATGCGGGCTTTTTGTCCGGGTGACAATTCTTTAAAAACATTCTTTTTATAACCCTTGACCTCTTCAAGATGCTGCTTTATGGCGGGTTCTGCAACCTTAAAATCAGGCAAGTCCAATTCTTTATATATCTGTTTGACGGTTTCATAGGGTTTCTCGGAAAGATCTTTATATGCGATCTCGATCAGATTGCCTTCAGGGATCAAATGACGATCATCAAGATACTTTTGCAGTGTTTCACGCGAAATGTACATGATCAGGTCTTCGATCTCTTGATCCGTCACTTCATTGAAGAATTGTGTTCGCACAACTTTATCATACATATGCAGAGTAGAGAGGAATACCGTATAGGGGTCACGGTGTAAAAAGATAAATTTCGCATGCGGGAACAGTTCCAGTAATTCCTTTACACGACCGGTATTATGGGGATTCTTAAGAAGCAGAGGCTTTTTTTTATTATAAAGGCTGATATTTCTCAACAAGTAGATATAATCTCTTCGCCATAATCGTTTTTCGCGAATGGAAATACCCTTAAAAACATTGTATTTATCAAAATACATCCTGTTTTTTGGAAAGAAAAAAGTTTGCATGCCCGTTCTTGTAGATATCATACTGAAAGGCTGTTCTTCCTCAGCCGGATAGGTGGGTCCAACCTTGATATTATCCTGTGACCTTTCATCCGGGAACAGTGGTTTTGAGAGGATGCGCATTAATTGGGGACTTAAGAGCGCTACAGTAAAAATAAATGCCTGATAATTGCTTAAATATCCAAAACGTTTATCAAGATGCAGTAAATTATGCAAAAATGTTGTTCCGGTGCGCCAATGACCGATCACGAATAATGGCGGTTCTTCTTCAAAATTGATCCTTTTTAAATTTCTTCTGAATAAATTATTCTGCAATAATTGAAGAGGTCGGGAAAGATAAGACATGAATGCGATCCGTCGTGTCATGGGACGATATTTCTTATCAATGGTATTTTGGCGCTTCAGTTTTCTCCAGACATCAGGTCGGGCAAGATACAGCTGATGCTGTGATATGGTATATCTTTTCTTCGGGTTCTTATTGTCGTTCTTGATGATGTCCATACAAGATCATTTGTTTTGTATAAGTTCTACGATAGTTTCGATATTTTTGTTCTTTATGTCAAGAGTTACATCAGGGTTTTCCGGTTTTTCATATGCGTCATCAACACCCGCCAGATGTTGCAGTTTGCCCTCTTCTGCCATTTTATATAATCCGGGTTTGTTGGACTTGCTTGTCTCCAGATCAGTTGACATGTAAACAAGTTTGAAGTTTTCTTTTCCGATGATCTCGGCGATCTGCCTGCGGGTTTCTTTCAGAGGGGAACTAAATGTACAGATCGTAATGATACCCTGTTGGTTAAGCAGTCGGCAAACTTCTGCGACCCGGCGCAAATGCTCGGCCCGGTCGGCGGAAGAATAGTCAAGTTCTTTCGATAAACCTGATCTGACATTATGTCCATCAAGCAATACGGTGACATGCCCCAGATCGAACAATCGTTTTTCCAACAGATAGGCAACATCCGTTTTGCCGCTGCCATGCAGTCCGGTGATCCAGATGGTCTGACCTTTCTGGTGGTACCTTTCTTCACGCTCTTTCATAGAGACCAGGCTTTCGCCCTCTGCGATCTTTTGTCTGTCTTTATCGCTGATCCGGCTGGGCAGGTCTTCTGCGCTCACACGATCAATGATCATACCTACCGCACTCGTATTATGGGTGACCGGGTCGATCAGGATGAAGGAGCCGGTTTCGCGATTACGTTCATAGGCATCAAAGAACAGAGGTTTACTGCTCGTGATCACAACCCTGCCGATCTCATTCAACTTGAACTGTTTGGCTTTGCTGCGGTGCATGGTGTTGACATCTATCTTATAGCGAATATCGTCGATCCGGGCTTTGGTCAAATTGGTTGTCTGCTTGATGATAAAATTTGTTTTTGGATCCATTTTATTTTCATCCATCCAGACGAGCATGGCCTCGAAATGTCGTTCAAAGCGAGGCTGATTGTTCGGATGAACCAACATGTCGCCGCGCGAAATATCGATCTCGTCCTTTAATGTCACCGTTACGCTCTGAGGTGGAAATGCGTAATCCTGATCGCCGTCATAGGATACGATCCTTTTGACCTTGCTGGTTTTTCTTGACGGCAGGACCATGACCTCGTCACCTTTACGGATAATACCGCTGGCAACTTTTGCCGAAAAGCCCCTGAAATTATGCCGGGGGCGCAGCACGAACTGAACGGGATAGCGCATATCGACAAAATTACGGTCGGAGGTAACATGAATGGTTTCCAACAATTCCAGGATAGGTTCGCCTTTGTACCATGGCATATTATCTGATGTATTAACAACATTATCGCCATGAAGAGCGCTCATTGGAATAAAATGAATATCCGGAATATTCAATCGTGTTAAAAATGCCTTATAATCGTCACAGATCTTATTAAAAACTTCTTCTTTATAATCAACAAGATCCATCTTGTTCACTGCAAGAATAACATGCTTGATGCCAAGCAGCGAGATCAGAAAAGTATGGCGTTTCGTTTGTGTAATGACACCATGTTCAGCATCGACCAGAATGATGGCAAGGTTGGCTGTGGAAGCGCCTGTCACCATATTACGTGTATATTGTTCATGACCCGGCGTATCGGCAATGATGAATTTTCTGCGATTGGTGGAGAAATATCGATATGCCACATCAATGGTAATGCCCTGTTCGCGTTCGGCTTTGAGACCATCGAGCAACAGCGCATAATCAATATTTTCTCCGGCATGACCTACGCGTTTACTGTCGCGTTCCAATGCCACTAATTGATCTTCATATAAACGCTTGCTGTCAAACAGCAATCGCCCGATCAGAGTTGATTTACCGTCATCCACCGATCCGGCGGTCAATAAACGCAAGAGGTCTTTTTTCTCATCCTGCGCAAGGAATTCTTCTATGTTCATTGCTTTTGTTGTGTGTTCCATGGTGTCTCGTCTTTATTGTGGAGACGCGATAAATCGCGTCTTTACATGTTTCTACAAAATGCATTCTTTTTTGTATACAGAACAGGCACGCCTGTTCCCTACATCTCATATTAGAAATAACCTTCTTTTTTCTTCTGTTCCATACTGGCTTCCTGGTCGAAATCGATCACTCGGGTCGTTCGTTCTGAAGCTGTGGTGGTCATCATTTCTTCCACGATCTTTTCAATGGTATCTGCTTCGGATTCGACCGCACCGGTCAGCGGATAGCAGCCAAGAGTTCTAAAACGGACCATTTTCATTTTGGCTTTTTTCGCAAGTTCTTTTGGCATGCGATCGTCATCAACCAGCACCAAAGCATTGTTGTACTTAACGACCGGACGCGGTTTGGCGTAATACAGCGGAACGATCGGAATGTTTTCCAGCCGGATGTATTGCCAGACGTCCAACTCGGTCCAGTTCGAGATAGGAAAAACGCGTATGGATTCGCCTTTCATGACCCTGGTGTTGTAATTGGCCCAAAGCTCGGGACGCTGGTTCTTAGGATCCCACTGATGGAATTGATCGCGGAAAGAAAAAATGCGTTCTTTGGCGCGGGATTTTTCCTCGTCCCGGCGAGCGCCCCCGAAAGCCGCATCGAACCCATGCTTTTCAAGTCCCGCAAGCAATGCCTGGGTCTTCATGATATCCGTATGAACTTTCGATCCGTGGGTAAACGGTCCCACACCGCTTTCGAAGCCTTCTTTATTGTAATGTACGATCAAATCCCAACCTTTTTCTTTGGCGTAATTGTCCCGGAATTCGATCATTTCAGTGAATTTCCATTTGGAATCGATGTGCATGAGCGGAAACGGAACTTTACCCGGATAAAAAGCTTTTTCCGCCAGACGGACCATACAGGATGAATCTTTCCCGATGGAATACAGCATGACAGGATTTTCAAATTCTGCAGCCACTTCACGGATAATGTGAATGGCTTCCGCTTCCAGTTCTTTTAAATGTGACAGTGAATAATTTTCTTTCTTCATTTCGTCTCAATAATATGGTTATCTATTAAATAATCTACAATGATCTTTGCAGACTCTTCCAATTCTTGGGTGCCGGTATTAACCCTGATCTCGGGGTGTTCCGGCGCTTCATATGGCGATGTTATTCCGGTAAATGCGCCGATCTCGTTATTTCGTGCTTTTTTATAGAGTCCCTTAACATCCCGTTGTTCGCATATATCAAGCGGGCAATCAACATATACTTCAATAAACCGGCCTTGTTCCAGAATATCTCTTACGGCTTTCCTGTCCGCCTTGAAAGGTGAGATAAATGCCGTCAGCGTGATCAAGCCGGCATCCGTAAAAAGTTTGCTGACCTCTCCGATCCGCCGGATATTCTCCTTGCGATCTTCATCGGAAAAACCGAGATCACCGTTCAGACCGTGACGAATATTGTCGCCATCCAGAACATAGCAGAGATGTCCTTTTTTATACGATTGATCTCTATAACGTCCGAGTTCGGTTTCACTTCCGCAACCGGCTTCTCCTCCAACCCCTCGGCCTGGGCAATCTCAC
>CAYVLJ010000031.1:0-12697 GCA_964452375.1 uncultured bacterium | reverse complement strand
AAGCGTTCTGCCCGTGACGAATCTTGTCGCCATCCAGCACCTGGCAGAGATGTCCTTTCATATATAGTTCTTTTTCGACCGCGCGGGCCAAGGTACTTTTTCCGGATCCCGAAAGTCCCGTAAACCAGAGGCATGCGCCTTTCTGATCCAGCAAGATCTCGCGTTTTTTGCGATCAATGTCCCCTTCGTGCCATTTCACATTGCTTGATCTCATGATCTTAACACCTCCAGGAACGGCATCAGATGAACACGGGGAACATTCATACCCAGATCGATATCCGCCTTGTTCGCTCCATGAAAATCCGATCCGGCCGTTATCAACAGATCGTATTTTTTAGCATATCCAAGATATTCTTTTACCTGCTCCTTTGAATGACGGGAATAATATACCTCAATTCCTTTTAATCCGTAAGATTTGAGTTCCGCAACCAAGGCTTCCAGTTCCTCACCTTTAAGGTTGGTTTGATAAGGATGCGCCATCACGGGAATACCTCCCGCCGCCAGGATCAGTCTGATAGCTTCTTTGGGATCCAGACGCTGCTTGTCCATGTAGAACGGCTGTCCCTTTGCAAGATATTTGTCGAAAGCTTCCTGATAATTTTTTACATAACCCTTTTGCAGCATCAGATTGGCAAAATGGGGGCGACCGACCATGCCGCCTTTGGATTCTTCGTGCAGTTCTTCCATGCTGATTTGGAATCCTTTGTTCGCCATATTTTCAAGCATTTTGATGTTCCGGTCATATCTGGCGTGCTGAAGGATCTCGAGCGTATTTTTCAATTCCGGGTGTTCGGGATCAAAACCATAGCCCAGAATATGAAGCGTCTTTTTGAATTCTGCGGAGATCTCGACTCCCGTAACATAATTGATATTATCTGGAATAGTGCCCACATGATCGACATGGTCATAATTATCGTGATCTGTAATGGCAATATATTCGCATTCTTTTTCAACGGCATGCGTGATCAGTTCGTGAGGCGTATATGTGCCGTCCGAATAGGTGGTGTGAGTATGCAGATCAAGCGTGATATTTAATTGATAGGTCATATTCCAAATCCGTTCATGCAAATAGTAACCGATGGTTTTTGCGACGCTTTCTATCAGTGCAGCCGATCCTGCCCATAACGGTTCTTTGGTAACAAGCATTACAAGTACAAGCGTGTCGATTGAAGCGACCACGCGCCAGGATGCTGTTTTTATCAACGAGCGCAAACGGCTGCCTTTCGGGGGCTTATTGCTGAGCGCCCATCCTTTTTCATGAGCCCAATAGAGCAGCATTTTTGTGAAGAACTCCACCCCTACGATCGAAACCGCCGCCAGCATATCTTTTGATAAACCGTAAATGATCGCTATCGTTATAAGAGAAGCAATAATACGCCAGGAAATCGTCTTCATCAGCGCACGGTTCTTTAAAATGAATTTTTTCAAGTTTTCCCGCCTGTTTTCAACTACATCATGTAATATAAAAGTATGAGTGGTGAATTGAAAGATTATTGAGGGGATTTATAGAATTATGAATTATAAATTATGAATGGGTTGAGTTGTTTTGCACGTTTTTAACGTTACATAGATAATCGTTAATTTAAATTGCAATATAAAAAATACGCGATGAATCGCGTCTCTATAGTTACATTAATATTATCAGTTGTCAACTGTTAATTGTCAATTGTTAATTGTTAATTATTTACAGGCTATGCCAACGAACCCATCGGATCCCATGGCTTAAGCTCGATCGCTTTGGTCTCCCAGGCTTTGAGTTGTTCGGGACTTAGGTATTTCTTATCGATCACAATTTGATAGACGTACTCTTCAAACCACTTGTCGCTCATGACAAAATAGCCTTTGTCGCCGTTCTTGTCACCCCAGCTGTTCTCAACCTTCCAGCGATTTGGTTTTTCATTCACCAGATTGACACCCGTAAAGACCATTGCATGGGTCATCAGACTGTCGCCATAGTCCAGCCGTCCGGCTTTATCGAGTTTGAATTCGGTTTTAAGCGCAGATTCATAATCATACACACTTTCATCCAAAATGCCCTTTTCGCGTTTCATCTTCTTACCGACATCCGAACCGAACCAAACGGGTTCTCCGTCTTTCATTTGCTTGATGGCAAGGTCTTTGAGTTTTCCTATTTCAAGATTCAAATATTTTACAGGCGTACCACCCTCAACATTACCCAGATATTGAACGGTAAAAGTTTTGTTGAATGGTTTGTCCTTTGTTGGCGCATTGATCACGCTGATATAATTTGAAAGATCCATGCCGACATATTTATCGTAAAAGGCTTTTGGAGTACAGTTGCGTTCACGATGGAATTTCTTGTCTTTATCCACCACTTCAAGATCAAAGGTTTGAGGCGGTATACCAAGAAAAAGAGTCAAAAGACGATAGAATTCATCAATCATTCTTTCTTTCATTTCCTTCAATTCTTTCATGCTTTTCCCGGATTCAGCGGCCAAGCGAATTTTCTGAGCATTGTCTCTCAATTTCAGCGTCAGGATCTCATTCATGCGTGAGGAGTTTGAGCTGTGAAAGGTTTCCGGCATCGCCGATTTCGGCACTACGCCATATTTGTCGATAAGGGCCGTGAACATGTCCCACTGACCGCCATCCTGAAGAGGGTCGCTGAGCAACCACATGATCAGACGCGAATCGATCGTTTCATTCAGGGTTTCCAGTATGTTCTCGAGGAAGTAATTCGCTTTTTCAAGTTTGTCGAAGAACATGGCATAAGACTGCGACAGCTCGAAATTTTTCAGATTCAGTTCTTTCATCACGCGGTAACGCATGGTGTTCAATCCGGCGAACAGCCAGCATCTACCGCTTTTTTTCTGTGACGTAATATCACCAGTTTCCAGATTTAACGAAAAGGTGTGCTGTTGCAGTGAGCCGGCGACATAATCCAATGCACTGTCATCAAGGCCAACATTTAAAATGCTGTTACGTATTGCCCTGTCTTGTTCATTTTTCTTTGCGGCCGATTCCATTTTATCGTACCACTCTTTTGAGATAGCTTTGCGTGTACTCATATTGTAACTCCTATTTTATGATGCTAATTTTCTTAACAATGCGGTACCGGACAAAAAGTGTTACGAAGGGGCATAACAGGATCGGTCCGTTGATGATATGTTTCATGCTTTAATGTAAGTGAAATTCTTGAAAGTTAAAAGTTGAAGCTTTAAAAAACCTTTTCTGTCACGAAAGTTTATTATCCCGCAGTCCTGGTTTATTGTCTTGACAAGTTGCCGCGGAAGCATGTAATTTATATTCAAGCCAAAAAAAGGTCAATGAATAATCAAAGGGGCGGCCAGACAGATCACATGAAACCAGAAGCCCCCATCATTTTAAAGGAGACAGTATGAAAAAGCTTGCTATGATCCTCATGATCGGATTTGCCGTATCGCTATTCTGGGGCTGTGGCGGCTCTGCGGCGGACGATTACTTTCCGCTGAAAGAGGGGTTGTCCCGCACCTACAGTATCGATGGTGAAATCGTCCAGACGGTTGAAAATTTCAAAGCGCGTAAACTGGAAAAGAAAAAAGTCATTCCTCAAAAGATTGAAATGAACGGATCGACATCCTTTATTTTTATCCGCGAAACGAACAAGGGGCAAATACTGTATGCCAAGCAGGAGTCCAATACGGCCGAACCGGTCCTGGTCGACACGACCATTTACATCTATAAAGAGCCCTTCAAACCCGGCACAAAATGGGGTGGCGATATTACTACAACCGTCATGATGGAGACAGTCACCTTCCCGCTAAATTATGAGGTCCAGAAACAGAAAGAGACCGTGACCGTTCCCGCAGGCACCTTTGAAAAATGCGTCAAGGTGTTTGGGAAAGGCGAGATCGAGCGTGAAAAGGGACTTCTTGGGACCGTAAAAGTCACCATTGAAAAAACAGACTGGTACGCGCCGAAAGTCGGATTGGTAAAATCTGTTTTTCACAAATCCGGTAACCACATGCTTGTGACAGAGGTCAATTCCATCACCCAATTGACGGGATATGAAAAATGATAAATGATTGATTGTGAAATATTAATTAGACGCCCCGAAGTTTCGGGGCGTTTTTTTATTACAAATTAAATACAAATATTTTAATGGGTTTTACGATATTTTTTTCATTCTCGCTTTGATCTTATTTGCATGTCCCTGCTCCTGTTTGCGCAGGTCTTCGAATACCTCAACGATATCGTCAGTGATTTGAGAAAGCGTCATAAGCATGGCATAGGTTTGCTCTGTGTTATTCTCACGTTCAAGAGCGATTTCCAATACATTAAGCGGACTTGCATTGATCGGAATAACAGATGTTTCTACAATACGGTCCATGATCCCGGTATCGATCTCCATTTCTTTCATTAAGAGTTCGGGATCAACCTTTTCCTTGTTGATCAAATCACGCAGACGATTCTGATGGTCTACTTCTTCACCAGCAAGCTGGACAGTCAGATCCTTAACGTCCGGATCGTTGACATGTTCATAAGCACGATTGTAAAATTCAAAACTTTCTTTTTCAATTTTTATGGCATATTCAATGATCTCTTTTACATTAAAGGTCTTCATTTTTCACCTCAAATATTAAATTATTCATGTTTCACGTATTACGATTTAAGTATTTATCGATACCTTTGGCCGCACGGTGTCCGTCCGCAATAGCCGTAATAGCGTCCGTTCCGCCGGTAATGTCACCACCTACGAATAGCCAGGGCAACGAACTTTGATTGGAATTATCAACTTTTACCCGATTGCGCGGCGTCATCTCAAGCGGACCTTCGAATTTATCGGTTATATACTCGATATCCATCCCTTGGCCAATGGCTTCGACAATCTGATCGGCTTCAAAGAAATCAGTTTCTTTTTGATCGAATTTTGGATTGAAATGACCGTCTTTATCAAATACGGACAGACAGCGAATGACATTCAGCCCCTTGATCTTGCTATCTTCGATCTTTATATCCTTAGGCCCCCATGCGGGTTTGATAACGACATTTTCTTCCCGGCTTTCAACGATCTCTTCCACATCGGCAGGCATGATATCTTCTGATTCCAAAGACGTCAGAATAATTTGAACTTTTCCGTATTTTTGATTTTGCAATCTGGCCATCGTTCTTGCAATGTCCATAGCTACATTTCCGCCGCCGATCACAACTACCTTTTCGGCGACCTCGATCTCTTTGCCTTCAGTAACATCCCGAAGCAGATCTATCGCCTGGAAAACCATCTGATGATCCGAACCGTTAACACGAGTGGATCGTCCTTCATGCAATCCTGTCGCCGCAAACACGGCATCATAATCTTTATGCAGTTGTTCCAGGGATACATCTTTACCAACCCGCGTATTGAATTCCATTTCTACACCGAGAGATTTGATGTAATCGATATCTTTATCAAGCTGATCGTAAGGCAGGCGGTACTCGGGGATACCGTAACGGGTCATACCTCCGGGTTTTGGCATGGCTTCGAATATCTTGACCTGATAACCCAGGTTGGCTAGATAATATGCCGCAGACAGACCGCCGGGTCCGGCACCGACAATGGCAACTTTCTTGTCTTTTTGTTCAAAACCATCCGCAGCAAGGATCTCTTTGTATTTCTCTGCCGGAACCTGATCTGCGATGTAACGTTTCAGCCAGCGAATGGACAATGGATCACCTTTGTATTGCATAGCACAAACCGTTTCGCAATTATGTGTGCAAACGCGGCCGCAAACTTCGGGGAGAGGATTGGTCTCATACAGCACTCGCAAGGCTTCTTCCATATCATCTTCGCGAACAGCCTTGATATATTGGGGAATTCCCATATGGGCCGGACAAGTCGCGATACATATCCCGCATTCAACACAGCGGTCCGCTTCCTTGATCGCCTGATCTTTGGAGAAACCTTTTACGATCTCTATAAATGATTTGTCACGTTCTTCGGGTGGAAGTTCTTCCATGGAAATACGTTCGGTGGGATACAGTTCGTAATTATCCGGCTTTTTATAGCCTTTTTCCATTTTATCCCAAGGTTTTTTTTCCGCTCCGGGCACAAACCGGAAAACGTCCGGATCCGTATCGATCCATTGATACTCGTTTGACATGGTCAATGAACCGGTGGTACAAACATCTACACATAAGGCACACCAGCAGCAACGACCGTAATCGATCTTGGGGCGTAATCCGCTGTCGCCTTCTTTGGTTTCGATACCCTCAACCGGCACCATGTCTATCGCGGCATTTTGGCAAATATCTTCACATGTTCCGCAACCGATACACGTTTCCATGTCATTCTGATGAAAACCCCGGTATCGGTCTGCCGCTTCGCGGTTGATCGGATCCTTGAGAGGCACGGGTTTATTGAATAAATGTTTCCAGGCCAAAAACGGATGTAAAACATCTTTTAAGCGCATATATCTTACCTTTCAATTTCAGGTGGATAAGTATGTAAGGACAACATCAGACCGGCGGTATCTGCGATGTTACAGTCGATCGCCAATCGTTCCATTAATGCAACGGCATGTGTGTAACTTGGTCCGCGGACATTCACACGACGTGGAAAACCGCTGCCGTCCGTAACAGTATAATACCCGTATTCACCCCGTGTGCATTCTGCGCGGATATATGTTTCACCTTTGGGGATCTTCCAGTGCAACACATTGGGCATCTTTGCCATATATTCACCCTTCTTTGGCATCTTCGCCATGATCTGACGGATCAGATCGATAGATAATAAGATCTCTTTTCTTCGAAGATCGGTGCGGGTATATATATCCGATTCCGTTGCCGTAATAACATCAAAATCCAATTCGGGATATTTCAGGTACGGATAATCTTTGCGTACATCTTTTGGAATTCCTGCAGCACGTGCATTGGGTCCGGTCACACCGTATTCATCGACCATCGCGGGATCAATGTAACCCAATCCAACGGTACGGCGCTTGAAAATGGAATTGTTGAACATGGTCCTGTCAACATCTTTCATTGTTGCTTCGATCTCACGCAGTGTTTCTTCCATCCGGCCTTCAAAACCGTCCGGGGTTAAACCTCGCACACCGCCAGGTGGCATATGCATGCGGTATATGCGGCCGCCCGAGATCTCTTCAAAACGGTCAAGCATCAGATCGCGGACATAATTTGTCCATTGTGCCACCACACCAAGTCCGAAAGCTCCGGATTGACCGCCCATATGCATGAGGAATGAAGTCAATCGAGACATTTCAAGAATAAGGGTTCTCATCCACTCCGCCGCTTCCGGCACTTTGATACCGGCAAGTTCCTCGATGGTGGCAGCATAACAATATTCGTTGAAATCCGGTTCGGGCACAGCGATACGAACACAAAGCGGAAAGTTCTGGATAAAACGACGTCGCTCCATCAGCTTTTCAAACCCGCGATGCAGATAACCGACATGGGTCTTGCATTCCATGACCTCGTCTCCCTGGAGAATGAGTTCCAGCGACATGTTTCCGGTGATACCTGGATGCTGCGGTCCTTGCCAAACCTTGATGAATTTATGGCTATCCAGATCGATGATGTTGGTTCCGTCAGGATTTTTCTTTGGGAATTTTTCTCTGTATTTATTCATATCGGCCATCTTATTCCTCCGGATAGAGTTTTTTCTTCATGTATTCTGAAGGATCATGTGTAACGCGTCCCGGCCTCGGGAAATAGGTTTCATCGGAATACCGTTTCGTATCAAAGTCCCTTCGGTACGGAGGAATATCCTGCCAGCCTTCAAGAATGAACGGTTCGTCAATACGAGGGGAATTCGGAAAATCGATCCCGAACATTTCTTTAAGTTCCCGTTGGTAGGTCGATGCCTGTTTCCATAAATGATGGATGGACTCCATGACGGGATCCTGACGATCCAGCATAACGCGAATACCGATATCCTTTTTGTCGGAATTGTTGTTCAGTAAATAGGTCAGCTGAAATTTGCCCTCTTCTATCCAGTCAACAGCTGTTAACAAAACAAGATGAGTATATCCCTCTTGTGTTTTCAAGTGTGTTATTAGGGCGACGGCATCGTCTTTTTTTACCGTTACGAACATCTCGTCGGGGCGCTGTTGCACCACCGAGGAGATCTCAAAACGTTTCTTTAGATCTTCCAATAATGCTTTCATAAATGATCTTCCATATCGTATAAGTTGATCCGGACCTACCAGTTATAATCCGGCATATCCCAATTCTTTATGATCTTTTTCTGATTGGCTTTATACCATTCAAAATTTTCGGCGTATTTGTTTTGTCCTTCGCCCCTACCTTCTTTGATGATCTTTTTTAGCTCTTCAAAACCGGCAAGCAGAGATTCAGGACGCGGCATGCAGCCCGTGATATAGACATCAACCGGCAAATAGTGATCCAGGCGATTTATCGTATTATAACTGTCCCAATACATACCGCCATTGATGGTACAGGATCCCAGACCAACAACATATTTGGGTCCCTGCATTTGCTCATAGGACCGAATCACGCGTTTCAGTGTTTTCACCGACATATAGCCGCCGATAACCAGCACATTTGATTGCCGGGGTGTCGGCCGCCACTGAATGCCGTAACGGAAAGCGTCAAAACGCGGAGTCATAAGCGGACGCATTTCAATGGCGCCGCAACCTGTCCCGTAGCCAAGTATCCACAAGGATTCGGCACGTGCCCAGTTAAGGAATTTCTCCCAGATCTTTATAGATGACGCTTTGTGAACCTTGGGAGTCTCCTGACAAAAATAATCCTGCATGGGGTCGACTTCGAACTGCTCTCCGTCCGGACCGGTCACCATCCTTTTATCCAAGTCTTTCATTGACATATATCTATCCTTTAATGACTAAAACATGACTGAAGTTATGATCAGCGCAATAATACCCAAGGGTAATGCGTACTTGTAGAACCAGCGGATCGAGTGGTCTACACGAAATCTCGGCATGACCACACCGACCACAACGGATACCATATAAATGAGGAATACTTTCAGGATCAGCACCCACCAGTTGGTTGCGCCGCCAAAGAACATGTTCATGAACAGAACCGTCTTGGCCATCGGAAAAATTGCCCGGTTGGTTTGCAGAACCCCCAAAAATGTTGAGTGAAATTCAGTGGGTGGTCCTATCGGGATCTCCTGAGGCGCCAAAACGATATCAAATGGTGAACGCATCATGGTTCCCAGAAAGGCAATGAGGGAAACAATGGTCAGCAAGGGATTGGTAACCATGGTCCAGTTCTGGATGCCACCCTGTTGCATAGCTACGATCTCAGTTACGGACAAAGATTGATACTGCATGGCAACGCCGAGAAAAGCTATAACAAGCGGAATTTCAGCGGCGGTTACCTGTGCCAAACCACGTCCGATACCCAATGCGGAATATGGATGACCGCCCTCTCCGGCTCCGAGCGCCATACCCAAAGTGCCGAAAAAGATGAAGTAAAGGATCAGCACCATATCGCCGGCAAAGGAAAAGTTACTGAACCAAACCGATCCGAAAATGACCGGTGTGAACAAATAGACACCGATACCGCCTGCCAGGCGGAATACCGGACCGAGATAGAACATGATCCCGTGCGTAACATTTGATCTTAAGGCATAGTTCTTGACCAGGTCAATATACGGCTGATAAAATCGAATACCGTGCCGCCGTCCCACGCGCGCGCCGATCTTACGGGTGACCCCGTTGATCAGCATGCCGATATTGAAAATGATCAGCAGCGACACAAAGGAGTAAAGTATTTTAATCGGTTCAAATCCCATGATCTATCCTCCAATCGCTATGGCATATACGATGACCACAAAGAGCACGATATGCACAAGATAGGTTTGAGCGTTTCCGGTGTAAATTCGTCTGAATATGTCGCCCACCGCATGGAAGCCTTCGGATACGCGATCCCAGAAATTCACGGCAAAAGGCCGCGACAGAAAGCCCAGAGCTTTGCGGTAGTGAGCAAAGAAATTGTATCCCACATGAGTCAATTCCGGTCTTGATGGCCGCTCCGCAGCGTAAACAATATTGAACTGTTTGATTTTTTGGGCTTTTCTGTTATTGAGCATCAGCCATGCCAGAACCGCAACAAAAATACCGCCCGTGATCATCAGAATGGTAAACCCGTCCCAATAACCGTACGCGGTGGTCGCGACATTGTTCTGCCACAGAATGGCGCCTTGAGGGAAAAGCTTCACAAGAAAATCTCCCACATTCCCCAGTACGATACCCGGATAGGCCGAGAAAAACATGATGGCGATCATCATGATGGCTTGCGGAATGATCAAAGCAACTGGCGCTTCTTTTACGTGACGATGATTGTCTTTCAATTGTCCCAGGAAAACCGCATAGATCAATCTGAAGCAGTAGAGAAATGCGATCAAGCCGCCAATAATTACTACGATACCTTGCAGGTACCAGCCTTTTTCGATCAGGACATTATAGGTCAGCCATTTTCCGGCAAATCCCGATAGCGGAGGCACGCCCGATAAGGCGATGATACCGATCAGAACTGAAATAAAACTGATGGGCATGCGTTTGATCAAGCCGCCCATTTCATACATGTTCTTGGTCTTCACGCGCCATACAACGCCGCCGATGGCCAGGAACAACAAAGCTTTGAACAGGAAGTGGTTCAACGCATAGGCGATCGAAGTCAGCCATCCCAGATGTGACATCAAACTCAGTCCGAACAGGGCATAGCCCAGATTCCCGACCGATGAATAAGCCAAAAGGCGTTTGGCATCTTCCTGATATATAGCCAGCAGGTTTCCAAGAAAAATCGTAATGGCTCCCAGCCAGCTTAAAATATAATTTGTACTGACATTTCCGATCATCGGATTGCGGATCGCAGACATAACAACGACCAGTCCGAACATACCGGCTTTCAGCAGGATCGCGGATACCATCGGCGAAACATCCGTTTCGGCCTCGCCGTGAGCACCAGGCAGCCAGATGTGCAGTCCCATAGACGCCATCTTGGTTAGAAAACCGACAACCAATAAGATAAAAATGATATCGGTTGATTGTGTTATGGTTGAGAGCAAAGCCAAGTCCAGACTATTACCGTTCACGGCAAAGAACTGACCGAATCCCGCCAACATGGCATAGGCCCCGCCTATGGAGAAAAGCATATAGCTGTAAGCATGAGGTTTGGATTTTTTACCCCGGATGATCAGAAAGTATGAGCCTAATGTCATCAGTTCCCATGCCGTAAAAAACTGCAATGTATTTTCCGCCATCAGCAAGCCTGCCAATCCCGCATACATCAACACGGCAAAGGGATAGAATCCTACGCGTTTGCCCTTGAAGATATAACCAGGAATGAACAATATGGTGCCGCCGACCAAAAAGATAATTCCAAACAAGAAGCGATATCCCTCAAGTCCGGGCAGCATCTGCCAGGTATAAAAACCCATCAGGCCGATGACAAGCGTATTTTTAAGCCATGCCGGAAGAAAATCCAGGATGAAAAGGGCTGCGACGACCAACAGCGGAATATAGAATATACTTAAACTGCCGGCGCCGGGAACAACTGTACCTGCAAAAACACCCAGTCCAATCAACGACAACACTGCCACCCAAACAGGAAGGCTTTGTGTAAAATCAGCTTTGACTTTTTCATCGTCTTTGTCGCTTTTCAGTACATTACCGAACCAGCGGAAAAGATAGGCGGCTTCGATCAGCGTGCCTAAGAGGACCACGGCGATCACCAGATATTGGCCTTCATTCGATAAAGTCATGACCAACTGCCATTTCGAGAAGAAAGACGGGAAGGGGGGTAACCCGACCAATGTTATGATAAAAGCGCCAAAAGCAAATATCAGCAGAGGGTTTTTTCTCAAACCTCCCCATTCTGTCGTTTTTTCTTTTTTAATAATACCGGCCAGCCAAAAAAGTCCGGCTTTGGCAATAAAATGTGAGATGAACAGGCCGCCGATGACCAGCATGATCAATTTGCCATTTGAAGCGTAACCCAATTTAGTCAGCAAAGCATAAACACCAACGATCAGACCGATCTGTCCGATTGAGGAATAACCAAGCAATCGTTTGGCGTTTGTTTGTTTCAGGCCCATCAGGTTGGATGCAAAAAAAGTCACCAGGCCGATGCCTGACAATACGAGCAACAATCCTTCGTTCAGAAAAGGCATGATCTTATGTAAGGCGAAAAGCATGCCGGCAGAAGAACCGGAA
The DNA here is from genome assembly GCA_964452375.1 of uncultured bacterium. Taxonomy (GTDB): domain Bacteria; phylum Fidelibacterota; class Fidelibacteria; order Fidelibacterales; family Fidelibacteraceae; genus M50B103. Next base: position 557 of record CAYVLJ010000031.1, on the reverse strand, counting down.
GCGATCAGCGAGACAACGCCCGGATCTGCGGCTTCATAGACATCCAGCGCCCAGCCGTTCGCCGGGAAAGGCTTCAGTTCGATCACGATAGCCATCAATAAAATAAAGACCGCTAAAAAAGTTGCCTGTGAAGAAGCAACGTCAACAGCCATTGTCATTGAATCTATATGAAGCACTCCCGTGAACCGATAGAGATAGATCGTGCCGATAAGAAAAAGAATGGATGCTATGCCGCCCGCAACTACGTATTTGAATCCTGCGGATAGCGATCTCAATCCGCGGTCTATGCCGATCAATGCAAAAGTGGCAATGGAAGTGATCTCCATGAACACAAATAGATTGAACATATCGCGTGTCATGATAAGGCCGTTGATCCCCATGATCATCATGAGAAAAAGGATCATGCCATTGACTTTTGTTCCGTTCAATTTTTTGATCATGAACAACCCGGCAAGCAAACCTAAGAGATTGACAGCCAGGGTAAAGAATGCCTCTTCGAGTGCGCGCGTAGGGCGATTCGTCGAGTTTGCAAAACTGATTGTTCAGGTATTTGTAAT
>CAYVLJ010000030.1:373-19431 GCA_964452375.1 uncultured bacterium | reverse complement strand
CAGTAGACAGTAAACTGTAAACATTCCAAAACAGTGAATATGTGAACAGTATAAGTGAGTATTGATAACTACTGATTGCCGCTCACAGATCATAGATTACTGATCATTTCATTAATAAACATTTTTTAACACTTTGGAAATTACCGGATGTGTTTTTTATTTCAGCTTTTATAAAATATAATCCTGAGGGTTGATCATCAGCATTCCAGGTAAGCTTATAATTACCGGGATGTTGAACTTTCGACATTAATGTAGTGATCTTCTTTCCCCAAATATTAAAAACGTCAATATTGACTTTACCTGAATTGGACAATTCATAATTTACAACCGTTTCCGGATTAAAAGGATTGGGGTAGATATCCATAGTGAAGTATTTATCGGGAATATAATTTGCTGAAGCAGTTAGTATTTCTGTTTGCAGAGTCACTTCAAGTGTGCTATTTCCCGGAATATCAGCAAGAGCATAGATAAATTTTGGTTCTGATAATGAATCTATTTGAAACAAAGATGCGTTTGAGAGTGATTTAAACGCATGATTTTCAGGAAGATCAAATTTTATTAAGCAATCATTTAGCTCAAAATTAAAATTGTTAATAATCTGAGCGGTGTTATTATCAGAAAATGTTAATGTGAGATTCTCTCCGGAATATCCGGCTTGAACAGCTTCATTAAAAATGATTTCGTTGTTTCTTACTTTTATTATACGATACCAGCGATGGCCATCACAGGTTGCGCCGGTGCTTATACTGTATGGATATGAACTATCTTCGTTATTTCCGTGAACATGTCCCCAAAAGGCCGCATCAATACCCAGGGTATTCAAGTCAAGCTCATGTTTAAAGTCATAATGATAGAATAACACTTTCAAACTATCATCGGCATGTTCTGCAAGATCTTGCGATAACCAGGTAAATTGGGATGAAATAAAACTCTTACTTCCATAAAGATCGTAGCGCCATTCATCGTAATTATCGTATGCTTCCAATCCAATAAAATGCGATTTATCATAATTAAATGAGTAATTCTGGGTGGTTGTAGCCGTAGGGCTTGTATTATTAAGATATTGCCATCCGAAATATTTCCACCAAGTTCTGCGTGATGTCCCATCAGGTGCAGGTGTGGCATCCCAACCGCCAAGATCATGATTACCGGCTACAAGAAACAAAGGTACATCCAGTTCATGGAGTTGTTTTTTAGCCCGTGAATATGAAGGAATTCCCAAATATTCAATTTCACCGTCGTTTATAAAATCACCTGTGTGAATGACAAAATCAGGATTAATAATATTTATATCTTTAATAACCTCTCTAAAATCAACAATTTCAGTTGAATCGTCTTCCAATCCAGAATCTCCCCAGTAATAATGTGAGGGCAGATGAGTATCGGTTACCTGAATGAACGTAAATTCTTTTTTATAATCAGGTATCACACATACTGCCTGTTCCGAAATATCCATACTGTCTGTACCGGTACTCGTTAATTCAATATCATATAATCCGTATAGAATGGTATCCGGCAAAACCGCTTCCAGGGTCCTTAATCCGAATTCTGAAGGAATTTCCAATTCTGAAAAACTCAAAGCTGTTTTATGTCCATTTATCAACAATGAAAGTGACAAGACGGATTCTGATTCCGGAAGATATATTTCTACCTTAAACGTTTCACCGGGGAGGACAAAAAGAGGAATATTGATCAACGGAGATTGAATAATTGTCAAAGTATCTTTCGTATAATTAACAGGACTTACTTCATTAAATGTAAAATTTGCAATAGTTTGAGTAGATGCATGAATTTGAATATTTTGTTCTTTACTCTGAGATAGTACCACCGCATTACAAGTCCAATTACCCGGTTCAAGCTTTGCCAGATAATCACCGTTAGGGTCGGTTTTTATTTCAAAACTTGGACCGCTATCATATTCTTTAATAAAAGAAACCAAAGCATTTTCAACAGGGTTACCGTTTGCAGAAACATTTCCCAATACAGTACCGGGCGTAATGTCTTTACTGTTCATTACAGTGAGGTAGATATCCTGAAGAGAATTGCCTACACAAAAGTACCGGATAATTTTTGCCGAATCGCCGGGTGAGAGGCTGATCTCTTCTAATGTCACATCGCTCCAATATGAACCATGAAGGGCATTGAAAATAGAGGAAGCATAATATCCATAGAGTGTATTCGTTGTTCTGGAAGCCAGCCAATCCGATGAGGATGAACCTCCGGGAATAAAAGGATTGCTCCCCCAGGAAAAGGCATCTCCGACGCCATAATTACTTATCGTTGAAGTTCCGTTGTTCTTAAAGCTAGTTACAGTTTTCAATGACGTTGTATTATCATAAAGGATATAATCGGTTGCTATTGATATGTTGGAATTATATGAATCGACCCCTCTGACCCGAATATGAGCGGAATCTTCCGGGGAACCGGAAGAGATAATATCAAGTGAAGAATAATTACCCTGTCTTGGCCATTGATCATTAAGGTAAAGATAAAACAGATCGAAATCGTCAGTTCCACCGATCAGAGCAGCATCGACCAATTGTCCTCCCGTGTTCCCGGGCGACAGGTTATGGGAGATATCGGTAATGATAATTTTCACACTATCATTTGATAAAAGGTAATCCCCTACAGCTCCGAAGGCATTAGATCCATTCAATAACTGCGATGTTGATGTAATTAGAAGGGCCTGCGAAGCATATGCAGTATTGATCGACAAAAGCATTAGCAGAATCAATAATTTTTTCATTATTTTTCCAAATTAAAACCGAAAATTAAATTTACTTTCTTTTCTTAGATATCAAAAAAACTATCTAAAAAAAATCCCCCCATCAGGGGGGATTACTTTTATGTGAATACTGGTTTAATCAGTCATCTTTTTATACGTTTCCCAACGAGCCTTTGCGAATTTAAGGAATCCTTCTCGCAGATCTTTAACGTTTTCAGGGAAAGTAGTTTCAAGTGAACTGTAACGTTTCTCACTGTTCAAGAAATCGATCACTTCAAAGTTGGGTTCTTTTGAATCCAAAGTGAAGGGGTTCTTTCCATCAAGAGCCAGCATCGGGTTATAGCGATATAGCAGCCAGTAGCCGGTCTCTACCGCTTTTTTCTCGTGTTTCTGACTGTAACTCATATTAATACCATGATTGATACAGGGAGAATAAGCGATAATGATAGAAGGACCATCGTAAGCTTCAGCTTCCTGCATGGCTTTGACCAACTGGTTCTTGTTCGCACCCATCGCAACAGAGGCTATATAGATGTATTCGTAGGTCATCAGCATACGTCCAAGGTCTTTCTTATTGGTTTTTTTGCCTGATTCGGCAAATTTCGCAACAGCACCCAGAGGAGAGGCTTTGGAAGCCTGACCACCGGTATTTGAATATACTTCAGTATCCAAGACAAGGATATTGATGTTCTTACCTGATGCCAAAGCATGGTCTAAACCGCCATAACCGATATCATATGCCCAACCGTCACCGCCAAAGGCCCAGACAGATTTGTCCACAAAATATGATTTTAGCTCGATCGCTTTGCGAACATCGGGGTCTTTTTTATCTTCTTTTTCAAGAAGAGACTGTATTTTTACGTTGTTTGCCAGAGCTTCATCAGAAACATCTTTCCAGTTCTCAAGAGACCAAGTCAAGGCCTCTTTCAATTCGCCGGAAACTTTTTTAAGCAACTTTTCGGTAACTGATTTTAGCTGTTTGCGGTTCGCATCGACTGCAAGTCGCATACCCAGACCATATTCAGCATTGTCTTCGAATAAAGAGTTAGCCCATGTTGGGCCGTGACCATCTTTATTCTTGCAATACGGTGTTGTAGGGAATGTACCGCCATAAATGGAAGAACAACCGGTTGCGTTCGCAATGATCATTCTGTCACCGAATAGTTGAGATGTCAACTTAATATATGGGGTTTCACCGCAACCTGCACAAGCACCTGAAAATTCAAACAGGGGCTGTTTAAACTGCGAACCTTTAACACTGTATAGGCGGTTACTGCCGATCACATCATTAGGAAGTGCATGAAAGAAAGTTTCGTTTGCATTTTCACCGGCATCGCGCTCTGTTTGGATTGGACTTAATTCAAGCGCACCGACAGGACATTCGTTAACACAAACGGCACAACCCTGGCAATCTTCAACATAAACCTGGATCTTGAATTTCTTATCGGCATCTTTACCTTTAACATCCAAAACGTTAAAAGTCTCAGGTGCGTCTTTAAGATCGGCCGGATCAATAAGTTTTGCTCGAATAGCGGCATGAGGACATACGAATGTACATTGGTTACACTGAATACATTTATCGGCGATCCAGTGGGGAACAGCCGGAGCCACACCGCGTTTTTCCAATGCTGCGGTTCCGGTCGGAACGTAACCGTCATAAGGCATATCAGAAACCGGAATATTATCACCTTTCTCACGCATGATCGGTTCGATCACATTTTTAGTGAAATCATCAGAATTATCCGGGATAAGTTTTGCCGATTCTGCGGCAACTTTGGGTAATTCAGCCGGAATAGAAACCTCAACAAGAGCGGCTTCAGTTGCATCAACCGCTTTCCAGTTCATCTCGACGATCTCTTTACCTTTTTTCTTATAAGATTTTTCAATGGCATTTTTGATCAATTTGATCGCTTCAGCTTTGGGAAGAACGCCTGAAATAATAAAGAAAGCAGCCTGCATGACCGTATTGATACGTCCGCCCAAGCCAACTTCCTCAGCGATTTTCAAAGCATCAATGTTGTATACTTTGACTTTTTTATCAATGATCGTTTTCTGCATATCTTTTGTGAAGTGTGAGAAAACGTCATTTGAATCCCAATTAGAGTTCAGTAGAAAAACACCATCCTCTTTAATGCCTTCGATCACATCATAGCGGCCGATAAAAGCTTGATTGTGACATGCAATGAAATTGGCATTCTGAACAAGGTATTCCGACTGGATCATTGACTTACCGAAACGAAGATGTGAACGTGTAATACCACCGGATTTCTTTGAATCATACTGGAAATACCCCTGTGCGTACATATCGGTATTGTCACCAATGATCTTAATGGAGTTTTTATTCGCTCCGACAGTACCGTCCGAACCCAATCCCCAGAATTTAGCTGAAAATGTTCCTTCAGGAAGTGTATTGATGCTCTCGGTCACATCCAAGGATCTCTTGGAAACATCATCATTTATACCCACAGTAAAACCATGAGTATCGGCTTTATCGTAAATAGCTTTTACCATTGAAGGTGTGAATTCTTTTGAAGATAAACCATAGCGACCGCCGATAACTTTAATGTCTTTATCTTTCAACGAAGCTACAACATCAAGGTAAAGTGGTTCACCCAATGAGCCCGGTTCCTTAGTTCTGTCAAGAACAATGACCTTCTTTACAGTTTCGGGAATAGCTGCAATTAAAGCTTCAGCTGAGAAAGGACGATAAACCCGGACTTTGATCAAACCGAGTTTTTCACCTTTTGCGTTCAATGCGTTAACGGTTTCTTCAATAGTTTCACAGGACGAACCCATTGAAACAATAACCTTTTCAGCATCTTTAGCACCAACATAGTCAAATAAATGATATTGGCGACCAATCACCTTTGCCACTTTATCCATGTATTCCTGAATGATCCCAGGTGTTTCATCGTACATCAGATTCGTTGTTTCACGTCCTTGAAAATAAACATCAGGATTCTGAGCACCGACTTTTAGGCGTGGATTTTCAGGATTCATTGCACGGGCTCGGAACTCTTCGATATATTTTTCTTCTACCAGATTTTTGATAGTATCATAATCAATGATCTCAGTCTTTTGGATCTCGTGCGAATTCCGGAAACCATCAAAGAAATTCAAGAAAGGAACTTTTGATTTCAAGGTTGCCAGATGAGAAACGATAGCAAGGTCCATGATCTCCTGTAGATTTGATGCCGCGACCAGGGCATAACCCGTATTGCGTGCAGACATAACGTCTGAATGATCACCAAAGATCGATAGTGATTGTGCGGCTAAAGAACGGGCGGAAACATGGAAAACCGTTGGTAGCATTTCCACTGCTATCTTGTGCATCTTCGGAAGCATCAGCATAAGGCATTGTGATGCTGTAAAGGTAGTTGTAAAAGCGCCTGCTGATAATGAACCGTGGACGGCTCCGGCAGCACCGGCTTCGGATTGCATTTCGACGATATCGACGATTTCGCCGAAGATATTTTTACGTCCGTTTGCGGACCAAAGATCGGCATATTGACCCATGTCGGATGAAGGTGTGATCGGGTAGATCGCAGCAACATCGGAAAAAGCATAGGCAACATGGGCGGCAGCGGTATTTCCGTCGATCGTCTGTTTCTTAAATTTGCTCATTATTGACTCCTAATATATTTTTATTTTCATTGTATCCCACAATCTGAAAGATACAATGAAAATGAATTTAGGTAAAGGGAATTTTTAGGAAAATAGTCATAATAAACTATTCCCAACTTGATTTAAAAAATATTTCTGTTTTACATCGCCCTAATTTTCGATAATATTGTTTCAAATATAAAAAACAAGGAAATAAAATGAAAAGAGCTGTGATCCTATTCGTAATAATAATCTCAATGCTTATCAGCTTAGCAGCAGGAGCAGAAGCTCAAACAAAGGTAGAGGTACTTGCGAAGGCCACAAAAAGTTGGAATGGAAAAGAATTACCCCGTTATTCATGGGGGAGACCTGAAATCACCATCTTAAGAATATCAATTCCACCTCATACCGATCTGGCCTGGCATGAGCATCCATATATTAATGCCGGAGTTATGATATCCGGTGAATTGACGGTTATCACCGAAAAACATGATACTCTTCATCTGCATGCGGGTGATCCCATTGTTGAGGTTGTTGATACTTGGCATTTTGGTAAGAACGAGGGTGATGAAACAGTGGATATCATTGTTTTTTATGCCGGGGTGAAGGGGAAGGAAATAACGATACTTGAGAAATGAGTGATACTTAAAGGATTTGACTCGAAATTTTCGACTCGAAATAATTGACTCGAAAATTTCGAGTCAATAGTGTTCTATATGTCATTAACAGAATCCCAAAAATATTATTTAATAATGTGATTGTATAATGAGTTTACATACTTTTCATAATCTGCTGAAACTGGAAAAAACTCATTAACTAATTCTTTTGCTACCATAACACTGTTTCTTTCACCCAACCATTCAAGATAATTTGAGAAATACCATTCGCGAGGAGAATTTACCAGGTTGGCATAAACTGGATTCAAATGGATGTATTTGCACAACTGTAACAGGTAATTGTTATCTTCGACTAATTTGTGCTGAAGCTTCGATTGGAATAAAGGTCCTTTACGTTCATATTTCTTATTAAAATATCGCACATATGAGATTAAGGCATAATTCAACATCTTGTATACTTTTTTATCACTATTTTGTTTAATAAGCAGATGATAATGATTCGGCATTAAACAATAAGCTATTATATCAGCAGGAAATTTCTCTAGTTGTTTTTCCAAAGTGATCAAAAAATAATTGTAATCTTCATCATCATAGAAGAGTAAGTAATCATCAATTACATGATTGAATATGTGAAAAATTGATCCTTTGGTAAAAACTTCAAGTGTGCATCGCATAAAGAGCCCCCTCTTTTTTAGTTAAAATAATGAAATAAAATTATAAAATATAGTATGAAAATTGAACTGTGATTTATATCACCAATTTGACTCGAATATTTCGACTCGAAATAATTGAATCGAATAATTCGACTCAAAATATTCGAGTCAATATTTATTCATAAAATTTTGTAATTATTCCCCCAAAACCCTAAATTATCACAATATGGCTAAACACAAAGATCAATTCAAATGTACGGCTTGCGAGGGCCTGACCGCCAAATGGGCGGGACAATGCCCGCATTGCGGTGAATGGAATACGCTTGTAGCTTATGAACCTCCCATATTACATTCAAAAAGAATCAAAGCTGCAGGTTCACCACCACCATTTTATTCATTGTCTAATCCGGATCAACCTGAGAGATATACAAGTAAGATCGAAGAGTTTGACAGGGTAGTTGGCGGTGGTCTGATGGAAGGCAGTATCGTTCTGCTGGGGGGTGATCCGGGAGTGGGGAAGTCTACTTTGGCTTTACAACTTTCCAAAGCCTATGTTGATAATCAGATTAAGGTCTGCTATTTCAGTGGTGAAGAATCCGTAGGTCAATTGGTTTTGAGGGCAAAACGACTGGGTTTACAAAACGATGAACTCAAGATCAGTAATGAGGTGGAATTAGGAAGGATCATGGCCGGACTTGAAGCTGAAAAGCCGCAAGTTGCGATCATTGACTCGATCCAAACAGCTTATTCACCTAATTCGGATTCGCTTCCGGGGTCTATTACTCAAGTTCGCGAATGTGCCTCTGAGCTTATGACTTTAGGAAAGAAAAATAATATCACGATCATACTGATCGGACATATAACCAAGAGCGGGGTGATAGCAGGACCTAAACTTCTGGAGCATATTGTCGATACGGTATTGTATCTTGAGGGTGATAAACAGCACTATTTCAGGATTCTTAGATCAGTCAAGAACCGTTTCGGGGCGACCCATGAGATAGGCATTTTTGAAATGAAAACCGAAGGGCTTATCGGGATCAATAATCCGGGTGATATTTTCTTGAGCGAACGGAAAAAAGGTTCAACCGGATCTGTCGTAACCTGCGGAATGGAAGGCAACCGCCCATTATTGGTTGAGATACAGGCTCTGGCTGCCAGAGCAGCGTATGGGACTCCTCAACGTCATGCAAGCGGCATCGATCAGAAGCGCCTGCAATTACTGCTTGCCGTTATAGAGAGGAAATTAAATATCCCCGTTTCGCAGTATGATATATTCGTAAATGTCGTTGGCGGTTTAACTTTAAAAGAGCCGGCCATGGATTTGCCGGTCATCGCAGCTGTCTATTCATCGATCAATGATATTCCTGTTTCAGACAATACCGTTATCATAGGAGAAGTGGGACTAACGGGAGAAACACGCTCTGTGCAACGTGTGGAACAACGCGTTAAAGAAGCCTTAAGAATGGGTTTTGACCATTTGATATTGCCGGCTTCAGCAAAAAAGAAGATCAACGAAAAAAATAATGTTATATTCATAAATGATATTTTACAACTGACCGGAACACTGTAAGGAGATATGAATAATGAAAAAATATGTCATATTATTTTTGATTTCTTTACTGGTATTCACAGGTTGCTTATTTTCGCCAAATGAAGATCTTTTACCCGGGGACGTATTTTTTCTGACGGATTTTGACGGCAATCCAACCACAATCTTTAGAACCGGGGAAGATTTCCACATGTATTTCAATCTTGTGAATACAACTCAAGATTCGCTTGATTATTCTTTTACCGGACCACCGGTTTATTTTACAATTTTCAGAGGAGCTGCCCGTATCGTAGGCTCAACCGACGGTTTATCTTTTGCTCAGGTGGTAATCTATGATAAATTGGCACCGGGGGATACTATTAAAGGATTATGGTTGGCTCCTACTCCCGCTCATTGGTCGAGCAAAAAAACTCTTCAACCCGGAGAATACAGAGCAGTTGCATCTTTTCCGACTATTGAAGAATTGCAAACCGATACCATTACAGCGATCAATTTTACAATCACCGAGTAAATACAAAATGTTTCTGAATATCAATAATAAACAAGCATTGCTACTGCTGATAAGTTTTATCGCATTACTTATTTATTCTTGTTCATATTTACCGGAAAATGTGAATCTCGATCCGAACATCATTTATCGGGAAACTCCCGAATATATAAGCTTAAGTTCGAACGAAAGTGATCCGGATATTATGTTTTTGTTTTTACCCGGGGGATTAGTTGACCCGCATGCTTATCTAACCTTGCTGGAGAGGATCGCCTTGGATAGCATTCACGTGCTTGTTCCAAAATTTACATCTAACTTAGCTATACTTGAGCTTTCGAAATACAGATCTCTGCTTGATGCTTTTCCGGAAAAGGATTCCTGGTATATCGGCGGACATTCACTGGGAGGTATTGCCGCGATCAGTGCGGTCATGGAAGAACCGGATAAATTCAAGGGATTGATCCTGTTAGGAGCCTATCCCAGCGATTCTTTTGCAATTTCGGATTGGAACAAATCGGTCTTATCCATCTATGCCGAAAATGATCAACTTTCCACAGTGGAAGAGATTGAAGGCGCAACGGAGTATTTACCTGCCCCGAGTTTTATTAATGACCCGAATTCAATCGACACATTGGATCTCCAAATACCTAGAACAATCTATTATCTGATCTCCGGTGGCAATCACTCCCAATTTGGAGATTATGGTTTTCAGAAAGGTGACGGTCAGGCAAGTATTGATATGGAAAGCCAGCACGAACATATTTATGATGCTATCAATAGGTTTATTATAAAGCATGAAAATGAATAAGATTCATCAAAAAACAATCCTTTTATTTTTAGCTTTAATTTGTAATGCAAGTATGCTTTTGGCACAAGCCTTTGAAATAAAACTTAGTTCCCTTGAAGGAATGATGTATCAGAATACATGGTATTATTTTCACGGTGGAATCGAAATGTCGTTAAACTATCGTATTCCGGATGATCACTTTAATTATTCTTTCGGTTTGAATGCAAGAACGGTTCAATGGGGAACACAAGTTTGTATAACATCGGGGATTTCAAGATCCTTTGGGAAGATATTTGAACTTGAAGCTGAATTGCACAATGGAATAGCGCTGTTTTATCAAAAACCGCTTTATGTTTATGCAATAGGGTTAACCGGGCATCTCACTGTTTTAAGATCAAATAAAATCATTACGGGTGTCTTTTTGGGCGGACGCTATACTCATTGCCCTGCGTATGGCCAATATGGTAATATAGACCATGTTCTTGAAATACCCCTTGGTGTATTTCTGCGATTTTAATATATGAAAACCCATATTCTGGGTATAAATTTCGGTTATTGAATTTAATTAGTATTATGGAGGTCTTATGGTCATACCGGCAAGAAGCGTGACATACGGAAACATTCTTTTTGATTGTATTTTCTTATTGATCCTCATCGTTCTCCTTATCCTATCTAAGCAAAAACTTGCTCTGATCGTTGGTGTTTTGGCGGGATTATTATATTTCCTGGTCGATTGGGGAATTTTTTATCATGCCTTGGGAACTCGTGTCGTAGACGGTGCAAACCCGACGCTTTTCCTCTTTTGGCTCAGCATGAGTATGGGTTTGACCAATTTTGTATGGATATGGCTATGGTTGAATCGTGATAAGAACCTACTGGGCTGGAGCATTCTGATCATCAGCGGCTGGCTAATGGTGAATTTGATGGCAAAAAATTTCTTTCCGGATTGGGGAAATATTTATATTCAGAGAGGTACCGGCAGCTATCACGGTGTGATGGCGCTGATATTATTCCTGGGATATGGATTTTTATTGGTGCGTAATCTTTTCTATGGAGGTTGGAAAGGTAAGCGTATCAATATTCTGTGGCTGTTGATCATCGGAATACTGGTCCAATTCGGATGGGAGTTCGTTTTGCTGATCACCGGAGTTCGTAATCCGGGTTTTATGCCACTGGTCGTAAATTCATTACTTGAAACAAACCTTGGCTTGCCGTTAATGTTCTTTATTCATGCAGCTGTGTGTGACAAGTGGAATCAAGACGGAATAAGAAAATCTAAAAACATGACCCAATTTTAAAACAGGAGTTTTTATGGATTACGGTTTCCTTTCCATTTTGCCGCCTCTTATTGCCATTGTTCTTGCTTTGGTGACAAAAGATGTTTTTATTGCACTTATTTCCGGTTGCTTTAGCGGTTATCTGATATTAAGCAATTTCCATATCATCAATGGTCTGGACAGGACTTTCATGTCCTTTATTGAGGTTTTTCAGGATACGGACAACACCATTGTGATAGTATGTGTTTTATTGATCGGCGGATTGATCTATCTGGTTGAAGAAAGCGGCGGGATCAATGGATTTGTCGAGGTTATGGTTAAAAAACAGGGTATGATCAAGAACAAGCGTATGGCAGAGATCTTTACATGGTTCATTGGTGTATTGGTTTTTACCAGCGGTACCTTAAGCACTTTATTGACCGGCGCTATTACCCGTCCTTTGAACGACGCCTTAAAAGTTCCGCATGAAAAAAGTTCCTTTATCGTTCACAGTACATCGACACCTGTCTGTATCCTGCTTCCTATCAGCGCTTGGGGTGCTTTCATGATCGGATTGATCCAGGCGCAGGGTATTCCAAATGCCACCCAGGTCATGATCAAGACTATTCCTTTGAATTTTTACGCTATCTTCGCCGTACTGTTCTTGCCGGTGATCATTTTTACACGTTTCCATTTCAAGGGCATGAAGAAAGCCGAACAACGGGCAGATACCACGGGTGAACTGGATGCGGATCCCGAAAACGATATGATCTCGGCAAGGGAAGCCAAAGAGATCAAAGCCACACCGGTGATCAATCTTCTGCTTCCCATCCTCAGCATGGTCGTAGTGATCATTGCCGGCCTGCTGATAACCGGGAAGGGAAACCTTTTGGACGGTGACGGTATGCGATCCATTCTTTGGGGTTGTGTCATCAGTCTGATCGTTGCCTTCGTTCTATATCGGTTTCAAGGAATTTTTCGTTATAAGGTATTCATGAAGCACTTTTTCAAAGGTGCCGGCCATATGCTGAACGTGGCATCTATCCTGATCTTTGCCTTCTCCATGGGCGGCATGGTCAAATTACTGGGCACCGGACCATACCTGGCAAATGTCGTATCCGGATTGTTGACTCCCGCCTTGCTGCCGGCCCTGATATTCCTGTTCTCCTGTATAATCTCATTCTCAACCGGAACCTCCATGGGAACCATGGCCGTAATGATGCCCCTGGCCATGCCGATGGCAACCACCATGGGCATGTCGGTGGCTTTGGTATCTGCTGCGGTTTTCGGCGGTAGTATTTTCGGAGACCATGCTTCACCCATTTCAGATACCACCATCATGAGTTGTACCACCACAGGTTGTGATGTCATGGACCATATCAAGACGCAGTTGCCTTATGTGCTGAGTTATGCGGGATTGGCATTGATATTTTATTTAGTGGCGGGATTTATTAGTATGTAGAAAGCAGTAAAGAGAAAGTAGTATAGAAATCTCAAACCATAAGATATGAAATACGAGATACGAGATACGAGATACATTAATCCTAATTACCTTTATACCTTTAACCTATAGAAAATTCGAGCTAATCTCCTTGTTTTATGATAATTTGCTTGATTATGCACATAAAATACATATATTATATGCATGTGGTGCTTTTCTGATCACATAAAAAAGAGGATGGACGAAAGAGGGTACGACGAAGTTGAAATACTCTCTATTGTCGAGAATTGGGTTCCTGAAATTATTAACAGAAGTCCAATTGATGAATCTGATGACCTTTATTTTGGTGAAATCGACAAAAAGTATATAGTCGTGGTAGTAAATAGGCATACAAAAACATTTATTACTGTTCGTCCGATGAGCCGAAAAGAAAGAAAACTCTTTAAAAAGGAGTTTGAAAATGAATGAAAAGGATATCAAGTACTACGAAGAAACTGATTTCAGTGATCTATTGGAAAATTCTTCCACAAAGCGAGTTGTTCGTCCAAAGAACAAACGCATCACCATAAATATTTCTGAAAACATTTTTCAGCGCGCACATGCTTTGGATGAAACCATGCACATGGGCTACCAAAATGTTCTTAAAGCAGCCATGACCCTTGGATTGGATCAGTTGAGTAAAGCTGTTGCAGGCAGGGTGAATGAAGAAAAGGCCAAATATTAAGATCAAGGTTAGTGTGATAGGTTTTACACTCACTATAAACTAATAATTTAGACACTCATAACTCATAATTCATCACTCATACCTGCCCGCCGAAGCCTTGGCAAAGGTGGAACGAATAATTCATAATTCACAATTCATAATCAAGAAAGGTCTTCCTGTTACTAACTTCTTATCCGACAAGGCCTTATTTTCCTTGTCAATTAATAAAAATACTTGCAAATCCAACCTTTCTTTGCATATATTTGGTGCTTTTTTGTAGTCCCGGAAGACATAGGCAAAAAAGAATACAAAAACAGAAAAAGGAGTTAAAGTTGAGCACTTTCTCAGCGAAACCCACCGATATCAAACATGATTGGTATGTTGTCGATGCCGAAGACGTAGTTCTTGGCCGTCTTGCCTCTCAAGTTGCCCAGATCTTGCGTGGGAAACACAAACCTATTTATACTCCGCATATGGATACCGGCGATTTTGTTGTGATCATCAATGCGGGAAAAGTTCGCTTAACCGGTACCAAAGCTGAAGCTAAAAGCTATTTTCGTCATACCGGATTCCCTGGTGGACAACGACACACATCGTATAAAGAATTATTGGAAAAGAAACCTGAAGAGGTTGTACAGAAAGCCGTTAAAGGCATGGTTCCTCACAACCGACTCGGTCGTCAGATCATGAAGAAGTTGAAGGTGTATGCGGGTACGGAACATCCGCATGAAGCACAACAACCCAAACCCCTGGTCATTAAATAGGAGTAAAAACCATGGCAAACGTAAAACGTGAAAATATTACCGTCGGCCGTCGTAAATCCTCCGTAGCCAGAGTGATCACACGACCCGGAACAGGCAAAATTGTTGTAAATAAACGTGAAATGAGCGACTATTTTGGTCGCGAAACCTATTCAATGGTTATTCGTCAGCCACTCGAATTAACGAAGATGGAAGGCAAATATGATTTCTTCGTGAGAGTGCGCGGTGGTGGTTTGACCGGTCAAGCCGGCGCAGTTCGCCTCGGTATCAGCCGTTCATTGATCGCGATGCATCCCGACCTTCGTCCTGAATTAAAGGCAGCCGGATTCCTGACACGCGATTCACGTAAAGTCGAACGTAAGAAATATGGTCTTCGCGGTGCTCGCCGTGCATTCCAGTTCTCGAAACGTTAAACCAATTATCGGAGTATCGAATATATGGAAAATGTAACCATTGAAAATCTGATCAGTGCAGGAGCACATTTTGGACATTTGACGAGCAAGTGGAATCCCAAAATGAAAAAATACGTCTTCATGGAGAAGAACGGTATTCATGTCATTGATCTTGAACTGACTTTAAAGGCTCTTGAAAAAGCCTCGAAATATTTAAGTGATATTGTGCGTAAAGGCGGAGAAGTACTCTTTGTCGGCACAAAAAAACAAGCCAAGAACGTTCTGGAAGACGAAGCCATCCGTTGCGGTGCGCATTACATTACGGAACGCTGGTTAGGCGGTGCATTAACGAATTTTACAACTATTCGTCGCAGTATCCGCCGTCTTGAACAACTTCAACGCGAAAGCGAAAATGAAGAGGCCTGGAAAAACTTCACCAAAAAAGAGGTTTTGGGTCTTATGCGCGAACGCGAAAAACTGGAATTGCTGCATCGCGGTATTCAAAACATGCGTCGCTTACCCGATGCGATCTTTGTTGTAGATACCGTCGAAGAAAAGATCGCAGTTCATGAAGCCAGAAAGCTGGATATTCCAGTGATCGGTATTTTGGATACCAATGGTGATCCGGATGAAGTTGAGATCCCGATCCCGGCGAATGATGATTCCATTCGCGCGATCCATTTGATCACCAAAACTCTTGCGGATACGATCATGGAAGCCAAGCGCGGAAGCAAAAAGCAAAATAAAGATGCTTCAATTCCCGCAAAACCTTCTAATGATAAACCCGCGGAAAAAAAAGAAGTTGTTAAAGAAACCAAAGAAGAAAAGTAATTAAGGAAAAATTAACATGCAAATTACAGCAGCTACTGTAAAAGAATTACGTGATAAAACCGGCGCCGGCATGATGGACTGTAAAAAAGCCCTGACCGAAACGAACGGTGATATAGATAAAGCCATTGATGTTCTTCGTGCAAAAGGTATTGCCAAAGCCGAGAAAAAAGCCGGCCGCGCAGCAAAAGAAGGCATCGTTTATTCTTATATTCATCCCACCGGTCACAAACTGGGTGTTTTGGTTGAGATCAACTGTGAAACGGATTTTGTTGCTGCAACTGATGATTTTACGGCTTTTGCTAAAGATATTGCCATGCAGATCGCAGCTATGTCTCCGATCGCCGTTAAACGTGAAAATGTACCCGCCGAATTGGTTGAGCGCGAAAAAGCGGTTTATAAAGAACAAGTTCTCAATGAAGGCAAACCGGAACATATAGCAGACCGGATCATCACCGGGAAATTGGAAAAATTCTTTAAAGAAAACGTTCTCTTGGAACAGGAATTCTTTAAAGATACCGATAAAACAGTTGAAACTTACTTAAAGGAAACCATCGGTACGTTGGGAGAAAATATCGAGATCGCACGTTTTGCCCGCTATAAAGTTGGCGAAGCGGCTATCGACGATTCTGAGGAATGAAGAGCAACGTGCTGGATGTGCTTACTCAATGAGTTATCATAAGATCCTGCTAAAATTAAGTGGTGAAGTACTTGGCGGCGTCAAAGGACACGGTATAGATCCTGACGCCGCTTCCTATTTTTCCGATGAAATTAAACAGATACATGAACAGAACGTTCAGATCGGAATTGTCATCGGCGGCGGCAATATTTTTCGCGGTGCAAAAAATATAACCTCTATCGACAGGGTGACCGGCGATCATATGGGAATGCTTGCCACCGTGATCAATGCCCTGGCATTACGCGATACCTTTGAAAAGGCGGGAATGCATTCAGTGGTCATGGTTCCCGGCAATATAACATCCTTGACTGAGGTGTTCGACCGTCAAAAAGCCCTTGATCTTCTGGAAAAAGGCAAGATCGTTATCTTTGCCGGCGGAACGGGGAATCCCTTTTTTACCACCGATTCTGCAGCAGCCTTGAGAGCATCCGAAATTGATGCGGACATTCTTTTAAAAGGCACGAAGGTTGACGGAGTTTACACTGCCGATCCTGTTGAGGATCCCACTGCAACAAAATATGATTCCATTACTTACAATGAAGCGATAGACAAGAACCTCCGTGTCATGGATATAAGCGCAATGGCTTTGTGCCGTGAAAATACAATGCCGGTCAAAGTCTTCAATTTCACTAAACCCGGTGAATTGCTCCGGGTCGTATCCGGTAAATCTGTCGGAACCCTGATCAAAGAATAACAAACAAGGAGATTGCCATGCAGAATGAAGTTTATTCATATTGTGAAGAGTATATGGAGAAATCTATCAAACATCTCCAACATGAATACGAAAGTCTGAGAACAGGTCGTGCAACCCCCACATTACTTGAAAATGTCAAGGTTGATTATTACGGTAGTATGACTCCGCTTAATCAATGTTCGACCATATCAGTTCCGGAAGCCAGACTATTGGTTGTTCAACCGTGGGATAAGAATTTACTTTCTACGATCGAAAAAGCCATTCAGGTGGCAAATCTGGGATTGAACCCCATTAATGACGGGCAAGTCATACGTGTGCCTATACCGGCCATGACTGATGATCGTCGCCATGAATTGGTCAAGATCGTTCATCAAATGGCAGAAGAAGGGCGTATTTCCGTCCGCAACATTCGCCGTGAAGCAAACGACCGGATCAAAAAACTGGAGAAAGATAAAGATATTTCCGAAGACAATGCCAAAGTTGCACACGATGAGATCCAGAAGATCACAGATAAATATATCGAAAAGATCAATGAAGCGCAGAAAGTGAAAGAAGAAGAAATATTGGACGAATAAGAACGTAAAACGTTAATAGGATTAACTAATAGAGACGGAGCAACGCTCCGTCTTTTTTGTTTGAATCAAATTTAATTGTTACCATTGACTCAAATCGAATTGTTATGATCGAGTCGAATTTAAGGTGATCTTAAAACTTAATTACAAGCTTAATGATTAAATAGGAGATTTATACTTTTTACTCAAAATAAAAAAGCCGTCAATTGACGGCTTTTTATTATTTACTTGCACATATGCTTAGAAAGAATAACGTACAGATATAGCCACATCGCCAAAACTACCTGCCCATCCACCGAATATATCAAAAGCGGGTTTATAGTCAAGAGATGCGCTCAGAGGGAAGTTGATGAGCGGTTCAAGATCGTATTCAACACCGGCGATAAGATCAAGTCCAAGCGCCAGATCTGATCCCCATAGCGAACCTGCCGACCAGTAACCCAAGTGAAGACCACCACCAAAATACCAAGATAGTCCTTCTACTTCACCAATACTAAGGGGCTTTTGCCACTGGTACATTCCTGTCAAGATCAAGCCGCTTCCTCGAAAAGCAATCAGAGCTTCAATATTTTTACTTTCAGAGAGGAAATATCTGCCCGTAATACCGGGTCGAACGCCCCCACGCAAACCTGCATCGAGCTTAGAATAATCTTCTTGAGCAAGTGCAAATGAAGCTGCAAAGGCCAAGATCATGATGACAACTAAGAGTTTCTTCATTTTGTCTCCTTTTCCTGTGAGTTTATTTTTCTATTTACCTTTTTTATGGATACATCTAAACAAGTAGTTTTGTTTCAGTCTTACGTTGTTAGAATATTATCCCATGGCAATATATTAAGTAAAATTTAAAAAGTCATGGAAAAAAATAAATTTTCTCAAATTAAATAATTGGCATTTAATCCTTGTTTTCCTTACCTTTTGCGGATATGAAAGGACATTTAATTTGAAGAAAATCATTATTTTATTACTGATGACCGCAACTGTTTTTGCAGCTCCGCCCGCCGGTTATTATGACAGCGCGGAGGGTTTATCCGGAGAGGCTTTGAAAAGCGCATTGCATAATATTATTGATGATCACACGGAAAAGTCTTATGATTTTTTGTGGACCGGATTACAATATACAGATGAAGATCCAAATAATTCATCGAATTTTATTTTGATCTATACAGGACGATCTTTATCAAAAACTCAAACATATCCTGATTGGAATCGTGAACATGTATGGGCAAAATCACATGGAGATTTCGGCAATACACCGCCATGTGGTACAGATATGCATCATCTCCGACCTTCCGATGTCAGTGTGAACGGCGA
>CAYVLJ010000030.1:0-311 GCA_964452375.1 uncultured bacterium | reverse complement strand
TGATAGTGACTCATGGGAACCGCGTGATGAAATTAAAGGCGATATTGCCCGGTCTATGTTATATATGACGGTAAGATACGAAGGTGATAGCGGAGAATTGGACCTTGAGTTGGTAGATTACACCCCGACAAGCGGCCCCATATTTGGGAAATTATCCACTTTACTGGCATGGCATGTTCAAGATCCTCCATCAGATTTTGAAAGAACCCGCAATGATCGTGTTTATTCATATCAAAATAACCGAAACCCGTTCATCGATCATCCGGAATACGTATCCTATATTTGGGAAGGTGAAACCCCGAGTGGTATTG
>CAYVLJ010000029.1:0-19756 GCA_964452375.1 uncultured bacterium | reverse complement strand
CACCTCCCCATGGAGACGATATGCCCATTCCAGCGGCTATATTGGATTGTGGATATACCCGTCCGCTTTCAATGATCCCATAGGAAGGATCAACTGTATAAGAGGTGACATAATAATAATAACCGTGTCCGATCTCACAATCGGTGTCGGTATATGATTGAACAATATTATCTTCCGTTAAACTGCATTCAAAGATCAGTTCATAAGGCGCTTTCGGGTCATCTTGAGTACGATATAGCCTGTATCCTTCAAAACCGGGATCTGTTGAAGGATTGCTTCCCCATTCCAGATCAACTCCGTTTACAACGGATGAAATTGTAAATGATCCCGGCGGTGGCGGGGCCAAAGTAATGCCAGGATCACTGTCATAATTTTGTTGAGCCAGGTAAAAGGTCTTAACGATGGAATCTTTTCCGGGGTATACCCACATGTTCTTATAAATATCCATTGAATCAGCGTCATTCGATATTATCTCCGGATCTCTATATACCGGCGCGGGCGGAAGCGTAAGGTCTGCAGTTTCTCCTGAGTATGCTTTATACCAGTTTTTTCCAATTTCTTCCGCTTTTTGGCGGGATAAACCGGACACTCCTTCACACAAAACGATCTTAATAGATTCACCATGAGGTATGTCATAGGGACCAAAACTCATATAGCTGTTGGTCCCAGCACCATTATTTATAACCGTGTACGGAGCTAGGCGATCGGCCAGTTCATGGACGGCATAAACATCCTGAGGTGTATCCATATGCCCCAAGGCTTGATAATTATCATTTAAAAGTGTCCAGATCTGCTGATCATTACCGGTTCCGGGAACTTCATCACCAACGTACCATCCAAGACGGACTTTGCTTTTATCATTAGTAATATTATCCGAAGCCTGATCGCTGTGCAATACGGCTGTTCCCACAAACTGTGGACATCTGAGCCGTGCCTCACTCAATATAGCTTCATCGGGTAATACAGGAGCACCGATATTATCATAACTTAAGACAATATCCGCCGTTCGCGCCTGTCCCAGCCACGAGTAAAAATAGGGCAAATCCGGGTCATCATTCATAGGCGTATGGTGAACCCATTGATGAGCCCCCCATGTCGCTTGTCTTAAATTTGATATGTTTTTTACTTCCTCTGATGTGCAAAATCTTGAGATCAATCCAAAGTAAAAATCGTGGATCGTCCCATCGAGTTCCAGGCTGTCATCGTCATCAATATTGCCGGTATTTTCAAAGATATATTCGATAATATTATAATTGTCATGATCTTTACGGCTATATGCATGTGCTTTTCTCGTCATCGTTACGCCCATGCCGGTTCTTACAACGTTCGTCACCAATCGGTCCGCTGTAGATTCGGTTTCACTGTGGTATTCGCTGATCACTTCATCTTCCGAAGTTTGCACCACACCATCCACGGTGATCGCAGGCATAGTATACCGCGCAGTCTGTACTAAACTTTGCGGAATGATCTGAGAATTATCTGCGGTTAATGCTAATTTAACAGACTTGTAATCTACCAATTCACCATCAGGCCCCGTAAAATCTTTACAGGCCATAAAGGGGCGGTCGACTACAAAATTATCCGTATTGGCATATTGGGCGGGCCAGCGCAAACCTTCATAGGAGCTTGTGTTGGGATTCCATGCCCGTTCAGCTCCCCATGCTTGAAAATGAGAATGCAATGAACCTACTTTGATCCAGGTTACGGTTTCAGGCGGGATGGCGGAAAATAGAAATCCTGTTATTATTAATAGGATGGCAGCATAACGATAGATGGTTTTCATAGAATTTCCGTTTAATTGTGTTAAATATTTTATCTCTTAACTGATCCGGTAAATGGATAGTTCTTATTATCAAAAAGCGAAGTCGTAAAATACGACCCCATGCAATCAATCGAATATTTTACCCATCCTGTGAAATGTTAAAAAATATATAGAATGATAAAGTTATATTTTGATATTAGCAAGAAAGATTTTGAAACGATTTATATCTTTTTTATTCCCACGAACGTCTCGTATGAAAGACTTCATACGTTATTTTATCCGCTTCCGGAATGTTCAGGTTTGGAAATTTTGTTCTTAAATAGTCTGAGAACATATAATCAAGATGGGCATTTTTTTCGGGAGCAAAGCCCATGACCTGCTGCCAGGTGTCGGCGTCTTCCATACAGAAGTATATGAATAAATCTTTGCCGCCATATTTTTTCAAACACTCGTAGACATGCTTATATACGCTGATGCGAAGAGGTTTGAAATAGCGTTGCTTATTATCGTTGCCCCGGATCATCTCTCCGTTCAAAAGGTCTGTTTGGGGAAACTTGTTCTTTACTTTTTCTTCCATTTCAGGTGGAAAGCGCAAGCTTCCGATGGAGATCCAGGCGATACGTGAAACGTCGGCATATTTGAATAATGTCTTTATTAGCTCTTCGTAGTCTTTTTCCCAATCTCCCTCAATAAGCAGAGGATCAAAATGGAATCCCGTCATATATCCGGCTTTTTGAACTTT
Source organism: uncultured bacterium (assembly GCA_964452375.1). Taxonomy (GTDB): domain Bacteria; phylum Fidelibacterota; class Fidelibacteria; order Fidelibacterales; family Fidelibacteraceae; genus M50B103. Next base: position 17,252 of record CAYVLJ010000029.1, on the reverse strand, counting down.
CTCCAATGACCGCATTCTGGCTTTCAGGTCAGCGGCCCTGAATTCATGCTTCTGAATAATATTTTGCGGATTCAAAGACCATGAGATGACAGTGCGTCCCTTGTGCTCAATATCCAGAAGATGGCCCACTTTGTCGGATTTCGTTTTCAGCTCCAGGATCATATTTTTCTGTTCCGCTGCAAAACGGATCAGTTCGGGACCTGCCATGGCTACGTCGTCGATGGCCAGACTGTCGGCCAGTTCGCCGGTGCCTACCCGGAAAAAACGATCGGGTTCTTCATCGATCCGTTCACGGATCATGTCTGTCAGATCGTCAAGGTTCGAGAAGACCGTGAGCAGCGGGTTGTTCAGATAGTATTGCAAAATACAGTAGGTGCAGTCAAAAGGACAGTTCGTCGCCTGATGCAGTGTCCAGTAATTGCAGCAAATGTAGGGTTCGGCAGTGCCGGGGCAGACTTTGAAATGCTGCCCTCTGGCCGGTGTGATAAATATGTTGTGCTTACCGCTTTTGGATTCTTTTTCATAAAGAGCCTGGCGCGCTTCTTCATTATCCGGAACGATCTCCGTTCTTGCATTGGGATATGCCTCGCAAAACCGTTTTGCCATGATGGAGTTCTCGGTTCCCGATGTAAGATAAATGATCATTTACTTGCTCAACCAGACATTTGCCTGTCCCACAACTTCCCTAAGCTGCTGGATCATCTCGCGCGCGCCATTGATCCCCCTACCCGCTTTGATGATCTTTTCCTGTTCGCCGGCCTGATCATATGAGATATGGATATACATTTTCTTATTGCCGGGATAACGCGCTATGATCTCTTTCAATATCTTCAACTTTGAGTCAAAGTTTTCATCATATTTGATCCTCAAATTGATTCCTCTGATCCTGCTTTCCCGAAGGTCTGTAAGAGGCGAGGCATGATTTAAAAAGATCGTGGGTTTCTGGTCCCGCTCTTTGTCAAATTTCAGGCTTCCTTCAATATATATTTTTGAGTCTTCGTGCAGAAGGTCTTTAAATTGTTCAAAAGCTTTGAATGCCAGAACCGTGAATTCGTGAGTAAGGGATTCAAACTGAAAACGCGCATATTGATTGTTTTTTTTATCGTAATTGATGGAGAATTGGGTTATCAGTCCTCCCACTCTCAGTGATTCCGGTAAACGGCCGTCATCATCACTTAACATATATTCATTTGATACCGCTTCAAGCTCATCGCGAAAAGGTTCCAGGGGGTGTCCGGTGAGATAGAACCCGATGAATTCCTTTTCTTTTTCAAGTTTGAATTGCTTTTTCCATTCAGGAATATCTTCAAGGTCCGGTTCATTCATCACGACCTGTCCGTTGCTTTCGCCGAAAAGACTCACCTGGGCGGCAAGTTTTTCATCCTGATACCGTTGTCCGTATTTTAATGCCATATCGATGGCTTTGAATTTTTGGCTGCGTGTGCCTTCAAGCGAATCCATTGCTCCGGCATAAACCAAGGCTTCAAAAGTTTTTCGGTTCATGGTGCGAAGATCCACTCTGCTGGCAAGATCGAAAATACTTGTAAAAGGTCCTTCCTCATCGCGGGCACGTGCGATCTCTGAAGCGGCTTTTTCACCAATGCTTTTCAATGCCGACAATCCATAAGTTATCTTGCCGTCCAGCACGGAAAAATATGGTGTGCTTGTATTCACATCGGGGGGCATTACTTCTATGTCGAGTTTTTGGGCTTCATTGACCAATTCAACCACGCGTTTGATCTCACCACGCTCGGACGTCAGGTTGGCTGCCATGAATTCAGCGGGATAATGCGCTTTCAGATAGCCGGTCTGATATGCGATATAGGCGTAAGCCACAGAATGGCTTTTATTAAAACCGTATTCGGCAAATCTGATGAGAAGATCATATATTCGTTCGGCGACTTTTTCTTTGACTTCATTCTGTTTTGCACCCTCGATGAACTCGGGGCGCATTTTTTCCATGACGTCCTTTTTCTTCTTTCCCATGGCGCGGCGAAGAATGTCCGCTTTGGCAAGCGACATTCCGGCGATCTGGGATGCGATCTGCATGACCTGTTCCTGATAAACGATAATTCCGTATGTCGGCTTAAGAATGGATTCCATTTTATGGTCGGGATATTCAACCGTTTTGCCGTGTTTGCGGGCAATATATTCGGGAATATTATCCATGGGCCCGGGACGATAAAGGGCGTTCATGGCAACAAGATCATCGATCCTCGTCGGACGAAGTTTCTTTAAATACTCTCTCATGCCTCCGGATTCGAACTGGAAAAGCCCGAAGGTTCTTCCCTCGGAAAACAGGCTGTAAACTTTTGGATCATCGAGCGGTATTTTGTCAATATCAATATCAATGCCGTTTCGTTTAACAAGATCGAGAGTATGCTTTATCACGGTCAGGGTGCGAAGTCCCAGAAAATCGACTTTGAGCATGCCCACCTGTTCCAGGCAGCCCATATCATACTGTGTGGTCACATCACCTTTTGTAGATTTGAAAAGAGGGATGTAATTCAAGAGATCGTCCGGTGCGATCACAACTCCGGCTGCGTGCGTTCCCGGCTGGCGGTTCATACCTTCCAAGACCAGTGACATGGACCAGAGTTTTTCCGTTGCCGGACTTTCGTGAATATAGGTTTGAAGATCTTTATTGAGTTCTTCCGCTTTTTTCAAAGGAGTTATGCCGTTTTCTTTTTCTTCTTTACTGAGCTTTATTCCATCGGGAATAGCTTTGGCAAAACGATCACCGGTGGCATAATCCATACCCATCACGCGGGCCACATCACGTACAACGGCTTTAGCATTCATCCGGTTGAAGGTGATGATCTGGGTGACGGAATTCTCGCCGTAACGATCTTTGATATAATCGATCACCTCGGGTCGCCGTTCATAACAAAAATCGATATCGATATCCGGCATGGTAATACGGTCCGGGTTCAAAAAACGCTCAAACAACAGATCGAATTCAAGAGGGTTTATATTTGTGATCTCAAGCGCATAGGCAACAAGCGAGCCTGCGGCGGATCCTCGTCCCGGTCCAACCGGAATATCATGTTCTTTGGCCCATAAGACAAAATCCTGAGTGATCAGAAAATATCCGGAAAAACCCATTTTCTTGATCACGGAGATCTCAAAATCCACTCGTTCAAGATGTTCTTTCGTTACATTTCCGTTAAAACGTTTTTCAAGACCTTTTTTGACGACCATATCCAGATAAACATCCGGATCCTGTGTCCCCGCTTCTTTAGGAATAGGAAATGTCGGCAGATGGTATTTCCCCATCTCCGGTATAAAATTACATTGTTCTGCGATCTTTGCCGTATTTTCATAGGCTTCCGGAACATCGCTGAAAAGCTCCGCCATTTCCTCGGGTGATTTATAATAGAATTGATCGTTGGCATATTTCATGCGATTTTCATCGCTGATATTTGACGCCGTTCCAATACACAGCAATGCATCATGGGCTTCAAAATGTTCTTTCCTTGCGTAATGGGCATCGTTGGCGCATACAAGGGGAATACCGGTTTCTTTTGAGACCTTTTTAAAAACATCGTTGACAATATCTTCTTCCGGTAACCCGTGACGCTGCATTTCAAGATAGAAACGGCCGGGAAAGATCTCCGCATATTCCAAAGCGACTTTTTTGGCTTCTTCAACACCTTTGACCCGTGCCGCCACGGCAGCTTCGCCCTTTAAGCAGGCGGATGTTGCAATAAGCCCTTCATTATATTTTTTAAGAAGTTCCTTGTCCACACGGGGCTTGTAATAGAAGCCCTCAAGATAGCCCACCGAGGAGAGTTTCATGAGGTTCTTATAGCCTTTTTCATTCATGGCAAGAAGCACAAGGTGAAAATACTTTCCTTCTTCTTCCCTGATGCTGATACGGTCAAGGTGCGATCCCCTTGCAATATAAACCTCGCAACCGAATATCGGCTTGATACCCGCCTTTTTGGCTTCATTTGCCAGCTCGATCGCACCAAACATGTTTCCGTGATCGGTCAATGCCACGGCAGGAAGATCAAATTCTTTTGCCATTTTGACGATGGTCTTGATCTTCTGTGCGCCGTCAAGCGTACTATAATCACTGTGCGTATGTAAGTGGACAAAATTTGCCATGTTTTCCTGGTGTATTTGAGGTTCGCAATATCGGGACCAAAGCTTAATGTACGCAACCAGAATGAAAAGATAAATGACTTTCTGAAATTTTAGACCCCTGTCACATTTTTAATGATTTATTCTTCTTTCCTGATTCATATTTCCAGAAACTAAAATTCTTTTACTTCTTACGTCTTACGTTTTACGCCCACCCTCCGACCTGTGAAGCGAAGTTCTTAGAACCCGGGTGTAAGCCTTGGCGTAGTAGGGTCTTACGATTTATTTTGGATTTTGAACATATTCGAATTAATTTTGTTTTTCTTTATATTTGGATTTTGCAATAAGGTATAAACCGGGATTTATTTAGGGAAGGGAAGTTAAATGAAACGCTTTGCAAGCATAGATTTTCTCAGAGGATTTGCTATTTTTATGATGCTGATCCTGCATATGGTCAGTCATACACTTAATGTTGACTTATTGACTGCCGATCTGTCAAAAGTAAAATTTCTTGAATTCATACTGATGATCGTACTGCCGTTTGGCGGTGGACTTGCGGGCTTTTTTCTTATGGTCTCGGCCATGGGCAACACGGTCAGCATGGAACATGAGCTGTCCAGGAATACTCCCGGGCATGTCGTTGCGACTCGTCAAGTTGTCGGAGGATTGATCTTATTGTTCTTTGCAATGCTTGTGGAGGGCGTTATCGGGTATCATGGCGCGATCGGTGAAAATATTCAAACCGCTTTAACTGCCGCATCCAATCCCGAGATCGGGCCTGCCGTATGGACGTGGGACATTGCCACCTGGCGTTTCAATCATTTCGAGACCATTCATACTATTGCATGGTGTATCATCCTCAATGGTTTGATCCACGGATTCCTCAGTTCAAGAGAAAAGTATCGTGACAAAGCAAAACTGATCAAAACCTATATAATAATGGCTATTGCTGTACTGGCACTGACGCCATTGATGTGGGGACTTGCCAGGATCATATCCCCGGGATATCCGGCACATCTTGAGACCTATTATCTTTCCTATCCGAGGATCGGCACAGATTCCATTGGGCGTTTCATTCTTGTTTTCTTCCTGCAGCCGCTTGCAGGTTATCCCGAACCTGTCTTTCCTTACCTTGCTGCATCGTTTATCGGTACCATCTTCGGTCTTTTCCTGACCATGCCGGATGAACAGCGAAAAGTTAAACCATTCACAAAGATCACGCTGACCGCCGGCATTGTTATGTATCTGATAGGACTTGCAGGCGTAATAGCAAATATTATTTATGTGGTAAGCACGAAAGGTTTCGATGCCGGACTTGATGTTTATTTGCATATCTGGGATCATCGAGGCTGGGTTCCGGAACTTCGCGGCACGCCCTGGATGGGATGGTATTTCCAGTTCATGCTTCTGAACGGATTCGGCATTCTGCTGATCATGAGTATGATCAGGCTAGTGGAGCTAAGGGGAAAAGCCAGAGCCTTTGGAGAAAGATCACGATATATACGTCGTTTCGGTTTTGTCGCATTTACCAATTATACCATACAATTCATGTATTATATAGCTGCTTTTATTGCTATCGATTGGATCTTCGGAAATGTCTACGGTAAGAATGTTGGTCTTTGGGGAGAGACCATTGTTACTGTCATTCTGGGTATAACGATCATGACCCTGATCAATTTATTGTGGGAAAAAATTCGCTATGCCGGCTCGCTTGAATGGATGGTCAAGCAGATGAATTTTGCATTCAACCCTGTGCGACGACGCGTTTTAAAAGAAAAAGGCGTCAAATGGTATCAAGCCGGACTGCTTAACGTTAACAGAGCCTTTTACAATGCCGATTGGCAGAATATTGTTGAAACCAAGGACATTGACCATAGTGCCGGAGAAGAGTCCGTTTTGGCCCGAAAGCTGGCACAAGTTGGTTTTGTTTTTCCTTTATTTTCTTTTGTCGGATTCTTTATAGCCCGTAAAGCAAAAGCGCTTGAAGGAGATACCCGTGAAAACAAAAAAGCCCTTGTTTGGAGTACGGTCTCTGTAGTATTCTTTTTTGTCTGGCTAATTGCATTCTTTATTTTATCTCCGTCTAGTTTCGGATTTACTTTATAAAAACAACTTTATTAAAGATCGGGACGGTTTAACCTTTCCGATATTTAATTTTTATACCGTTAATATTAATAGCCGACAAGTTCAGAGAACGCGATCCTGAACTCACCGTCAATACAAATCTCATCCGCTGCTTTAAATATATAAGGCTGATTCGTTTCCGACCCTAAGATCATGATGTTTCCTTTAGTCGCATCATGAGTATCATCGAAAAAATACGGATCCCTTACCAGTCCGCTAACATCAACCTCAGCACCGGGAATAATGACCGTATCAATCACGGCTTCACCGCTTCCGCTATAATAAACATTTGGATTGACGACCCTCATGCGAAGCGGCACATTCCCGTTATTCAGAACCACTAAAGTGTCCAGGTCTGACTCATAAAGATCTATTGTTAATACCGTACCAACCAATGCCAGATCGTAATACTCCATTGGATGCCAAACGGCATCTACAACATTTCTTCCCGAGGCCAGGATATCTATCAATGCACCTTGTTTAATTCCTGCAACCGTATATTCATCAGCAATGTCAAAACTATCAACGATAACAGTATCCGTGACGACCAAACTATCACCGATGTATGTCGAATCGCTTTGGCTGTGTGACAGATCATAGTTGTAGCACAATGTCATCACATCACTGAAAACCTCGGGGTCGAGTTCCATTAACGACCCAACGCCCGAAAGCGGCATCACGTGTTCTTTGCTAATACTGACGATGGGCAGCGCCACCAGATCTCCGCCCTCTCCCGGCGTGGGAACAAGAGGGATCTTCGTTGGATGTATGGTTAAGTCATTTGCCACGAAAGTGATGTCATAAACATCCGTATTTCCCACATTCATAAGAACATATTGCAGCGTTCTCGTTGCTTCCATTTCACCAAAATCAATATCGGCCGATGCTTTTTTCTGTAGTATGTTCGCCATTTCTTCTGCAGGAAGATAACGATTCCCGTTATAATCCGTGATCGCCTTGGAAAGATCGCCGGTAGTCAATGGGACCAATCTTAACTCGGCGTGCATGGGGTCATTGCCTATCAGACCGCATCCGATAAATAAAATCATAATGGCAATGGTTAACAAAAATAAAATGCTTCTTTTCATTTTACACCCTTTCCGTTTATTTTCTTAACTCTTTAGTTATCAGTGTATTATTTTAATAACTATCTTTTAAGAATACAAGATATAATTATTTGAAGCCAGAAGCCAGAAGCTAGAAGCCAGAAGAAATTTTGAGGTTTTATTCAACTACTCAAGTTCAAATTATTCTGACTTCTGACTTCTGGCTTCTGAATGCTTGCTTCTGACTGCTCCCTTCCGTATTTTAATACATGAAATCAAAATTATTATTCATCCCGATATTCATTATAACAGCGCTGATACTGGTTCAATGTGCGTCCGAAGCCGTTCCAGGCGGCGGTCCTCCGGATAAAACTCCACCGATACTGATTGAAACTAATGTTTTGACAGGCAGCACGCTGGTTCCTGAAGATCTTGAGATCATCCTTAACTTTTCAGAAAACCTCAATCCGGACATGAAGGATAAAAGCGTCACGATCTTTCCTTTGCGCGAGAACACTGCAACGGTCCGTATTAAGGGGAAAAAACTTGTCATTACACCAAATGAACGCTGGGAACCCGAGCAGGTCTATACACTGATCCTGAGTAAAAGCATTTCCGACATGAGGGGAAATACCCTAAAAGAACCTTTGCAATTCAGTTTTACTTCCGGGAAAAATATGCCGACAAATCTTATCAAAGGGAAGATCCTTGACCTTAAGCCGAATTCAACTGCCGTGATCGCGATCAGCCGTCTTTATGAAAAACCGGATTCGATCCTTATGTTTCCGGAGTATTATACTCAAAGCGGACCTGAAGGTGATTTCCTTTTCGAATTTTTGCCCGCCGAGGAATTCAACATAGCGGCATATGTCGATATGGATAAAAGCAATTCTTACAAAGTTAGTTTTGACGGTGCGTGTGTGCCATCCAGAACATCCATTCTGCCCGATACCGCAGGTCCCGTGATATTAATGGAAGCGTTCTATGATAATTTTGAACCCGGCAGACTGTTAAGTTCCAAAAGCATTTCGCCCTCGCGTACGGAACTTACATTTCAAAAAGAGCCCGCCCCCTGGAGTACGGCAGATCAGTTCAAAGTGCAGGCTACACCTCCGGACAGTCTTATTATAGAAGATAAAACCTGTATCCTATTTCATCCGGTATATGAACCCGATAGTGTGAACGTGGCTTTTTCAGGACTGCAGGATCATCTTGGTGTTTCAATTCAAGATTCTTCCTTCAATATTAGAACCAAAGGCTATGAAGACAGCCTTTATCTTTTTTATACTCTTGGTCAACATCTCCTGATAAGTCCCCCGATCTCGGAAGCTTCTCTAAGTGGAGAATTTCTTACATCAAGTGATACGCTAAACCTTACTTTGGAACTCACTAAAAGAGGCTTTTATGAACTTCCCCGGGGGAAATCAAATCTGCGCGGTACATGGAAGATAAGGATCCCGCAGAATGCAGGTCCGGCACATATGAATACGGATACGACCTATTCAGTCGCTTTGGAGTTAAAACCCAAGCCTGAGTATGGAAGCGTTTTTGGATTTGTTGAATCCTCATTGACGGATCTTCGAATAGTGCTTTTTAATAAAAACCATAATTATGAACATCTTGTTATAAACGAAAAGATCAAATTTGAACAAGTGCAAGCCGGCACCTATAGTCTGGCTTATTATGTGGATCGAAATGAAAATGGGCGACGCGACAGCGGAAATCCTTATCCGTTTATCAAACCGGAATTTCTTTACATGCTCGATACGGACATAAGCGTAAGAGAAAGGTGGGATACCGAATTGGAAGAACCGTACAAGATAGTCGTTGAAAACAATTAATGAACAAACTATATTACACGGCAATAAATTAATTGGGGAAATTATGGAACACTATTACAGTGTGATCATGGCCGGCGGGGTTGGCAAACGTTTTTGGCCATTAAGCAAAAAAAAGCATCCTAAACAGCTTCTTGATATTATCGGAAGCAAAAGCATGATCAATCTTACTATCGATCGTTTGAAAAGCCTGACGGATATAGATCGGATATTCATCATGACGAATCGGGAACAGATGCAAATGATCCTATCCCAAAACGATGAATTGACCGAAGAGAATTTTATCATTGAACCCTGTGGTAAAAATACTGCCCCCGCAATAGGGCTGGCAGCTCACCATTTATTGAAGAAAGATCCGGAAGCGGTTATGGGGCTTTTCCCGGCCGATCATCTGATCACTGATGTCGAACTCTTCACCAAGACGGTCGAAGCGGCTATTCAGGCAACTCATTCCAACAGAGCTTTATTCACTTTTGGTATAAATCCCACCTATCCAGCTACGGGATACGGTTACATACAAATAGACAAAGACGTCCAGCTTACACGCAAACCCATACCAAATAATATTGAAATTTATAATTCAAAAACATTTGCCGAAAAGCCTGATATAACCACAGCAAAGCTTTTTCTGAAAAGCGGGGAATTTTTCTGGAACAGCGGTATGTTCGTTTGGCAGGCAAAAGTGATCGTCAGTAAGATCAATCGTTATATTCCCGAGACCGGCGCGATCCTGACCGAGTTGTCGGAAGTTATGGGTACACCCGAATATGAAAATACCATCAATAACAAATGGAAGACTATTCAGCCGATATCCATTGACTATGCCGTTCTTGAACAATCAAGCCGCATATATGTCGTAAAAGCGGATTTCGACTGGAATGACGTTGGTAGCTGGGATACGGTTTATAAGATCGAAGATAAAGACAAGAACAAGAATGTATTCAGGTCCAAGGGTTTGATGCTGAGGTCCAGCGGAAATTACGTATACAGCAAGGATCTGAAGGTTTTTGCCCTTGGCGTCAAGAATCTTGTGATCGTTGAAAGTGACGGCGCTTTAATGATACTGCCTCGGGCCGAATCTGAAAATATCAAAGAGATCGTGGATACCCTGCCCGTGATCGGTGAAGAGGAATTACTTTAAATGAAGCCCAAAAAAATACTTGAAACGATCAAAGGGTTCATGGAGTCCAATGAGTTGGATGTCGTCTTTGGTATCGGGGCTTTTTCAGGCGGACATTGTGTTATCAATGAAAATCGTGTTGTGGTAGTCAACAAGCGCATGCCGCTCGAAGAGCAGTTAAGAGTATTGGTCTCGGTTATTCTCGAGCTTGAATTGGATTATTCCGGAGAAAGAAAAGAGATCCGGGACTATATTGAGCGATATATTTCTGTTTAATTACATTAAATATTAAATGTCTTTTCGACCGAAGTTCAGAATCTGTCAAGGATCTGAACGTAGTGGAGAGATGACAAAACAAATTTGTTTATAATGTGTTTATGTAATATTGATAATGATTATACTTTAAACCCCGATCTCGCCCTGATCAGTCTGTCCGGATAATTGCTGAAAAAGCCATCGACCCCATAAGAAATTAATACTGCCGCCACTTCAGGATCATCAACAGACCAAACATATACCTTCAGTTCGTTTTCGTGAACCATATCTATCCATTTTTTCTTTATAAATCGAACATTAAGGTGCACGGAAACGGGATCAAAAAGTTTGATCCTTTTTTTTAGTTTCTTAGGTCTTTTATTATATAATAAGCCGATCGGGATCTCGGGACAGATCTCATGGAATCTGCGCAATTCCCTTTTATGAAATGATGAAACAAAAAAATGCTCATTTTTCCAATGACCGGTTCGAATACCGTTCCTAATGACCATGGCTGTTGACATGGCGGTTCTCTTGCTTTTCAGTTCAATATTGAGATTGATCCTGGCATCGCATAGATCAAGGACTTCTTTCAATGTTGGGATATGTTCGCCTTCACCGGCATCCAGTTTCCGCAGACCCGCAAGTTTGCGTTTTTTGATCTTGCCTTTTACGCCGGTGATACGTTTCAAACGTTTATCGTGAAATACTACAATTTCACCGCTTTTACAGATCTGAACATCCAGCTCAATAGCATCAGCTTGCAGATCTATGGCGGCCTGGAATGCCGCCAAAGTGTTCTCGGGTTTGTAACCTGATGCCCCTCTGTGGGCAATTACCGGTATCTTATGCATATCCATTCGGATTGTTTTTCTGCCAATTCCATGAGTCTCTTACCATATCTTTTAGAGTCAGTTCAGTTTTCCATTTGAGTTCTTTTTGGGCTTTAGACGGATCTGAGTAGGAGCTTGCGACATCTCCCGCCCGTCTGTCAACGATCTCATACGGTATTTTGACGCCATTTTCTTTTTCAAACGTTTTGACAACCTCAAGAACACTATTGCCTTTACCGGTTCCAAGATTGTATATCGCCGGAGCATCGTTGATAAAAGGTCCCTGCAGGGCTTTAACATGTCCCATAGCCAAATCCATTACATGAATATAATCTCGTACTCCCGTTCCGTCCGGGGTGGGATAATCGTTTCCCAGCACTTTGAGCTTTTTTAATCTACCGACGGCAACCTGTGAAATATATGGCATCAGATTGTTTGGGATCCCGTTAGGATCTTCTCCGATCAACCCGCTTTTGTGAGCCCCGACCGGATTAAAATATCGCAGCAAAGTTACCGACAGACTTTTATCTGCCTGTTTCAGGTCTGTTAAGATTTCTTCTATGAACAATTTTGTGCGACCGTAGGGGTTGGTTGCCGATGTGGGCATATCTTCTTTGAAAGGCACTTTATCGCTCATACCGTAAACCGTCGCAGAAGATGAAAATACGATATTCTTAACTCCCGCCTCTTTCATGGCTTCGGAAAGAACCAATGTGCCATATACATTATTATAATAGTAGTCCAGGGGCTTTTCCACCGACTCACCCACGGCCTTAAGACCGGCAAAATGAATGACCGCATCAATGTCGTGCAATTTAAATACGGCACTCATTGCATCAATGTCACATATGTCCGCTTCGTATAAAACCAGATCTTTCCCGGTGATCTTCCTAACCCGTTCCAATGATTCCGGTTTGCTGTTTGAAAAATTATCAACAACGATCACATCATAGCCATTCTCCAGGAGACATAAGCATGTATGAGAACCAATATAACCCGCGCCGCCTGTAACTAAAATATTTTGCATAGATCTCTTCCTTAGAAATATGTTGAAAAATATCGGTTTAGCACTATAAATGCAAGAGACAATAGACTTAAATCAAGAAGACAGTAGGCAGCAGCCAATAGCCAAATTTAATATAATTAGATTTGGTATGATTTTTGTTTCTTTAATAATTGTCTCTTATTTTTTATACAATACTCCTGTCCACCGATTTGTTCATTGTAGTGTTGCAAAGAAGGAAACCTATGCGAAAGTGGGAACTCCCTTAGCATTTTGTGAGCTATATCACACCTGAAATATTGCAATTGAAAAATTCCTTAAAACATCATAATTTTTCAAAAATCGGGGGGACGATATCCTATGAGAACCATTTCACAGTGTTATTCTGCCGCATTGCACGGTATAAATGCATACGAAGTTACGATCGAGACACGTCTCGACCGTAGCCAACCAAAATATTTCATCGTCGGACTGGCCGAAAAAGCTGTTAAAGAAAGTTTTTCGCGCATGTTATCCGCCATCAAATCCAGCGGATTCAAGATGCCGGGCTGCAAGATCACACAAAATCTGGCGCCGGCCGATATTCCCAAGGAAGGCACGGGATTTGATCTTTCGCTGGCTTTGGGTGTTTTGGCGGGCAATGAACTGGTCAACGCCGAACGTTTGCAGGATTTCATTTGTATCGGCGAATTGGCTCTGGACGGCAGTATCCGCCCGTCTAAAGGCATTCTGCCCATAGCATTGGGTATGAAGAAATTCAAACAGAAAAATCTTATCGTTTCAAAGGTCAATGCCAGCGAAGCGGCTATGCCGGGTTATTGTAAGGTTTGGGGAGCCGAAACACTAAGCGATGCCGTATCGATCATAAACGGCACCAGCGATATTAAACCGGAAACGGTAGATATTAAAAGTTTTTTCGGGTATAATAAAAACCATAATGTTGATTTTTCGGAAGTAAAGGGTCAAGCCCATGTTAAACGCTCACTTGAGGTGGCAGCTGCCGGCGGGCATAATATTGTTTTGATCGGACCCCCGGGATCGGGGAAATCAATGCTGGCAAAGCGTTTCCCAACTATCTTGCCTGACCTGACCCTTGAAGAAGCCATGGAAACAACAGCGGTGTATTCCGTTTATGAAGATATTTCCGAGTTGAGCCTCATCACCCGGCGGCCTTTTCGTTCGCCCCACCATACCGTAAGTGATTCAGCTCTTGTCGGCGGCGGCAGGATCCCCCGTCCCGGTGAGGTCAGTCTTGCGCATAATGGCGTACTGTTCCTGGATGAATTCCCGGAATTCAAGAAAAACGTGCTCGAGGTTCTGCGTCAACCGCTGGAGGATGGTCAGGTCACCATTTCGCGGGCATTGACCTCTTTGACATACCCGGCCTCTTTCATGTTGGTCGCAGCTATGAATCCTTGTCCCTGCGGGTATGCCAGCGACCCTAATCATGACTGTTCCTGCAGCATCGGACAGATACATCACTATTTATCGAGAATTTCCGGTCCTCTGCTGGATCGGATCGACCTTCATGTGGATGTACCGCCGGTCAGTTATGAAGAGATCAGCGATCGTGAAGACAGTGAAAGTTCCGAAACGATCAGACAAAGGGTTTCAAAAGCCAGGGATATACAAACTTTGCGCTTTAAAAATTATAAGCGGATTCATTGCAATGCGCAAATGGCTGCGCGAGATATTAAGAAATACTGTAATTTGAATGACGAATGTCGGGATCTTTTAAAGGTTGCTATTCTTCGTTTGGGTTTGAGCGCACGGGCATATACAAGGATCCTTAAAGTGGCCAGGACCATTGCTGACCTTGACGAAGAAAACAGTATCGGACCGACGCATATCAGCGAAGCGATACATTATCGGAATCTTGATCGGCATGAAGGACTTTTTTGAATAATGAACAATTGAACAACCGAACAATAGAGTAATCGAAGTAAATTTCGAACAAGGATTACAATTTTTCGATCTTCGAAATTTGCGCATCTCAATGTTTTATTTTTTTGGTGTTCGTAGTGTGTGTATTGGTGTTTTGAGCATATTAATTTACAGAATATTTTTATATAAAAAGAAAAACGCACAGCTTATGTGCGTTTTCCATTTGCCTGAAAGGTGGCTAGATCAATAAATGCTCAACCCGAGCGTAAAGCTCATGGTCGAGAGATAATTTTCTCCGTAGCGTTCGTTGCTTTCACTCCAGTTCCTGTCCGGATATTGCGATTCTCCCTTGGAGGTTCCGCCCAGAAATCTCAAATTTCCAAATACGTCAAGTCCGGGGATCAAAGGATAACCTGCCCGAAGCGAGGCATCCAAAATAGAACCTTCAAATGCAAAACTTGCGCCGTTGATAATGGCTGAAGATGCATAAAGTCCCGTTGCATCAAGACTTAAGAACATTCCGCTCGGGAATGTGTACTTGCCGTATAAATTGATGGATGGAACCGGTCCGGTATTATTGGCAACTGTCATGGCAGAGCCGTCGATCGCTTTGAACACGATATTGGCATTCCTGGCCTGCAGTGCAATACCTGCTGCCAACTCAAATTTTTCACTGTTTACAAAGCTATACGAATAGGTAAAGCGGTAAAACGGAAAACCGTAGTTGATCTCCATGGGTGTTCCCGCGGAAAATACAACGCTGTCCATCATGACGTCTTCACGAAAAGTTACGTTCGTCAAGACGGTGAGGGGTTGGTATAATAATCCGATCTTATGCTTATCGTTGATCTTGAGTCCGGCAACATAACGATCGAATGGAAACAGGATATCCTGTCCGCCCTGTTCAACAAAATCAAAGCGGGTGGCGCCTTCTTCTGTTCTACCTGTTTGAAAGGTGTGTGACAGCACTCCGAAAAGTCCGGTTTCAACTTCAAAATAGACCTGAACGGGTTTATCTTTTTGGTTGATAAGTGTTCTTTCTCCGGCAAATAATGCAGTTAGTGTTAATAGTGATATTAGTAATAAAATTTGTAATTTTTTCATAGTTTTCCTCCAAATCAGTTTAATAGATGCTTAATCCGAGTGTAAAGCTGGATGTAGCTAATACGTTTGAGGTATAAGACTGTGTGGGTTCGCTCCAGGTTCTTTCAATATACTCTGAATCGCCTTTTGCCGTACCGCCTAAAAAGCGGAAGTTGACAAATACGTCAAGACCTTCGCGCAATGGGTAACCCGCCCTGAAGGACGCATCGAGAATAGATCCTTCGAAGCTGAATGACGCACCGTTTATGAATGCGGACGAAGCATAAAGACCCGTTGCATCCAGACTCAGATAAACACCGCTGTCAAATGTATAACGTCCGAAGAGATTGAATGCGGGAACAGGACCAACATTCTGGCTGACCGTCATATTGTTTCCCTGGATCTCTTTGAATACGATAGATGCATTGCGTGCCTGTAATGCCAGACCGGCTGCCAATTGCAGTTTTTCGTTGTTCACAAAACTATAAGAGTAAGTAAAGCGGTAAAACGGGAATCCGTATTTGATCTCCATCGGCGTACCTTCGGAGAACATAACGCTATCGATCATAACGTCATCTCTGAAAGTCACATTCGTAACTACCGTCAACGGCTGGTAAAGCAAGCCTATCTTATGTTTGTCATTGATCGTCAAACCGGCAACATATCTCTCAAATGGAAATAAAATATCCTGACCGCCTTCTTTGACAAAATCAAAAGCATAAGCACCTTCATCGGTGCTACCCGATTGATAGGTGTGATTAAGAACACCAAACAGACCGGTCTCGACTTCAAAGAAGACCTTAACGGGTCGATCTTCGGGATTGAGAAGGGTCGATTGAGCATTCAGCGGCATAATCCCGACCACTGCGAGTATCATAAGTACAGTTGCTAATTTCTTCATTTTTTTCTCCTTATTCTTTCCTTTATATTTTTAAAAATCATTCTTCAATAAGAAAATATGACCAAAGTTCCCGAAATGCAAGAATATTTGCATATTTTGCCAAATAACATTACAAGTCAATCATTTTTTCACATTTCTAATTTTCTTGTGTTTATATGTCCCGTCATGTAAATTGAGCTGATATGTTAAAAAGTTATGATAAGGAGATAACCATGAAATCTATGATCATCATGTTCTCACTGGTCTTTTTCTTTTCCTGCTCTACTCAAAACATGCCTCAAAAAGATATTGATTTTTATGAGGTAAAGGGTAAGGTCAATCATTTGACCATTCGCCATTATTACGCCGAAGAGAATAATGGTGAGATCGTGAAAGGGGAACCGAATCTTGAAGGTGAACCGGATCAAACCATTACCTTCGATAAAAACGGATATATTTCACAGGTGTATTTTTACGGAGAAAGCGATTCCCTTGATATCAAACTGGTACGGGAATATAACGATAAGCATTTGTGCATAGGCGAAACGCGTTATGATGCAAATGGATATGTGCTGTCGGATTGGATATGGTTTTACGATGATAACAATAATAATACGGAGCGTGTCCAGGTCATGATGGACAGCACACTTTATACTTCTATGAAGTTATACTACGATGATAAAAATCAGCTTATTGCTCAAAAATCCATGCCGAACCCCCAAAGCGGTTATTTTGATTCCACTTATTGGGTCCTTGATGACCTCGGTCGTCAGACCGAAGAACAAAACCATGGCTATTATGGTCTCTATGGAACAAAAAAAGTCATGTATGAAGCCAAAAGCGATCTTCCGGCCAAGATATGGTTTTATGACGATTATGACGAATTGAATTATATCGTTGATATTCAGTACAACAATAGCGATCTAGTCAAAATAGCCAACCAATATGATCCGGATTCTACGTTGGTCATGTCCGTCTCTTTTGAATATACTTTTGATGACAAAGGTAATTGGGTCACAAAAGTGCTTTCTTATGATGGCGAACCGGCGTCTTATGAAGAACGACGTGGAGGAGTGCACTCCTCTATTCGAAGAGAAGAA
>CAYVLJ010000028.1:0-20254 GCA_964452375.1 uncultured bacterium | reverse complement strand
ACGATAAACGATAAACGATAAACGATAAACGATAAACGATAAACGATAAACGAAGTTTTAAATTCTAAGCCGAAAAAACAAACAAAAAACGTCATCCCGGAAAATAATCCAACGGATTGTTTATCCGGGATCTCATTTATTGATCACTTCCCATATGATCGAGCAATGCAATTGTTTAGGTCCCGAATAAGATTGCCACTGGCAATCTTTTCGGGATAACATGGCTGTACGGTGTTTTTGACTATTTCAATACTCAGTGCTCAGTGCTCAGTGCTCAGTGCTCAGTGCTAAATTTATAGTTTATAGTTCATCATTTATAGTTCTTTTGTCTTTTGCCTTGTTTTAGTATATTTCACATTGAAATAGGAGCTATAATGAACAGAAATATTAAGTTAAGTGAAAACGTATATTACCTTGGAGTTAATGATCGCCGAACCTCTCGTTTTGAGAATTTATGGCCATTGCCTCAGGGCGTATCTTATAATGCCTATCTTATCAATGATAAAAAAACCGTCTTGGTCGATACCGTCGAATTAACCAATACCGATTCCTTTATTTCCGAAATACAGGATATTTTGAAAGGAAAAACGCTGGATTATCTTGTTGTTAACCATACCGAACCCGATCATTCCGGAGCACTTACCTCTTTATTGAAATCATACCCTGATCTGGTCGTTGTCGGTAACCGCAATACCTTTAAATTTTTGGATGGCTTTTACGGTGAAATGAAAAACAAGCTCATCGTTGAACATGGTAATAGCCTGGATACCGGCGACAGAACCTTGCGCTTTTATTCAACCCCGATGGTCCATTGGCCGGAAACGATGATGACCTTTGATGAAAAGGACGGCATCCTTTTTTCCGGCGATGCGTTCGGCAGTTTTAAAACTCTGGACGGCGGGATATTCGATGACGAGATCAACCTTGATGACTATGATGATGAAATGCGTCGTTATTACACAAATATTGTCGGAAAATACGGCAAGAACGTTCAGCGCGCCTTTAAAACACTTGAAGGTGTTCCCATTAAGATGATCGCTTCTACACATGGACCGGTATTCAGAAAAGATGTCAATTGGGCGCTTTCCAGATACGACAAATGGAGTCGAGAAGAAACCCGTCCGGGCGCCGTAGTCATATACGGATCCATGTACGGACACACAGAAGAAATGGCGGATTATTTTGCTCGTAAATTGAAAGAATACGGTGTACCCGAAATTGAAGTATATGATGCATCGGAGACACATTCTTCTTTTACGCTTTCAGCGGTGTGGAAGTATAACGGAGTTGTGCTTGCATCTCCGGCTTATAATAACGGGTTGTTTCCTTCGGTCAAAAATATCGTTGATAAGTTTGTTGAACGGAAAATGGCAAGCCGTCATGTTGCTATTCTGGGAACCGCAACATGGAGCGGAGGCGGCGTAAAAAGCCTCAACAAGTATATTGAAGAACTCGGCTGGGATCATATCGGAGCTTCCATAGAAGCCAAATATTCAGCCAAACCTGATGATTATAAATTGTGTGATGCTCTCGCAAAAGAGCTGGCGGAAAAAATTCTTAATGATTAATTGTTGAGTCACTACATGTTGCGGCTGATAATTCAAATATAGATTATAGAGACATGTCATGGCATGTCTCTACTTTTATCATCATATAAAAAACAACCCCGATTTTATTCGGGGTTATTTTATGGTGTGTGTTTTAGATCATTATTTACAAACTGGTTGTTTGTAATACTGACGTCCACCTTCTCCATATGCATTAGGCTTTTTCCCACCGATCTGCTGATTTCGACCTCCGCCTTTTCTGCCTCCCCGGCCTTCATGGCGGGTGTACATAAAATGCCTGCACATCGATTTATATTTATCTTCGCCTACGATCTTTCGGATCTCTATTTGATGATCGAGTCGAGCTTTAGCTAATTTCTCCTCTGCATCGTTCAGGGCGTCGAACTTACCGGTGATCTCTTTGTTGGATTTACCTTCTGTGATCAATTCACCAAGTTCCATCTTTAATACTTTGATGTCTGCCCGAAGGGGAATAGCTGATTTTTCAAAATCGCGTTTGGCCTCAGCGACTTTATCTCGTTCTTCATCATTGAGCAGACGATTTTGTTCTTGTCTGTTCTCCTGATAATTCATGCCGTATCCCTTACCCGGCATTTGGGCAAATGCGGACCCGGCAATCAGAAGAAGGGCCAGTGTGATGATAATGGGTTTGCGTTTCATGTTTAACTCCTTTTATTATTTGCGTTTTTGCCAAAATGGTTTTTTACCCTTCTTCTCTTCCTTTCTTGGCATATAACGATCTTTAAGTTCATTTGAAAGTTCTCTGCGAAAGCGTGGTTCAAAAAAGATCAGCTTGGCCACTTGTTCCGGTTCAAGGAATTTTTCCACATTATCTATGAAATTATTATCAAGTGCTGCTTCTTCTTGATGAAGTCGTTCGATTTCATTTTTATATTTTTCAAGATCTGCTTTTGTTATTTCCTCTTTTTGAAAAACCTCTTCACTGAGAGCCTCCATTTGCATGTGCAATGCGTGTTTTGAATCCCGATAAGGCCGATTCAGTGGAAATAATTTTTCTGCTTGTTCGGGTGTCAATTCCAAAATTTCCGTCATGCGAAATACCATATATTGATAGTAAGGCTTATCGCTTATACATTCCCGATTATTTGGTTTTTGTTCAAACGGACCTTTGTGACCAGGATTGCCGGGATGCATATTTTGTGCGGATAAACCCCCGGCGAAAATGATCGTAATAAGTATTACGGTAATTGCTTTTTTCATTTATATCTCCTTTGGAATTCCTTAAAAAAGATTTCCCAATGATTCAATATTTCCGTATTCAGCCAGATATTCGATGATATCATCTTTATCCATGCTGACCTCAGGAACCATATTGCTTTCTGATTGCAAATAAAGCACATCATCGCTGATATCTGCAAGTGTAACTCTTGACGTTTGATTTATGTTAAAGATCGAAACGATAGCCAGGAAAAATACGGCCGCTACTGCGGAAACACGACGTGTAAATACTACCCTGTCATGGCGTTTCATATTTTTCCGGATCATTGTGAAATTCAGATCCCGCTTTACCGGATCTATCATAACGGGTTGGTCGTTATTTAATCCATCAAAAATATGAAAGAGCGTTTTGCAGTTTGAGCAAGTTTTCAGATGTTTGCTTGCTTCCGGATATTTTTCCGGATGCTCCCTTAACTCGGGAAATAGTTCTTGAACTTGTTCACATTTCATTTTACTACCTGTTGCAGTTTTTTAATTGCTTTGTGGTAAAGGACCTTTGCGCTGTTTTCACTTGTCTTCAGCTTTTCGGCAACTTCTCTGAAAGAAAGTTTTTCGAATACTCTCGTTTCAACAACACGCCGCTCCATCTTGGACAAATGATCAAGCCATTCTTTTTGGAACTCTCTAGTTT
This sequence comes from uncultured bacterium, assembly GCA_964452375.1. Taxonomy (GTDB): domain Bacteria; phylum Fidelibacterota; class Fidelibacteria; order Fidelibacterales; family Fidelibacteraceae; genus M50B103. The sequence goes on along the minus strand of CAYVLJ010000028.1, from coordinate 16,816 downwards.
CTTCCTCATTTTCACTCGCATGGTCGTAATCATGATACTCATTCCACTTGGAAGTCTTGCCACGTGTTACGAAATTCAGGGCATAGTTGGTCGCTATGCTCCTTAACCATGTGTATGGTGATGATTCGCCCCGAAAAGAAGAACGCTTCTTATACGCCTTTAAAAACACATCTTGTGTGACATCAAGCGCGTCGTCCTCGTTTCCCACAATATGAAAGATCGTTGCGTATATCCGGTCATGGTAATCCTTCACCCACTTTTCGAATTCTCTTTTATTTACCATGCCCTAACCTGTTTCTCAATAATTAGACCCGGAATCTTTTCATTTGTTAACAAATATATTGAATTTATTGTTGCAAGGGATAATAAATAATTGATTTGTATTGAATTCCGATAAAGCACGAAACCCAATTTATAAGTATAAAATTTAAATATTTATATGGTAGAGACGCAGCAACCTGTCCTCCGTAGCTCGAGGAGCGAAGGGGGGTGCTGTGCCTCTACATCATTATTTAAAAGTGTGTGAAATTTATTCTTCCAGAGGCTCCGGGATCTGCTTACTGGTCTTTGCCCCCATTTGCTGGATTTTCTTTGCACGACTGATCAGACTGCCCTTCCCGGTTTGAAGTTTGTTTTCAGCATCGTCAAAAGAGTTTTGTACAGTTTGCAACTGACGTCCGATCTTTTTGAAATCTTCATAGAATAATGAGAATTTATCTAAAAGTTTCCCGCTTTCGCTTGCGATCTCCAATGCATTTTTTGTTTGATTTTCCTGCTGCCATAATGCCGATACGGTTCGAAGGCTTGCAAGCAGGGTCGTGGGGCTAACGATCATAACATTTTTATTGATGGCATATTGATACAAGGACATGCTGTCTTCTAAAATGGAAGAAAATGCGCCTTCTATGGGAATGAACATAAAAACATAGTCGGGAGAATTGATCCCTTTAATCGTTTGATAATGTTTAGCGGCCAATTCATCGATATGCGCTTTAATTGATAAAGACAATGATTTTTTATAACGTTCTATTTCTTTTGGATCGTCTGCCTTGATCAATTTGTCATAATCAACGATAGATACCTTTGAATCAATGATCAAATGTTTATTTTCGGGCAATTTGATCAACACATCAAGCTGACGACGGTTCTCTTCATCATTAAAGGAAGTTTGTGTTTCATATTCAATATCTTTACGAAGTCCGGACATTTCAAGTAAGCGTTCAAGAATTATTTCGCCCCAATTGCCTTGTTTTTTTACATCACCCTTTAGCGCTTTAGTCAGGTTCTGCGTCTCTTCGGTTATCTCACGGTTCAATTCCTGGAGGTTTTTGATCTGTTCACCGAGTTTCGCCATTCGTTCACCCGTACCTGAATTCATTTCTTCAATTTTTTTCCTAAAATGATTGATGTCTTTTTCTATGGGTTCCAGGATCAGTTTTATCTTGTCGGTATTTTTTTGATCTTTTTCATCAAAGATCCTGTTGGCAAGATTTTCAAACTTCTCGCTCATGGATTTTTGCATATTTTCGGCATCAAGCGCCTTTTCTTTTAAAAGATTGTTCTCTGTTTCAAGTCGCACAATTTTATTATTTGCTTCCTGGGTAAGATTTTTCTGTTCTTCCAGTTGTTTTGTTTTACTTCGTTGTACAAACTGAAAAATAACATAGACAACAACAGCGCCTAATGTTAAACCGGATATAAACAGGATATATTCCATACAAACCTCATTTATTTATGTTCTTCTTAAAATGATCATGAAATACTTTTTGTTCTTTGCAGCGCTCGATCATTTGATATCCTTTTTCATCTTCCTCAATTCTTGAAAAACATCTGATCGCCTCTTCCCAGTTCTCTTTCAGAAAATTTGTGATTCCCTGCTTGTAGTTTGCGAGGGTTCTATCGTTTGATTCTTCTTGCTTTGTTGTAATATACAGAACCTCATACGCCTGTAATCTTTCTTTACTGCAATTTCAAGTTTTCCGATCTTTCTGGTGTGGATATCATCTCTAATATACGCAAATACCTTTTCATCTATCAAGATATTCGTATTATAATGTCTGTTAAGCTTTTGTAATCTCGAAGCCAAATTAACCGTTTTTCCAATAACCGTATATTCTTTCTTATTACCCATATGTATAGAACAGGCATACATTTCACCACTGCAAATACCGATATCGGCCGATAAGGGAATTCTAAAACCTTCTATGATCACCGGATTTAAACTATCAAGAATCTTCTGCAATTCTATTGCGCATCTTACGGCATTTGCCGCATGGTTTTGAGCATCTTTCGTTACTCCGAAAACGGCCAAAATGGCATCTCCCTGAATTTGACAAACATAACCACTATATTCTCTGATACAATTTGATAATGGACGAAGAACTCTTATGATAAATTCACTGGTTTGTTTGGGGTTCAGTATTTCACTGATCCCTAAAAAGTTCTGTATATCGATAAAAAGTGCTGTCGCATGAATATTGCCTGTCGGCAAATGCTTGAAAATTTTCTCTTGTTTCATATTCATCCCCCTTAATGATAAATATTTTTAAACGATCATTTTGCCCGTTCTCCCCATCTTTCAAATTCGAATATCCCGAATTCATGCGGACGATGGAAATTCAGCTCACTCACGGGACTCCATGAAGCCCAATGTGGATGGGATGTTTTATCCCCGCATTTATATAAATTACCCCGCCAATCCGAATGCAATATCCGTTCTGCCGGAGTATATCGCTTAAAAAAAGGAAACGGAATATCAACAGCCAGGTACCAGATCAACGGTCTTGTTATTTCAGGATCAATGATCTCCGGGAGACTGCTCATAACTTTAATCAAGTTTGCTTGATCTTCGGGTATGGGGCGAATATCTTTTCGTTTTCCATTTTTATCGCGTTCCGGATCAACGATATAATTGACATGTAAACAACCGCCGGCATTCATTTCAAAATTATAATATCCCAAAGATCCCGCAGGTTTGATGAACCATTCTACGCAACTGTCCTCATTTACTTTTGAATTATATTTTGTATGGACCGATCTTATGTATTTGTCTTCTGTCCTGAATATTAATTTTATTCCATTGACATCGTAACATATTTTAGCAAGTGTTCTCGGTTTGTGATCGCTGCCACGTGGATGAAAACAGTCAATTTTTGCAGATGAAATTTTTCGCCACGACGGAGCATTCCAATCGATCGAAAGATCAACCGGCTGATCTAAATATTTAACGATATAACGTTTCATAGAGCATCCCGTTATTTGATAATATAATAATTATATACTTTTTTATCCAGAATTATTGGCCATAATTGACTTTAATATCGCAGGTGTTAACGTCGATTTATCATTATTTGATCACTCGGCAAACTCGGATATACTGTCCAATCAAATTTATTGGCGTAATATGTGGTTATTGGCTATAAAGCCAATCCAGCAATACGTCTCCGACATATTGCAGGCTTTGGGGAGAACAATGGGCGGGCAGGTCTTTAGGCGTATGCCAAATATTTCGACCGTTGTATCTGTAATTAAAATCTATAATATTTATCGTTGGTATTCCGGCTGTTACATTCAAAGGGACATGGTCGTCATAAACTTCATATCCCATTTCTTTAACAAAAACATGTCCATATCCAAGTTTCTTGGCAATATCCCAAACTTCATTAACTAAATCGGGTGCGTATCTAAAACTGTTGACTTCTACCGGCAGGTGAAGGTCGGCATCTCCGATCATATCGATCAGGATGCCTTTTTCCGGTTTTGGCAAAACGGGATCATTGGCATAATATTGTGATCCCTGGCAAAAATATTTGCCGCTGCCGGCAATTCCCATGTCTTCGGCATCCCAAAAAACAATGTCAACTCCGATTGAAGGAGTTTTCGATGATAATTGTTTCAGGATCTCAACAAGAACGGCAGTACCGCTGGCGCCGTCGTTTGCGCCGGGAACCGGTATGTTCCGTTTGAACATATCCATATCGGATATAGGTCTTGTATCCCAATGTGTACTTAGCATGATCCGCTTTTTGTTCTCGGGGGCAAAACGGGCTATAATATTGAAAGCATCTACCGTTTGTTTGTTGTCAGGACGATAAGCTTCGAATGCTTGCACAATCACCGTATCGGCATACATGTCACTTTGCCCAACCAACCAATCTCTGCATATGATTTGCCCCGGGCTTCCCGGATAACGGGGGCCCATTTCAACTTGTTTAACCAAGTCTGAAAAAGCTCGATATCCGTCAAAATGCCACTCTTTTGCACTTAAAAAGCTCAAAATAACCAATATAAAAACTGATATTTTTTTCACTTCATCACCCCCTTATTCGGATGGTAACGGTGATACCAAAGTCTTTGTAGTCATCAAACTTGTTTTCCCCTTCCATATCTTGCTGGGTCATATCGATCCTTTGTCCGTATTTAAAGAACAAGCGGCCATCGATATTTTTACTGAATCGATAACTGATCTGGGGTTCAACTTCCCAATTTATCCGGAAATCTTTAGGAACTCCGAATTCCAGATCGCCTTGGTTTTTAACAACTTTTTTATTTAAGCCGTATTTTCCCTGTAAAGAGAAAGTCATTTCGTTATCCAGATTGATCACCTTGATCTTTTTTAAGAAGGGTACCGGGATGGAAAGACCTTTATTATATTCATAGGAAATATTCAATGTCATATTATCTTGATAATTTTGAATGATGCTGGTGTTGAGATAATCAAGATTCGCATCTCCCTGATGGTCGATCTTGATTGTTTTGTTATATCCCACATCAGCCCTGAAATCCCCCTCGAATGTAAACGAAGCTTTTACAAGAGGTGTAAAATTCAAGGTATAGGTAGAAGATGTGCTTTCCATATAATAGGGTGTGGCGTCTGTTCTTAACTTATAACGGACATTTTCTTTACCGGACATACTGTGCTGAATATTGATACTTTTAATGAAATTCAATTTCCCTTTGAGCCATTTGTACTGGCTGGGATTTATTCTCCATGTCAATGAATAATCGGGTGCGACAAAACCATCCATACCGGTTTCCCCAAGAGGAATATAGTTTCGGCTTGAGGAAGAATCGGAGCGTATCAATTCCAAAGTATCGCCATAAGCGATAATATGTGAAAATTCATCGTAATAATCATCATTTGAGGTTTTAAATTGATATTGAGGCCCGGATGAAGTATTTTGTTTATAATCCAACTTGATATTAAGTGTTTTAGTAAGGTTAATGCCGGAGCCTATCGAAAAAGATATTTTTCTGTCGTTATTGTTTGGACTGCTTAAACTGCCTTCAAATGTACCCGTCGGCAAATAATAGTAGTTGCCGAATCCATAACGATATTTATACGTAACATCTCTATATATCCTTAATGTGTCGCTACCCGTAATACCGTTATTGGTCTTTCCAAGATCATCGGAATAGTTAAAACGGATCGGATTGATCTTTCCAAGGATCTCTGCCATGCTGATCTTTGGTCTTGCTGGTTTTGGCTTTTGCGGTTTTCCCTGATCTTTTTTTGGCGGAGGAGCTGTTTTCGGAGAAGAATTCTCCGGAAGCTCGCTATCTTTTTTTGCCATGAGTTTTGGAGGAGGAGGCGCAGGAGTCTCTTTTTTCTTTTTGTTTTTGCTTAATTCTTTGAATTTCTTTTCATAGGTACTCCAAACTTCTTTCAGACTAACCGTTGCGGAAACGTTGTATTTTCTGGTAACGCCCACACCGGCATAGTATTTGTCTTTTTGGGCTCTGTAGCTATAATTGGAATTATAAGATAATCGCGGCTTAAGCCATGGAGCTAAAGTCGGGTTATAATTAACCGACAGGTTTTCTCTGATCGATGTGACATCGCCAACGTTCACGCCGTTCATCAAACTATCATATCTGATATCAGCAAAAAGTCCCAAAGCATCGTTTTGATAATCCCGCAGATCGCTCGAACTGGAACGCTGATAGCCGATCTTCATTGGGTCAAATGGCTGGAAACTGACATTCATACTTTTTGACATACCGAACGAGTAGGTGCTGCTTGTATCCATGGTGCTTCTGGAAATTCGATCCTCATCTCTCTTGGAAACGGACATGTCCCATTTAAATGCTGTTGGCTTCCAATAAAATTTTTGTTCTTTTGTTTTTTCATCAAGGAATGGGACCCATGATAAATAGCGGATACCCTTGCCTTTATCAATACTCAAATTATAAGACACCTTTCCCGTAAGCGATGTGTTTTCCTTGGAAGCGATCTCAAGACTGCTGTTCTCAGATCTTGAAGCGTTGAAGTTGGCTGTGATCGGATTGATAAGAAGACGGGTAAGAAGCGGATCGTTTTTATTTCCCGATCTGCTTAACGAAGTATTGATCGATTGCTTTCGTGTTAGAACCTTTAAACTGTCTGCAGGATTATCCCCGACCAATATATCAGATCCCGGAAAGTATTTTGGGGTACTTGCAGATTGACTTTGAGACATAGCGATAGGAAATTTAACTTTCCATTTATCCGGGAATATTTTATTTGCATTTATTTGCAGGTTCATATTGAAATTTTCAGATGTTTTTTGGTTATTTGACATCTGTTGGTTAACCTGACGAAAATCCGCATCGGTTTTCTTTGCATTTATATTGAAGCTTGCCAAACCGCCAAGTCTGAAGTCAAATGATCCTCTCATTGCCATACCGGGATCATTATTGCTTTCAACCACACGCATTTCGTTTACCCATATGTCACCGGTGTAGGGACGATAGCTGTCAACATTGGTAACGCCCAATTGCATTTTTTCAATGCGGGATAAAGAAGGATTTCCAACAATTCTGAAGATCTTCCCCGTATATTCGCCGGTTTCATAATCAAAGGGCCGGTATTCCCTGACATTGCCGTCATCGTAAATAAAATACTCAATTTCGTCGAAATCAACACGATTCTTTAATTGTGTGATCTCATCAAAGATCATTTCAATATTATTTCTTTCATCCCAACCATCATATACTTCTGTAACGGTTTCGTAATATTCACTCATGTCTCCGCGTCCGATACGAAGGAAAAGATCAACCCTTGACTCATCATCTGTTATGTAATCGGGACCATGTACGAACATCTTGAGTTTTTTATACATTAAAAGCGTTTCGCTTTCCAGCATGATCTTTTCAGCCAAAGCAGATTCACCCGGCTGAAGATCCACAAAATTCAATACCAGAGACTGTTCTTTGTCCTTAATGGTCGCTCCACTTAATGGATCAGGCCGCTCAACACCGCTGATCCCCGGAGGTGAAATGTAGTCATTATCTTCATCTGTGTTTTTAACCGTTATATAAAAGCGGTCGTCATCTTTTGTATAAAATGGGGTTTCGTCATTCGTCAATCCCAATTCCTGCCATTCGTTGCCAACGATTGAAATAGCCGCAAACTGGATCGTATCCTGATCTGCCATATCAAAAACATTTAATCTCATCATCCTGATGGATTGGAAACTCGGTTTACCTACACTATCGATAACGGCTGTCAGGGGTATTCTGTATTGTTTCCAGCCGGTTTCCTGTCCATTGTCAAACCTGGTACGTGATGCCAGCCATTGTTCGCTTTCAAGATCAATAGAATATGAATAATAATTATCAGCCTGGTCAAGCTTTCCGTCCCGGTCAATATCTTCCGTTTCGGGATATGGCTGAATACCGTCTGTGCCGGCATTATTCTCAGTTCCATTACAGTAGCGAACTTCTCCCTCTTTATACCCTTCTTTATCAAAATTATCGATCATTGGATCCCAGCCTAAAGCGATCTCTTGCTCATCTGTCAATCCATTAATACCCGTATCTTCATTATATGTGGGATTGATCTCCAAATTACCGTTATCATTTTTGTCTTCATAATTTTTCTCACCATCGCCATATTCAGCCTCCGGAAAAGCGAGATCATACTCAGTGTTATACCAATCTTCGGTAATTTCACCGATATCGATCTGCAGCTGGCCTTTTTCCCCTTTGACCCACAATTCAATATATTTGCTTTTACTCTGGTCGTACATATAAACCGGTTGCATAATCCCGCCCCAGATCTGACGAACATCATTTTGAGTTTCATGACCGGTGATACCATTCACTTCCGGATCCAGAACAACAGTCAATATATTTGTGTACTGGTCGGTTTCGGTTGTTTCTTTTTGCGGCCATATGTAGTTTGTATACAGGCCAAAAACCTTTGCGCCGTTAGCCCCTACATAAAACGGGTTATACCAAAACATAAATCCCCGTTCCCGGAAACTGGATGAAAAGAAAGTGTTCTTTGGCTTACTGGCGTGTGTCCATTTTTGGAAATTGATATTCATCGGTGTTTCCTGGCTTGCAGATTCAAAATCATCAAGCTTGGCAACACCGTCAAAATCGCCGCTTTCTTCATTTTCGATCGTATTGGGATTGGGAAGTATCTGCGCGATCTCTCCACTGACTTTAACATGACTGGCTTGTTTTACATGAATTAAAGGCAATGCATTCATGGCTCTGTCAAGCCAGTTCAGATCATAGCTGAATTCACCATTAATATCCCAGATAAAGTTAGCAAAAGGTTCATCGCCGATATTTACATTCTTATCATCAAGGACTGAACGATTGTAGTACATCGCGGTCGCTCCAATAAAAGCGTTTTCATTGATCTGATATTCCGCTCGCATACCGGCCATTAATTTTTGTTCACCTATGCCTCCAAACAGCTGTTCTGTTTCATAATTGATGTCGATATTTGCATCGGGATTCATGGCTTCTGCACTTTTTAATGTGATCAAACCTGAAAAATAATCAATATCGTAATCAACGCCTTTTGTCATTTTCTTTCCGTTAACAAGTATTTCTTCACTATTCTCAATAATGAACATCTCTCCCAAATCGATCGTTGAACTGCGGTTGGAATATTTAGCTTCGATATAATATTTTCGTTCTTTTCTGTCCGGATCGGTATAGGGAAGAGTATATATGTTTTCAGCAGATGGAAGATCATCGTCGTCAGAGGCCTTTAAACTGTCATTATATATACCGGTTGTTTGATTGCCCTCAGGTGGTGCCTGGAAAGGCAGAGCATACGGCATCCATAACTCCCCGGCTTGAAGGTCAACAAACACACCCGCTGGTTTAATATCGATCTTCCCGTCAGGTGATAAAGATCCCGATTGGTTGTAATTATCAAGATTGAAATAAGTAATATAAGGTTTTCCGCTGGCGTGCAGCTCTTTGGGTTGATTATTATTAATAAAGATCTTAAGATCAAAACCGTCTTCATCAATATTGCGTGCCTTAAGATCATATATGTTTTTCATTTCCAAATCCCAGGTAATATAGGTAGGCTTGGGGTTTTCCGCTTTTATGATCTTAAGATACGAACCATTGTTCAGGTCACCGTATACCTTTCCGTCATTGGTCCTGTATGCTATGGCAAGAATATTATCATCTCCCATACCCATATTCATACGAATATATCCAAGATTTTCTTCAATTGAATATTCACCGTATGGATTATCATCTGTGCTGCGTTCAAGTTTTCTGAAATAAATGGAATCGGCAACGTCTTCTTCGGCATGTTCTGTTAATGGGGTCGGGGTACCATCAGGAGCAATATCGACATAGGCAATAGCTCTGATCTTTGTATCTTCACGTTCGTTACAACTTATATAAAGATCATAATCAATGATCTGGTTGGAAATACTGTAACTGAATGCGTTATTGTTATAATCAATGGGGTACATGTTCTCTCTGTATATCTCATCCACATAGTAATAAGTATTCCGTTTGTATTCATAATCAAAAATTTGAACCGTTGAACCACCATCATCATCAGAACCGCCACCCCAGGATTTTTTCTTACTGTCCTTTTTCTCATAAGAGGCAATTGCCGTAACATCGATCGGTCCGAACTTCATGACTGCCTTACCGCCAAAAAGACCGCTTGAAGATGAGGAGCCGGTCACAAACTGAGTTCCGGGTAATGACAATCCGATATTTCCAAAATTCGCATTTTGAACGATCTCGTCTTCTTTTCCTTTATAATTTATCTTTATAGCATTTTCGAATTCAAAATCGCGTTCACTATCCTCATCAATAGATATGGTTATCCTGTCTCCAATAGTTCCTTCAATAGTAAATTGCTGGGTCTGGTCCATGAGGAAATTCTTTTGTTCGTTTTCCATATTTCCCGTGGCCATAATGGAATTGTTCTGTTGATTATATTTTCCCGTTATGGAGATAAGACCCCTGATCCTTAGCGCAACTCTTTGTCCGGCAATATCAGCGCCGATGATCTCCAGCGATTGACCACTCCCCTGTTGTTGCGTAAGATCAACAAAGAAAAGACTGTCAGTCAAAGCAACTTTATTATACCACAAATGATCAAGATCATAGTTCTTCTTAAAAACAAAATATTCGGAAAACGGGATATAACGTGGAGAACTAAGATTTTCGTTGCCAATTTTTTCAGAGATCATTAGCATGTTCCCTGAATCGCTGGCGCTTTCCTGCATTTTAATAGTTGAAAACCATTTTGGGAAATTAACACTTATCGGATTTTCGGGTTGTTGATAACCGCGTGTAAATCCTATTGGTGCTGTTGAAAAGATGTTAGGCAATCCGGGTATGTTGAACGTATATGAAAAACGGACAGAATAAAGATCGCTTTCTCCCAAAATAGGAGAAAACATCATGATCAAAGCCAGACCAACCATCCAAAATGGTTTATTAAGCGCTTTTCTAATAACCGCCTCTTTTTCGTTCAAATATCGATACGTTAACAAATTGGTCCTGGCATATCCTCCATTTAAATATAATTGAGATCTTTCAGCTTATTAATAAATGCATCCAATGCTTTACCTCGGTGACTGATCCTGTTTTTAATATTTAGGTCCAGTTCTGAAAACGTCTTTTTTAAAGGTTCGTAATAGAACACCGGGTCGTATCCAAAGCCGTCACTTCCGCGCCGTACTTCGAGGATCCGTCCTTCAACCGAGGCCTGAACCGTCCAAGATTCTTGCGCATTAACAAAGGCGATGCTTGTACGGAATCTTGCTGTGCGATGTTCCGACTTAATCCCATTTAATTCCTTTAAAAGCTTATTGACATTGTCTTCATAGCTTGCATTCTCTCCGGCATATCGGCTCGAATAAACTCCCGGAGCGCCATTGAGGGCATCCACTTCCAATCCGGTATCATCTGCAATAGCCGGGAGACCCGTATGCTCATGAATTTCTTTTGCTTTTTTTAAAGCGTTGCCTTCAAGCGTTTCTTTATCTTCACTTACTTCCGGCAGGTCGGGAAAATCATCCAGGGTTTTCAAATTAATATCTAAACCCAGTTTTTTCTTAACTTCTCGTATTTTATCCCGATTATGTGTTGCTAAAATATATGTTTTCATTTTCTGCCTGCAATTGCAAAGAATTTATCATTCATGCGCATATTATTCAACTCTTTTTCTCTTTATTGAGAATTTTAATAAAATGGGGAAATGGTCCGAATATCCGCCTGATATCTCCATTCCCTTGTAAAAACGAAACGGTCCATTGCCCGGCATTTCCCGGATCCATCTTGGCGCTTTGATCTCAGCTTTGTCAATTTTTAATTGTGACCCTTTAAAATTTGAGATTAAAAAATGATCGAATGAGACCCATTCTCCCTCATGATAATAAGTTCCATGGACTTTTTTGGGTGAATTTCTGGTCAAATATTTGATATGTGCCTGATTGCTCAATGTGTCTAGGCATTTGTCATGTCTGTCGTCATTAAAATCACCTGTTAGAACAATACGATATTCGGGGTGTTCGGTCAAAGTTCCATTGATGGCATTTAATAAAACACCTGCAGCATATAATCTAAAGGGGTCAGAATGCTCTTTACCGCCCCTGCGGGACGACCAGTGGTTAATAAATATGCAAAGTGTATCTTGAGTACCATTGACAGCAAGATCAACTCTAAGTATTGAACGGCTGTGATAACCTCGTTCTTTTATAAATACGGGGTAATACTGATGATGACAATATTCCAACATATCTTTTTTGTACATAAGTGCGGGGTCGATACCGCGTATATCGGGACCATTATCTATCAGAATACTCCATTTTTCCATGTGTTTTAGTTCTTTTTTCAATTCCTCAAGCGCTGCTTGATTTTCCACTTCAACCATAGCCAGAATATCCGGGTTTATGTGATTGATCACTTTTGCCAAATGTATAAGTTTCAAACGATACGCCCGGTATGTATAGCGCTTGGAACCTCCGGGCATAAAATCCCCGTCCCTTTTTCCCTGATCATCGCTAATGTCAAATAAATTTTCTACATTCCAAAACATCAGGCTAAGCTCACCTGCAAAACAAAAAGAAATGAGAAATAGGATAAATATCTTTTTCATAACGTCCCCCATCATTTCATTTATCTTTTTAAAATATGTCTTTTAAATCGTTAAGGCGATCAATAAAATGATCCGCTCCTTCGGCTTTCAATACGGGCAGATCATTATAGCCATAAGTTACGGCAACGGTTGTCAATCCTGCGGTTTTTCCAAAAAGAAGATCCGGAATACTGTCACCTACCATTAAACCCTCGATATTATTTTTGAGCGACATTTCCTTTTTGACATATTCCCACACTTTTATGTCCGGCTTGCAAACATCAAGAGTATCTCCCCCAACGATCAAATCAAAATATTGGTCTATATCATAATGTTTCAGCATGATCTTTACCATTTGCTCAGGTTTATTAGAAACAATTATCTGGGGTACGTTTGAAAAATATTTTAAAATTTCTTCGGTATCTTCATAAAGATAAGAATCATCCATCAAATGGAGGGTATAATGATGTCCCATTTCCTCTGTTATCTTTTTAAGCAGTTTCGGATCAACGATATCATCATCCCCGGCTAATGCACAATATACCGAGCGTTCAACCAGTTTAGATATGCCGCTGCCGATAAAACTCCTGACTTTGGATTCGGATATTGCCTTAAATCCGTTTTTTTCTAAAACGTTATTCATACTGTTAACAATATCAGGCAATGTATTGCATAATGTGCCATCGAAATCATAACAAACAAGGTCGATCTTTTTCATAATTTTTCCACAAATTTTTCCGCTATTGTTTTTTTTACTCCATTGTCAAAGTCAATTCTTAAAAGTATTTGTGAAGATTTAATAATGCTTCTGACCTTACCTTTTCCAAACATTTTATGACTTATTCTGTCACCGATCGATATTGATCCGGGTTTGGGTGTTTTAATGGGGATGATGACAGATTCTTCTTTTGAAATAAACGATTTCATATCTGGGTCAAGAAATTCTTTACGTCGGATACTACGCATATTTTCAATTGAGCGGCTTTTTCTTATTATTTTGTCTTTCTGAACATACTTTTCCGGGAGCTCCGAAATAAAAAGTGATGGTGTTGCTCCCAGAACAGTACCGAATCTCATTCTTTGCTGCGTTGATGTGATCGTCACATTTCTCATTGCCCGTGTCAGGGCCACATAAAACAATCGTCGTTCTTCTTCCAATTCTTTTGGATTCATGCGCGTTCTTTCAAGAGGGAATAAGCCTTCCTCCATGCCGGCAATAAAAACATGTTTGAATTCGAGTCCTTTTGCACTGTGAATGGTCATAAGCGTTACAGCATCTGCAGAATCTTCCCATTGATCTATATCTGTTAACAGTGACACCTCCTGTAAGAAATCCTCAATAGTGGCATCTTTATTGTAATTCTCAAACATTTTAACACCATTGATGAATTCATTTTGATTTTCCAGTCTTTCCCGAAGCTCCGGATCTTTTTTATCCTGATACTGAAATAATAATTCGCTTTGTTCCATGACTTCCATAACGAATTCCGACGGTGCCATCTTTTCTATTTTGGAATGCAGGTCACTCATTATATGCATAAATTTATTGATCCGTTTTGATATTGCCGGAGATACTCCTGCTTCTTCCGGATATTGTAAAGCCGTCCAAAGTGTTCTTTTCGTTTGTAACGCAAATAATTCTATCTTCTTAATGCTGGAATCCCCAATACCTCTTCGCGGTGTGTTTATGGCCCGTTTAAGGTTGATCACATCATGTGAATTTATCAGAACATGCAGATATGCCAAAATATCTTTGATCTCTTTTCTTTCATAGAATTTCACACCGCCGACGAGAATGTACTTGATCCCCCTATTGCGCAATGATTCTTCCAAAAGCCTGGATTGAGCGTTAGTGCGATATAGAATGGCGAAATCTCTTAACGGTTTTCCTGAAAAACGGATGCTGTCGGCAATAAAATCAGCTTCCTGATAATCTCTTTCGCATTCTTTATAAAGAATTTTATCACCACTGATGGCTTCGGTCCATAAATTCTTGTCCGCTCTGTGTCCATTACCCTTGATCATGAAGGAGGCGGCTTCAATGATGGTTTTAGTGCTTCTATAATTCTGTTCGAGTTTTACGATTTTTGCTTTAGGGAATGTTGATTCAAAATCCAGGATGTTTTTAATATCAGCACCCCGCCAGCCATAGATGGATTGATCGTCGTCCCCGACAACACAAATATTCTTGCTTTTTTCGGAGAATAGTTTAACCAGCTGAAATTGTACGTGATTTGTATCTTGATATTCATCAACCAAAATATAATCCCATCGATGCCTGTATTTTTCAGCAATTTCAGGGTGCTGTCTGAACATCAAGATGGGGCGCATAAGCAGATCATCAAAATCATATGCATTATTCGTGCGCATGCGTTTATCATATTCTTTGTACACATATGCAAATTTTTCCTGCGTGTAATCATTGTTTGCTTTTTTTTCTGCTTCGGAAGGAGACAAGAGCTGTTGCTTTTGCTTGCTGATATAGTGGATCACCGCAGAGGGCGGCAATATTTTGGGATCTATTCCAAGTTCTTTCAGACTTTGATTGACCACAGATTTCGTATCGCTTGTATCATAGATAGTAAAATCAGGCGAATAACCCTCAATGTGTTTTTCGGTTCTTAATATCCTCGCCCCGATACTATGGAATGTCCCGATATTTACCGTATTCCCCGGACCAAGAAGTGCCGTTACGCGTCCTTGCATTTCTTTTGCCGCTTTATTGGTGAATGTTACTGCCAAGATCCGATGCGACTGCGTTTTTTTCTTTTCAAGCAAGTATGCGATCTTGCGTGTCAATACCCGTGTTTTCCCCGAACCCGCCCCGGCAAAGATCAGCAGGGGGCCGTCTGTGATCATCACGGCTTCGCGTTGTTTTTCATTTAGTCCTGATAGAATGTCTGTCATAATCTCCCCGGTTAACAGCGAAAAATAGGGTATAAATAAAAAAAGGAGAACTAAATTCTCCTTATTTTAAAAATATGTGACGTCAGTAACGATATTGGTCCGATTTGAACGGGCCTTTCTTTGGAACTCCAAGATATTTTGACTGTTTTTCGGTCATTTCAGTCAACTTAACACCAAGTTTTTCCAAATGCATTCGGGCGACCTCTTCGTCCAAATGTTTTGGAAGAGTATAAACGCCAATTTCATGTTCATTTTGCCATAATTCAATTTGTGCCAAAACTTGATTAGAGAAAGAATTGCTCATTACAAAAGAAGGATGGCCGGTTGCATTCCCCAAATTGACCAATCGACCTTCAGACAAAAGAATGATCGAGTGTTTATCCGGGAAAATGATCTGATCCACTTGCGGTTTGATATTGACTTTTTCAACACCCGGCAAAGCGTAAAGTTCGTCTACCTGGATCTCATTATCAAAATGACCGATATTGCAAACGATCGCTTTGTCTTTCATTTTTTTCATATGATCGGTTGTGATCACATCGCAATTACCTGTTGCGGTCACAAATATATCGCCCTCGGATGCATATTCATCCATGAGTCCAACCTCATAGCCCTCCATTGCCGCCTGAAGTGCGCATATGGGGTCGATCTCCGTAACAATGACCCTTGCGCCGAGTCCGCTCATTGATTGAGCACAGCCCTTCCCCACGTCGCCAAAACCACAGACTACAATGGTTTTCCCGGCTATCATTATATCCGTAGCACGTTTGATACCGTCAGCTAAAGATTCACGGCATCCGTAAAGATTGTCAAATTTAGATTTGGTAACCGAATTATTGACATTAATAGCCGGAAATAGTAATTCACCATTTTCCATCATTTGGTAAAGTCTGCCAACACCTGTGGTGGTTTCCTCGCTCACCCCACGCAGGTTTTTAGCTATTTTAGTCCATCGATCCGGATTTTCTTTCATCTCACTAATTATTAGTTCATGGACAATTTTAAGCTCTTTATTGTCAGTGTTTGTTTTCGGTAATTTCCCGGTTTGAGCATACGTTTTTTCAAGTCTGGCACCCTCATGAACGAATAGCGTTGCATCGCCACCATCATCAACGATTATATCGGGACCTTTATTGTCGTGCAATAGCGCCTGTTTTGTACACCACCAATATTCTTCAAGTGTTTCGCCTTTCCAGGCAAAGACAGGTATGC
Organism: uncultured bacterium; assembly: GCA_964452375.1. GTDB lineage: Bacteria > Fidelibacterota > Fidelibacteria > Fidelibacterales > Fidelibacteraceae > M50B103. Next base: position 354 of record CAYVLJ010000028.1, on the reverse strand, counting down.
CCAGGTCCGCGATAGCAGCTGCGGCATGATCTTGAGTCGAGTAAATATTACAGCTGGCCCATCTCACCCTTGCTCCCAAAGCAACCAGAGTTTTGATCAAAACAGCCGTTTGGATCGTCATGTGCAAACTGCCGGTAATATGCGCGCCTCGCAGAGGTCTTGTAGCTGCATATTTTTTCTGCAATGCCATTAAACCCGGCATTTCAGCTTCGGCAAATTCGATTTCTTTATGGCCAAAGGTAGATAATGAAATGTCTTTGATCTTATACAACATTATGGTGTCTCTGTTACTCTATCAATATAATAAGCCATAATTGTAATGGACTGAGCAATAGCCAGAATTGCTGCGAAATT
>CAYVLJ010000027.1:0-21709 GCA_964452375.1 uncultured bacterium | reverse complement strand
ACCATTCACGGCAGCGCGACTGCGCCTGATTTTCACAGGTCTTCCCCATTTTCAATTTGTTCACATATTAAGAAATATTTTTAATACGTCAAAATAATATTATCTTTATGCGCAGTCTTTAGATTGTTCAAGCAAAAAACTTTTTTGATCAAGAGGAAAAACATGACCGATTATGCAAAAATACCAAAAGTCGAATTACACATACATTTGGAAGGCGCAATACCCTATGATGCTTTATTTGAATTAATTAATAAATACGGCGGAGATCCAACCGTTCCTGACATTTCGTCTCTTAAAAAACGTTTCGTTTATAAAGATTTTACACAATTCATAGAAACTTGGTTTTGGAAAAACAGTTTTTTACGTGAATATGAAGATTTTACATTTATTTCCGAACTTGTCGCCCGTGATTTGCAGAAACAAAACATAAGATATGCCGAGATGTTCTTTTCACCTTCAACTTTTGCTAAAAATGCTTCTTTGAATGTGCAGGAGATAACTTCGGCAGTAAGAACAGGGTTTTCAAAAGTACCTGGAATAAGCATTTCGCTAATTGCAGATCTTGTCAGAGACTATGGACCAAAATATGAAATGGGGACATTGTCCAAATTAAGTGAAGTTAAAGAGTACGGAGTTATTGGCATAGGTATAGGTGGTTCAGAACATGAATATCCTGCCATTATATTTGAGGATCTTTATAAAAAAGCACATGAAATGGGATTTTTTACTACAGCGCATGCCGGAGAAGCTCCAGGAGTACAAAGTATTAAAGATGCTGTTTTTAAACTTCATGTAGACAGGATCGGGCATGGAACAAAAGCATATGATGATCCGGAATTCATGAATTATTTGGCAGAGAGATCCATTCCCATTGAATTATGTCCATTATCAAATGTTCGTACCGGAGTGATAAAGAGTTTAAAAGATCATCCGATCAGAAAATACTATAATAGCGGATTGTTGATCTCAGTTAATACAGACGACCCGAAAATGTTCGGCAATTCATTGGAAAAAGAATATATTTCTTTGGAAAAAGAATTGAATTTTTCAAAAAAAGAAATTGGGAATATCATAACTATGGGAATTGAATCTTCATGGCTTTCTGCTGAAGAAAAGAAAAAAATGAAAAATTCATTTCAGGAAGATATCAATTGGATATTATAATCAATCCTCTACTTTCAACTCTTCCCTCAGATCCCAATACCTTATCTCAAGATCGTTCCTCACACGGGAATATTCACCATCTTCATAAACATTATTCAATTCATGAGGATCATTCTCAAGATCAAATAATTCCCATACACCGATCTCATAATAATGGATCAGTTTGAACTGTCTGTTACGAATACCGTCGTGCTTGGGAACATCGTGCCAGGCCGGATAGGCATAAAAATGATAGTACATGGATTCACGCCAGGGTTCGTCTTTATCTTCAAATATACTGCGTAATGACCTTCCCTGAACATCTTCGGGTATTTCAATGCCCGCGTAATCCAAAAACGTAGGTGCAAAATCAAGGTTCTGGACGAATTTCTCTTCCACTTTGCTCTTCTTGATCTTCTTGGGATAACGAATGACCAAAGGACTCTTGAATGATTCTTCATACATCCAGCGTTTATCATACCAGCCGTGTTCTCCAAGATAAAATCCCTGATCGGACGTATAGACCACTATGGTATTTTTAGCTAACTTATTTTCATCAAGATAATCCAGTAATCTTCCAATATTTTCATCAACCGATACGATACAGGCAAGATAATCTTCCATATATCGTTGGTATTTCCATTCTTCAAGTTCTTTGCCACTTAAATTAGCGTTGCGATAATATTCGTTAACCTCATCGTAGTAAGCATCAAAAGCTTCTTTTTGTTCTGGGGTTAAAGCTTTGTAAACGTTCTTCCATGAATTCGTGCCGTCAAAATTCCGGCTTTTTCCACCGCCGCTGTAAGGTTCTTTTTCACCGGGTAGGAAATGGATCTTCATGTCATAACCCAAATACATGTTCTTGACTTCCATATCCTGGACGCCCGCTGTTTTTTCGCGGGTCTTGTAATCATCATAGAATGTTTCGGGCAATGGAAATTTCGTATCTTTGAACATACCAATGTGACGTTCGGCCGGCATCCAGTTGCGATGCGGAGCTTTATGATGATATAAAACGCAAAATGGTTTTTCTTTACTACGTTTTTCCAAGAAATCAATGACCATGTCGGTTATAATATCAGTAGTGTATCCTTCATATTTGACCGTGTCGTTTTTTTCATAGAATAAGGGATTATAATATCTTCCCTGACCCTGCAAAACCTTCCAATCATCAAAGCCCACTGGCTGTGATTTTAAATGCCATTTGCCGTAAACTGCCGTTTGGTATCCCGCTTCCTGTAATAATTTCGGAAACGTCATCTGATTCGGATCAAATGTATCTGCGTTATCGCGTTTTCCATTGATATGTGAATGTTTACCCGTTAATAAAACGGCACGCGAAGGCGCGCAGATCGAATTGGTTACATAAGAATTGTCAAAACGTATGCCTTCATCGGCCAAACGATCGATATTCGGTGTTCTGATCAAAGATGTGTCATAAGCCGATATTGCCTTTTCGGCATGATCATCAGACATAATAAAAATAATATTCGGACGTGTTTCTTTCTGGCACGATAACAGTATAAACAATGCCATCGCCAACAGGATAAACTTCTTCATCTTTAACCTCAAGTATTTATTTAAGTTTGCGATGTAAATTAAAGAATGGATCGCTTTGTTACAAGCTAAAATAGGTTGAAACGTTGAAGCGTTGAAATGTTGAAAAATGTTTAGAAGTTTGGTGCTTCGCTGTTTAGAAGTTTATGGTTTAATTCTTCAACCCCGCCAGGGTTGTGAATAAGTATTGAACTAAGCATATATTCTTCTTGGATCCCTAAGGGATCCTTCATTATAAATATGATTATTAAATAAGGACTCTGTAAGAGTCCAAGAAGAATTTATCGTTATACCGCTAATAAATCGGGACAACGGCGGTGTCCAAGAATTGTATACATATCTGTCTATATTAAAGAGAAACCGCAAAGCAATTCAATATTAAACTTTAAACTTTAAACGATAAACCTAATTCTGCCTTCTAACTTCTGAATTTCTTCCTCTGGAACCACTCCACCAATCTCACCGGCAAGATCTTGTTCAGAAATGCATTTCTCGGAGCATCGCCGCCAACGGGATAACCCGGCTTGGGGTTCTTTTTATTGATCACATACAGGACTTTTTTTGCTACTTCATCGGGGTGGACTCCGGTTTCGATATTCCGATCACGGATATCCTTAAATATCCTGGCATTTTTGTAATAATCCGATTTCTGATCAATATACGGATCCTGTTTGAATCCGGTCGCTACATAACCCGGTTCTATTTGGACAACATGAATACCAAAAGGTTTAACTTCCTGTCTTAGTGAACGGAATACACCTTCGATAGCAAATTTTGTCCCGCAGTATACAGATGTAAAACCAACGCCGAAAATACCCGACATAGATGATAAATTGATGATCAATCCTTTCTTTCTCTTCCTCATCGATGGCAAGATCGCCTTGGTTAACTGAATGACACCGAACAGGTTAACTTCAAATAAAGAGCGGATCTTTTCGATCGGGACCTCTTCCAACGGTCCTACTTGTCCCTGTCCGGCATTATTGATCAAAATATCAACATCACCGGCTTCCCTGACCAGTTTATCAATACTTTCTTTCGATAATTGATCCAATGCCATGTATTTTACACCGGGAATTTTATCGCTTATTTTTTCCGGGTCTCTTGAAGTTCCCAGTACTTCAAAGCCTTTTTCGGAAAGTAATTTGGCAATAGACCTACCGATCCCGGAGGATGCACCGGTTACCAGTACGCGTTCTTTTGACATATTAAAAGGTCCTGTGTTATTTAATTTCTTTATAATCGGCGTCTTCGACGTCTGACATATCGATCTTCTTTTGTACGGATGGTTTGTTATCCGTACCGGGATCGTCATTTACATCATTGTTACCTGTTGGAGGATCTTTGGGTTTTCTGTTATAAAAAGCGATCCTGTACATCAGATAGATAAAGATCAACACCAATATCAGTTTGAATAAAAAACTCATTACGGAGTACCTGCCTTATAGTATTTCGTTCCTAAAGGAGGTTGTTGAATGTATTTCATAACCTCATCCAGGTCTTCTTTTTTGTTTACAAAATCGATCTCAGTTGTATTGATGATCAATAAAGGACTATCGTTATAGTGAAAGAAGAATTGATTATAAAATTGATTTAGCGATTCGATATAATCCCTGTCCATACCCCTTTCGTAATCCCTATCCCGAAGATCAATATTCTTCATCAGCCTATCTGTGTCCGCCTGAAGATAAATGACAAGATCGGGTTTGGCGATCTCTTTGGAAAGAATGGAATATAATTGATCATAGAGATGCAATTCTTTTTCATCCAGATTGATATACGCAAAGAGACGGTCTTTGGCAAAAATGTAATCGGTTACCATACTGCGGTGAAAAACGTCAGTCTGAGATAATTCCAATTGCTGCCTGTAACGGCTGAGCAAAAAGAACAACTGGGTTTGGAAAGCATAACGCTGACGGTCCCCGTAAAAATCGGATAAAAAGGGATTTTCTTCGAATTTCTCTAAAATAAGCCTGCTGTTCAACCGTTGTGACAGTATTTTGGCAAGACTTGTTTTACCGACGCCGATCACACCTTCAATGGCGATGTAATATGCGGGACCCGTCATATCTTCTCCACCTTTGATTTATCCGGACACCGTAGGATATAGTCTGCAATATTCAATGATGTTCCGGGAACGATATAATTTACATCAATTTCACTCATTGGGAAAAGAATAAATTTCCTTTCGTGAAATCTTGGGTGCGGAATTGTCACTTTTTCTGTTTGATATACCATATCACCGTAAAAAACAATATCAATATCAAGTGTTCTTGGACCCATGGGCCTGTTGGGATCCCTTTGTCTGAAAAATCTAGTCTCTATTTCGGAAGTATATTTAAGAATTTCTTCAGGGTCCAGATCACTGTTATATTTTACCACAGCATTTACAAAATCCGGCTGATTTCTATCATATAGGGGTTCGGTTCTCCATAAAGAACTTTGTTTCACAAACTCAATATGAGGATTGGAAGCAACTTCCTTGATGGCACGGGTGACCAGATGACCCGAATCTCCAAGATTGGAACCGAAACCGAGATATAGGGGCTTGTAATTCGTTTTATGCATATTGAAATTTATTGTAGTTTAGTTTCATTTCATTAATATTTTTTGTTGAAATGTTGAAATGTTGAATTATTGAAGTACAGTTTACCCCAGGTTAAAACCAGGGGTTACTGAAAATTCAGTAACAGCGGGGTTTTAACCCCGTGTATCAACATCATTTCAATGTCTCCGTATCATGAATAGATTTCTCCGCTACTCCGTCAGCTGGCGGATCCGGTCGAAATGACACTTTTTGTCTTTCTTTGTGCCTTTCCGTTTCACGTCTAACGTCTTACGTTTCACGTATCCATAATTTATAATTCATAATTCATAAATTAAATAAATCTATTTCACAATCTCCAATTGCACACTAGCGGCATCTATTAACGCCTCCGGCTTAACTATAATCCTCTCCATCTCCCCCGGTGCCATGTGGCGTTTCTTTATCTCTTTGACAACCTCATCGTCTATCTTTAGCACGACTTTAACATCATCGAAAACCTTATTGACCCTGAAATACAATTCCAATTCCTTTTGGCAGTTTTGAGGTCTGATTTCCTGAGGTACAATGTACGAAATACCCTCACCTGCCAAGGAACAGATACTCTCACCGGATTTGATATTGCCTTTAACGAATTCCGCAGCATAATAACCGGCTTTTTTACTTTCTACCGTTACATAATCAACAAGATCATGTACATGAGCGACATTCCCGCAAGCAAATATTCCCGGAATACTTGTCTCCATCGTTTCATTCACTTTCGGACCACGTGTTCTCTTGTCGAGAATAATATCAGCGGCATACGGCAACTCGATCTCCGGCAGTAACCCTACAGACAATAGAAGCGTATCGCATTCAAAACGCTTTTCAGTCCCCGGAACAGGTTTGAAATGATCGTCTACTTCTGATATATCAACCGCTTCAACACGATCTTTTCCGTAAATATTGGTAACGGTGTGTTGAAGCATGAGAGGTATTTCATAATCTTCTAAACATTGGACGATATTACGTGTCAGACCGCTGGAATAAGGCATCAATTCAGCGACAGCCAGCACCTTGGCGCCTTCCAATGTCATTCTTCGTGCCATGATCAAGCCAATATCGCCTGAACCCAGGATAACCACCTTTTTCCCAACCATATAACCTTCTATATTCACAAGCCGCTGGGCGGTTCCTGCCGTCATAACACCGGCTGGGCGGGTACCCGGTATGGCTAACGCGCCGCGTGTCCTTTCTCGGCATCCCATGGTCAAAATAATAGCTTTACCATGAAGCTTCTGATATCCTTTTTCAGGGTTTATGGTATAAACATTGCGATCTTTATCAATTTCCAATACCATGGTATCAATCATTATTTCTATATCGGACTTCTTGATCTCATCAATGAAACGTTGAGCATATTCCGGACCGGTAAGATCCTCACCGAAAGTATGTAACCCAAACCCGTTATGAATGCATTGTTGTAGAATACCCCCCAATTCAAAATCTCTTTCAACAATGCAGATGCTTTTAGCTCCATTCTCTTTTGCAGCAAGTGCTGCGGCAAGTCCTGCCGGTCCTCCGCCGATACAGATCACGTCATAATTCATCGATCACCCCCTTCTTTCGTTTTACCTGTTATTATATTTGAAAGGGATGAATCTTTAGTTACTCTTTCTTTTTGAATATTTAGTTCTCTCGATAAAATATCGATGATACGAGGTCCGCAAAAGCCTCCCTGGCATCTTCCGCCACCACTTCTGGTTCTGCGTTTTACTCCGTCAAGACTTCTGGCGCCTGCGTTCCGGTGGATGCAATCAATGATCTCGGCTTCCGTTACGCTTTCACAACGACAAATGATCCTGCCGTACAAAGGATCGCTTTCTATAAGTTTTGACTTATCTTCATGTGAAAGTTCGTGAAATCGAACGACTTTTCTTCTTCCGGATTTATAATCTTTTCTGTCATTTATTGCGATATATTTTTTTACCAGATCGGCAACATATTCTCCGATCGCAGGTGCGGCGCTGAGTCCCGGAGATTTAATGCCGGCCACATCGATAAATCCGGGCTTATCCTCATAATCACTAATGATAAAATCTCCGGTCGACGGTTCGGACCTCATTCCGGAGAATGTTGTAATTACTTGATTCTTAGGTAATTCAGGCGCGCTCTTTAAAGCTGTTTCCCATACAAGTTTAAGTCCCTCATCTGTTGTTTCCACCGCTTCAGGATCATCAACATCCTCGGCATTTGGACCAATAATCAGGTTCTTATGCGCAGTTGGGGCGATCAATACGCCTTTGCCCAGTTCATCCGGACATTGAAAGATAACATGCTTTACGTGATCCCCGGCATATTTGTCCATTAAAAAATATTCGCCTCGTCTGGGTTGAAGTTCAAATGATGGCTCCAATACCATATTATGGATCTTGTCCGCATAAGCTCCGGCGCAGTTTATTACAAGCTTGCCTTCGATTTCTTGGAAAGCAGTCTTCACGACATACCGTTTTGCATTATAATCAATATCTTCAACCGGTTCTTCTAGTAAAAGCTTTGCACCGTTATCCATGGCATGTTCCATGAAAGCGATACTTAATTCATAGGGACTGATGACTCCGGCCGTTGGTGCATACAAAGCCGCTTTTATATCGGGATTCAGATTGGGCTCATGTTCTTTTACTTGGTCGGAAGAAAGTATTTTCAGGTTGGGGACTCCATTGATCTCCCCTCTTTTCTTAAGATCTTGAAGAGTTTTGACATCTTTATCGGTAAAAGCGATAACATAGGAACCGATATTTCGGAACGGGACATCCAATCGTTCGCAGATCTCTGGATACATTGCATTACCTTCAACATTGAATTTGGCCATCAACGTATCCGGGGTAGCGTCGTAACCCGCATGAACAATCCCGCTGTTTGCTTTGGAAGCCCCATTGGAAATATCGTTTGTCTTTTCTAATACACAAACCGAAAGATCGTATTTTGCCAGTGAGGAAGCTACCGATGTACCGATGACCCCGGCACCTATGATCACAATGTCATATGTCTTATTTTTTCCCATTTACAATACTTTATTTAAATATTTGCCGGTATAGGAGCTTTTGTGTTTGCTGACTGTTTCGGGCGTCCCACTGATCAAAATATTGCCACCCATATCGCCCCCTTCGGGTCCAAGGTCAATGATCCAGTCGGCACTTTTGATCATATCTAGATTATGTTCAATTATCAAGACGGTGTTGCCCTTATCAACCAGTTTGTTTAGAACATCCAAAAGCATATGAACATCCGCAAAATGCAGCCCTGTCGTGGGTTCATCGAGAACATATAGTGTTTTTCCTGTTCCCATTCTGCTCAATTCCGTAGCAAGCTTGACCCTTTGCGCTTCACCGCCGGATAGTGTCGTTGCCTGCTGTCCCAGATGGATATACCCCAGCCCAACGTCAAACAGAGTCTGAAGCTTTTTCTTGATCTTCGGATGATGTTTAAAGAATTCCAACGCTTCTTCAACGGTCATATTCAGAATATCCGATATATTTTTGCCTCTGTATTTGATATCAAGTGTTTCGCGATTGTAACGTTTTCCTTTACAAACTTCACAAGTAACGTAAACATCCGATAGAAAATGCATTTCTATCTTTTTTACACCGTCCCCGCTGCAGGTTTCGCAACGACCGCCTTTAACATTAAAACTGAATCTTCCGGGCAGATAACCTCTCAGTTTTGATTCCTGCAAGGAGGCATATAATTCACGGATATAGGTAAACACGCCAGTATATGTTGCCGGATTGGATCTTGGCGTTCGTCCGATAGGAGATTGTGTAATGTTGATGATCTTATCAAGTTGATTTTTTCCTTCAACATGCTCGTATTTAAGAGGGGTACCCCTCGCATTCATTAAGTCTCTGTTAAGTATTTGAACAAGAGTTTCATTGATCAAAGTACTTTTTCCGGACCCGCTGACGCCTGTAATACATGTCATGGTGCCAAGAGGTATTTCAACATCGATCTTTTTCAGATTATTGCCTTCAGCACCAAAGAGCTTCAAGAATTTTCTATTGCCTTGCCGTCTGTTTATAGGCACATCAATGCTCTTCTTGCCTGAAAGATATTGACCTGTAAGGGATCTGTCGCAGGCCATAACGTCTGCGGGACTGCCTTCACATACTATTTTCCCACCATGAATGCCGGCACCAGGACCGATATCGATGATCCAGTCGGCTTCTTCCATTGTCTCCTGATCGTGTTCGATCACAATAATGGAGTTTCCGAGGTCTCTTAAACCTTTTAATGTATCAAGCAGTTTGATATTATCACGTTGATGAAGCCCGATGCTGGGTTCGTCAAGAATATACATGACCCCCATTAATTGAGACCCAATTTGAGTCGCCAGGCGTATTCTTTGAGCTTCTCCGCCCGAAAGCGTTCCGGCACTGCGATTAAGGGTAAGATATTCCAAACCTACGTTGGATAAGAAGCCCAGCCGCTGATTCATTTCCTTTAATATCTGTTCCGCGATGATCTTTTCATTATCGCTGAGTTTCAGGTTTTGAATGAACGCAAGCGCTTGCTTGATGGACATTCTTTCCAGATCATCGATACTTTTTCCATTGATAAAGACCGAAGTGGATATTCTTTTTAAACGTGAGCCGTTACAAACTCTGCAGGTTTGCTGAGAAATATATTTTTCTATTGTTTCACGCATCATGCCGGAATTCGTCTGATGATAGCGTCTTTTTAAATTCGGGATCACTCCTTCCCAGCCACCGGTGTACTGACCGCTCCAGTTCCGGCCCTGATAATCGATGACCAGTTTTTTTCCTCTTGTACCGTAAAGTAATATTTCCTGTACTTCTTTACTCAATTGATACCAGGGGGTTGAAAATCTAAATTTATACTTTTCAGCTAATCCCTTAAGAATATTGCCGTAATACGTGCCTTTGGGCTGTTCACCGATCGGCCTTAGAGCGCCTTGAAGCAGGCTCTTTGATTTATCAGGAACGACCAGGTCAGGACTGAATTCCATCTGGAAACCCAATCCATTACATGCGGGACAGGCGCCGATAGGACTGTTAAAGGAAAACATCCGGGGAGTCAGTTCCTCGAGATTTACATCGGGATGATCGGGACAAATGAAATTTTCACTGTATCTGAGTTCAAGATTAGCCGATTCATGTATAATCACATTTCCATTACCGTATTTTAATGCCAATTCAATGCTTTCCGTTAATCGTTGCTTGACATCATCGTTTATCATTAATCTGTCTATCACGACATCTACATCATGTTTATTATTTCGTTCGGGATATTTAATATTATGTAATTGCTGGATCTTCCCGTCAATCCGTACACGTAAAAACCCTTCTTTTTTCAACTGATTGAAAAATTCTTTGAATTCGCCCTTCCGCTGACGATAAGCGGGTGCCAATATCTGTATTTTCGTAGCTTCAGGTAAGCTGATCACCTTATCTACGATCTCTTGAACCGTCATTTTGGAAATTGGTTTTCCGCAAATAAAACAATGGGGCTTACCTATCCGAGCAAACAACAGTCGCATGTAGTCGTGGATCTCGGTAATGGTTGCCACGGTAGACCGCGGATTTCTATGAGTGGTTTTTTGTTCGATCGATATTGCAGGTGAGAGACCTTCTATCTTATCGATATCGGGTTTTTCCATGATCCCCAGGAACTGACGGGCATAGGAAGACAAAGACTCAACATATCGGCGTTGACCCTCGGCATATAGTGTATCAAAAGCTAATGATGATTTACCACTACCGCTTAATCCGGTGATAATCACCAACTTATCCCTTGGTATCTCAACGTTTATATTCTGTAGATTGTGCTCGCGTGCGCCACTGATGATGATCTTGTTTTGCGACATTATTTTCCTGTAAATTATCTGATAAAGATAAGGTTTTTATATAAAATTCGGAAGAATTATTTGGTGTATAAAACTGTATTGATCATAAGCAATTCCAGAAAAAGAAAAAACTTTTCAATAAGCCACTCTCTGGGAATCAAAGAAGAGTATCCCTGGTAAAACGGGGTGAGTGCTATAAAATTGTAATTTTCTATGTGAAAATATATTTAGAATGATCAAAATGCTTATTGCTATTCTAAATTCAAATCTTTCTTTAAGCTGATCGCATTCTCATTTTCGGGTTCGATCTTAAGCAGGTCCTCAAGCACGGACTTCGAGGAAAAAAGCATATCTTGTTCATAATACGCCAATGCCAGATAATATAGAGCTTCGGTATTGCTGCTGTCGATCTCAACTGACGATCGGTAAGCATCTATTTCCTTGTCCACATAACCGGCATTGTGATATGCATGGCCCAAAGCAAGATATACTTTAGTATTCGGATTGATCAGAACAGCTTGTTTGTATAAGATCAAAGCTTTTTCAATATCACCGCTTTGGATATAATATGCGGCCAGATTCAAAACTCCTTTGCTGTGACCCGGACAAATAGAAGTAAGTTTTTCATATTCCTCGATAGCTGAGGGTTCTTTTTTCATGCGCCAATGCGTAATGGCCAGATTATACCTTGCATTACAGAAATTCGGATCGAATTTAACCGCCTTCTGAAAATATGAACGCGCGACTTGCAGTTCATCGTCTTTTAAATACAAATTCCCGATGTTGTAATTTATCCTGGCACTGTTAGGATCTTTTTTTAAAGCCTGTAACAACAAATTCAGCGCTTCGTCATCTTTTCCTTTTATAATATAAAGGTTTGCCAGGTTATTGTATGGAAAAGCGTAATCGGGACCCGATTCTATCGCTTTTTTGAAATATTTTTCTGCATTGTCATAATCTTTTTTCTTCAGATAAGCATTACCCATGCCATTTAGGGCAAAAACATATTTTGGATCATATTCTATTGCATAATTGAATTTCTCTATTGCCCGGTCCAGTTCGTTCTTCCTGGCCAGCATATTGCCTTCCTGGACATATTGAATAACGTTTTCGTAATATTCATAAGGATAATATTTGCCTTGAGATGATGCCGATTCTTTTTGCAAGATGTCGTAAGGACCATATTCAATGGTCATATTTCCCATGGGATCTTCTTCAGCGATCAACATACCGCCGAGAAAAAGTATGATAAAATATCTAAAGAATTTCATATAGATTTCCTTTCGTCACGGATCCATTAGAACTGACTTGAAAACGGTCACCGATCGTCTTCTTAAGTGATTCTGCAGCTTTTTTGTCATCCGTGTGTAAAGTGATCAGAGCTTCGCCTTTCTCTACTTTGTCACAAATGTGCTTGTGAACGACCAATCCCGCTTTCGGATCGATCTTATCCGTAAGCGATTTACGTCCCGCTCCTAGCACGATCGCATCAAGGCCCAATTGATAGGTGTCTATATGTGATATCGTGCCCTCAGAAGCGGATTTGACCGTTATAATGTATTCTGATTGAGGATAACGGTCTGGTTTTTCCAAATAACTTATATCCGCCCCTTGTTCCTTAGCGATCTGAAGGAAAGCTTCAAATGCTTTTCCGTTATCCAACAATGTTTCGAGTTCGTTCCTGATATCTTCCTTTGAACGTTTTGGTTCGGCCATGGATAGCATTTCGCTTGTCAGTACAAGTGAAAGCTCCCTGACGGAATCAGGCCCTTTACCTTTAAGCACATCAATGGATTCTTCGACTTCCAGCCAGTTCCCCACTTTATCTCCCAGCGGTTGGTTCATGTCAGATATCACAGGTCTTACGGACAATCCATAAGCCTCTCCAAAATACTTTAATTGCTCGGCAAGGTGTTTTGTTTCTTCATATTTCCCTATAAAAGCACCATTACCGGTTTTAACATCCAAAACAAGACCTTTTATCCCTTCAGCGATCTTCTTGCTTAAGATAGAACCGCAAATAAGCGGGATCGAACGAACGGTGGCGGTCACATCCCTCAATGCATAAAGCATTTTATCGGCCGGACACAGATCATCCGTTTGTCCGATCAGGGCACAGCCGATCCTGTCTGTCTGCTCCTGAAATTCTCTAAGGGTCATACTCGTGGAAAATCCGGGTATGCTTTCGAGCTTGTCAAGTGTCCCACCGGAATGCCCCAGTCCTCTTCCGGATATCATCGGGACTTTGATTTTCCCGCTTGCCATTGCCAATGGCGCAAGGATAAGAGATATTTTATCCCCTACTCCTCCGGTGCTGTGTTTATCGGCATAATAAGTTTTATTATCATCAAAAGAAACTCTCCGTCCGCTGTTCAGAATAATGTCAATATAGGCATTGATCTCTTCAGTCCCCATTCCCCTGAAATAAACTGCCATTAAAAATGCCGACATTTGGTAATCCGGAATGGATCCTTTTACATAGCCGTCAACAAGGAACTTAATCTCATCCTTGCTTAGATTTTCTCCACTTTGTTTTTTTTCGATCAGCGTATACGGTAGCATAATTAATCCTTCATGTTCTTTTTATATTTATTAATGAACTTTTCAAGCCATTTGGGAATATGTATAGTGATGTGCTCCCTGATGGCATAATGTACAAGTATCATTCCCAGAATACCAAAAATGATATTTGCCGACCACATGGCTATCCAGGGCGCCATCAAAAGTCTGTCGGCAAGCCGTTCTCCGGTCATAAGTATTCCCCAGTATATCAAGAAGAAAGCAAGACTGATACCGCCTGATGTCCCCAATCCACCACGCCGGACGATCATGCCCAGCGGAGCGCCGATCAACACAAAGATGATAGCTGAGACCGGCATAGCCACTTTTTTATGTATCTCTACAAGATATCTGTTTTGGCTTTGCTTATATCTGCTTGACATATCAATAAACGATTTCACACGCATTCTCGTATTTTCAAGAACTCTCAATCGTTCACGTAAAGCCTTCTTCTCTTTACTGTTCAATCCTGATACAGCCGATGAATCCTTAACATCCTTGATCGCATTGTTCATGACCGATAAACCCTGTTCAGGTCTAATGCCAATCGTGTCCACATCTGCCTGAGCCATGTTCTTCAAAATATTATTTTTGGATTTTTCTTCAAGATCTTTGTATTCTTCAAGCTTTTTTTGCATGTCAATGATCGACATTTCCCTATCGCTTCTGAATTTTGAATCGCGGCGCTTCAATTCCAGATTTCTGACCGCAACGATCATTCTGTATTTATCAAAACTCGAACGCCGGTATTCACCTCTGCGTCCCAATAGATATTCATGATATTCTCCATCTTCAAGACTGAGAATAACCTTATCTCCTATGATCTCCAATTTACCGCTTTTTGCCCATATGGTTTCCTGAACATCGTTAGCATCATGATAAACAAGAATATCATAGAGCTTATCATCATGTTTTTCCCTTATAAGAATACGGTAATCGGGGATGTCGTCAAGGAAATACCCGGCATCGAAGTTGATATCGGGATGTTTGTAAGCAATATCCTGTCTTAGTAATTTGTACTTGTGATTAGCTTCCGGAAGAATGTTATTATTATAAAAGATCATTCCAATGCAAACTATGGTCGCAAACAACAATGATGAGATCAGTATCCTTGAAAAATTAATACCCGATGCGCGCCAGGCTGTGATCTCGTTGTCTTCGCCAAAACGTCCGAATGCCATAAGAACCGCAATAAAGACCGCCACGGGAACAACCTCCGCAAAAATAGGTGCCAAGCTGAGTATCATAAATTCGGATATAACTGTAAAACCAAGGTTCTTACCAACAAGTTTATCGATCTGCGATATCAGATACTGTACAAGAAAAATGAATGAAAAAACAAAAAGTGCACCCAGAAAAGGGAATAAATGTTCTTTAAATACGTAACGATGTATCTTTTTGATACCAAACATGGCTTAAAATACGTAAATAGGATTGCAGTTAAAACAATAAAATCCGTGAAACATGAGACGCCATAACCTTCTTCTCCTCAAACTGGCGGAGAAGGAGGGTTTACGCTTTACGGATTCTCACCATTGCGATGTTAATTCGGTAATGACTTTATCAGCCATTTTATCTTTCAATCGTTCCAATGCGATCTCTCTTGTTACCTGGCCATCAGGTGATAAACTGTTATTATAAGTATCACTGTAGTATATCTCATAATCGCTGAGTATTTTCTTCATCATGTCCTTATCGTTGATCGCATCATACCATCTAAAGTCAATACTTAGGGATAATTTATATTCTTTGACCACCTCGGTTTCATCATAAGAAAAGACTTGGTCACTTATGTTTTTTATTGTTGTATATATCAGCGAATTTGCAACGGAAGCATCTGTCAAAGGAAGTAAATTCTCCAGATTCATCTTATCGATAAGCAAAACCGTAAAATCCTCACCCAGATTGAATTCCGCGGTATTATTTTCCGTATCCTCAATGGAAACGCTCTTTATATGCGAAGGAATGGTTCCGGGGCGTGTTGAGTACATCCAAACGCATGATGAGAATAGAACTGCCAAAACGGTTAATGTCAAAGAAAGCAACTTGGTTCTCATGATCATATCTCCAATTCAAGTAGAACGGGACAGTGGTCTGATCCGAAAACATCATCCAAAATATCCGCATTTTTAACATGATCTTTTAATTCCGGACTGATATAAAAGTAATCAATGCGCCATCCAACGTTGTTAACACGCGCATTGGCACGGTATGACCACCATGAATACCTGTCTTTTTCATCGGGATGTATCATCCTGAAAGTATCTATATAACCCGCATCTTCAAATTTATCCATCCATGCCCTTTCGATCGGTAAAAATCCCGATGTTTTTTCATTTTGTTTGGGCCTTGCCAGATCAATGGGATGATGGGCCGTATTGTAGTCTCCGCAAATTACAAGTCCTTTGCCTTTTTCTTTTCTCATTGTCTCAAAGTATTCAAGACAGAAATCATAGAAATCGAGCTTATATTGAAGACGTATCTCATCTTTTTGTCCATTTGGAAAATATATATTGAAATAAATGAACTTCTCAAATTCAAGCATTAGGACACGACCTTCATTATCATTCCATCCGTATCGGAAACCATTTTCAACCAGAAGAGGTATTTCTTTTGTATAAACACCTACTCCGCTATACCCTTTCCTTTCCGCGGAATAGAAATAACTTGTATAACCGCTAAATTCCTTATGTTCTGAAAGGATCTGGCCTTCCTGGATCTTTGTTTCCTGGATCCCGAGAATATCAGGCTGATGTTCCATAATAAAATCAGCGAAACCTTTCTTCGTAACCGCCCTTAATCCATTTACATTCCATGAGATCAGTTTCATTCAGCCTCCAAAACATTTGATTTTTACAATTAAATAAATTAAGCATTAATTCATTGACAACAAAGAATAAGTTAAGGTCAGATATATCAATTGACTATCTTTGCCGTTAATTATGTTCTGATGATCTTTACGTTTAAAATATTTTATTACTTTTATAGGGGTTATATTTGTAAGCAGTAAATTGAAAATAATATTCTTTATTGCGATAAACTGTTTTTGATTATTTAGTAAAGCCATCAAGTTAATCCTGCCTTCCCTTCCGAAAGCCTGCTACGCCGAAGTAGCTTCGGCTACGAAGGCCGTGCCTTGGCGAAGGAGGGTTATCCAGTCAAAAATATCACGTCAAAATAAAAAAACCTTCCGAGAGGAAGGTTAAATATTATTTGTCAATATAAGCTTATACTTTTTCGACCTTACCGGAGCGCAGACAGGAGGTACATGCCTTAACCCTTTTTACGCTTCCATTGATCCGTGCACGAACACGCTGTAAATTGGGTTCCCAACGACGTCGGGTGCGGTTGTTCGCATGACTTACATTGTTTCCGTACTGCGGTTTCTTTCCACATATGTCACAAACTTTTGCCATTGTATCTCCTTCGCATTATCAAAAGCCTGCTAATATGTAAATTTAATTGCAACAAATCAAGTGTTTTTTATGATTTTATAATTTTGACAGGATCACAAAACCTTTAGACAGGATTACAGGATTTATTAGATAGTTTTAGACGGGATAACAGGATTTAAGTGATAGTTGTAGACAGGATAACAGGATTTAAGTGATAGTTGTAGACAGGATTACAGGATTTATTAGATAGTTTTAGACGGGATAACAGGATTTAAGTGATAGTTGTAGACAGGATAACAGGATTTAAGTGATAGTTGTAGAAATGATAACAGGATTTATTAGATAGTTTAAGACAGTATACGGGATGAACGGGATTATCAAGATGTTAAGATGGAAAATTCAAGATGACATTTTTAACCTTCAACTTTCAAGACTCCGCCACAAAATAATTACGCTAAGACGTAAAACTACGGCGGGCAGGCAGGATTGCGGAATTTATTGGATTTTTTTCATAAGCATGTACAGGAGCATATTAAAAATCGAATATTATTCAAGCAGTCCCCGGAGAGGACGAATAGAAATGAATTTTAATTTATATTAAAATCACAACCGCAGCCTGCCCATCCGAAGACACGATGCTTCCGGGCGAAGGAGGGAGCGGTTGAACAAATAGTCTATAAAATTAAATGGAAATATCGTTCAGCAACGCAGTGATTAAAATAAATTCTACTCAAAATGATCTTTCTTTGTCAGTCCCAGCCGGGATCAATAATATATTAGATTTCAATACCCAGACAATGTCCTTTGGGTTCTCCGTGCTCAATCTCAAACCCTAAAAACTCAACGGCGTTCCCGTCACGACCTTTGACTTCTCCAAGTCCAAGAGCTTGTTCAAAGCTATTGACCAGTCGATAGACATTCTCATGATAATTAACTTCATTCGTCACCATAACAGCATCGCGCAAATTGGATTTAATCACACCATTCCAGGCATATTGGAAAAGATCCGGCGTTTTGACGTCGTAAAAATAGATGCTCTTTGCAAAATAAAGCGGCGCAAGAATACCAAAAGTAAGATCTTCAATTCCAAATACGCTCTGGGGACAATAGGCGGCGCCTTCACGAAATAATTTAAAGGCCTTCCCTACCGCCTGCGCAGCAACAAGTACGTGATATTGACTGAATTCGTATTTACCCTTTAATGTAAATGCTTTATCGTCAAGCCTAACGTAAGGGGGATCAAAATAATCGATATCTGTAAATCCTTTAGTGGATTCTTCTCTAATGTAAGTCCCGGATTTAAGAAAATTCAATTTAAAGGCACTTCCTTGAGTTAAAAGAGCAAGGATCAATATGATGTTATCTTGAACGTGATTCAATTCAACTTCATATTCAATGTCCTTTTCAATTTTATATGTCAGGCATTCTTTCAACAGTTCAAGGTAAGTATAGGCTTTCCCTTCAAATATCAGTGCCGGCTTATCAGGAAATTCCCGGGCATGCTGCAATAGCACCGATCCGAAGTTCGGGAATGGGACGATGTGTTCGACAACCGGGATGTTTAAATAATCTGTTTTGCCCATTTTTGCAATTTCCATTCCATTTACTAGTTATAGGTTAAAGGTAAGCAGGTCATTAGGATTTATTGTATGTTTTATCTAATAAGGACTCTCTGTATTTAATCAAAAAATATAACTTTTTAGATATCTCATTTGACATTTCAACAATTTCATCCATTTCTTCTTCACTTAAATATCCGATCTCATTTGCAACTATAGCTTGAGAACGAACTTCGGCATTTGACCCTTTTGATATCCTAAAATGCTTTAAGCTTGTTTTAATATAACCGCTTTCCTCACCCTCGGCAATATTACTGGACACGCTAATAGTTGCTCTTCTGATCTGATCGATGAATCCAAAATCATTCTTGAAATTCTTTGGACAAGATACCTCATAAATTTTTTTAGCAAGATCTTTAGCCAATTGCCATACTTCAAGGTCTTGAAATCGTCCCATTTTTCGTCCCTCTTTAATATTAAACTCAATTCACCAAAACAAATATCCTTTTTATCTTCCAACCTCCCTACCATACTACCTTATTACCTTCTTACCTTTAACCTTCCTAAGCAATCATTTCACAAAACATCTTCAATCTTGCGTCAATTTCATTTCTTGTTAGAGATTCCAATTTATCCGTCGAAAACGATTCAACTAAAAAAGACGCCATCACTGTCCCGTAAACCATTGCTTCCCGATAATCGTTAAATTCCAGTTCTTTGGTACACTTGCTTGCCAAAAACCCCATGAATCCACCCGCGAACGTGTCCCCTGCACCGGTCGGGTCGATCAATTGATCTTCCGGACAAATTGGGAATCCTGCGTGCTGATCACCATGAAATAGTTCGGCTCCATACTTGCCTTTTTTCGCTATAACAGTTTTAGGTCCAAGTTCCTGAATGATTTTCACTCCGTCCGCAAGATACTTATTATCTGTTAGTTGTAGAATTTCTTCATCGTTGATAATGATGATATCTACTCTTTTGATCGCTTCCAGAAGCTTATCTTTACTGATATCGATCCATAGGTTCATGGAATCCAATCCGACCAAGGGTTTGTTTTCCATTTGATCTAAAACACTGATTTGCAATTCGGGATGGATGTTCGCGAGGAATAGGAAATCCGAAGTTCTGTATTCCGCAGGCAATTTCGGTGAAAAAGTCTTGAAAACATTCAATTCGGTAAATAAAGTTTCTCTATTCTTCATGTTCACTTTATATTCTCCGCCCCATCGAAATGTTTTTCCAGGCTTAATTTCAAGTCCTTTAAGGTCTATCTTCCTTCTTTTAAATTCATCTATGGCGGTTTTGGGGAAGTCCTCACCTACTACACCGACAATGCTAACGGGAGAAAAGTATTCAGCTGCCAAACTGAAAAATGTGGCAGAACCGCCGACGGCATTGTCTCGCCGTCCTTTAGGAGTGATAACAGTATCAAGTGCAATTGAACCTACTACGACTAGTGACATATATCTCCTATTTTAAGAAAGTGCATTTATTGATCAAAGTAGCGGAAGATGTTGAGACGCGATATAAATAAACACCCGAAGCAAGGCCTGAAGGCGACCATCTTACATGATGGTAGCCGGCTTGCAACGTACGTGTGATCGCTTTATCGACCGGTTTTCCCTGAAGATCGAAAAACTCGATCTTTACTTCACCGTCTTCAGGCAAAGCAAAATAAAGAGTGGTCGCCGGGTTAAACGGATTCGGATAGTTCGGAAATAAAGCGAATTCTTGTGGAATACCCGCATGATTGATGGCGGAAACATATTTTTCCTCGATCAGAACAAATTTGACGGCATCCGCTCTCAACACACTGCTGGGGTTCGTATTTCCGCCGTTATCTTGGATCCTGAGGATGATTTCGACATCTTTCGGCAGATCATGCTCCCCGATGGACGTCCAGCCGCCGCTGTCTTCGTTTTGATCTCTTACAAGCGTATCCTGAGGAACACCGTCAATCAAAAGAATACAATTTGCATGGTTGTGTGCATTCGTTGTAGAGGGGATGTAGGTTTGAAGATCATACGTGCCGCTGTATCCGACGTCGGTATTAAAATCGGCATGATTGCCGTTACCGCCGATATTCACCCAGCGGCTTGAACCGTTCCAGCCCAAGGCACTGGAATAATTCCAATTACGGCGATGCTCTGAATAGGCTGAAGTATCTTATTTATCAACGTTCTTGTAATAAGTGTCGGCATTTGCATAGATCGGGACTAAAATGCTGGCATGTCGGGGATCATCCGTTTCAATGGTCAATACATCACTGTAGTCACAAAAATCATCGGTATAAAATTTAACGGCGATATCGTTGGTTTCCATGGGTGCCAAGGTAAAAGGAACATCAACATCCAAGGCCAGTTTTGACCCAAAAACCGAGAAACGGCTTACGTTCAGCGGATCCTTGCCGCGATTTGATATGCTCAGATATTTTACAGCCGTATCTTTGACACTGACGTCACCGAAGGTCAGCATGTCCTGTCCGAGAACAAAATACTTATCGGCAACAAGCGGTGTTATTCGGACAACATCAATGCCCATCGTTAAACTGGAATTCAGATTTTCAAAGGTGATGGTGTTCCCCGTTCCGGGTTTCAGGTTAAAAAAGCCTGCATGCTGCCATTTGTCCCTTCCCAACAGCGTTTTATCGATCAATACCGTATCGCGGACACTGCCGTTGTCCACCAGTATCCTGATGGAATCCGTGGTGCTTCCCGGTCCGTGAAAAGATATGCTGTATGTAAGATCTTCTTCGATCGAAGGGGTGAGACTAAAGGAACCGTGGCCGTTAAGTACCCTGGCTTTCAGATCCCACAATTGCGTGCTGCCATTGTAATCCTGCCAATTGCCCGTACACTCGATAAAGGCGTCATCCCGATCGTCGATAAAAATATCATCGGGCAGGTAATCCAGATGCGCCTTCGCCTGATTGCCCACACTGTCGCAGACGGTCACAGCAACTTTGGCAATTTCATCGGCAGGAACGCTTTCGATCGTCTCCCATCGGTTCTCACCGCTGATCGTGCACTTCAGGCGTTTATATTCTTCGTAGTTGTTCTTAACGGTGATAAAGGGTTCGTTGACCTGAAAGACCGGTCCGTCGGTC
>CAYVLJ010000026.1:20724-22241 GCA_964452375.1 uncultured bacterium | reverse complement strand
GTATTAAAATAAGAAATGTGGAATGTTATATCAAGGCAAAACCACTACAAAGTTATAAGACCTAACACAAAGTGGCAGAGTACTTTTAAGTACAACAAAGAATATACTGTTATGCATAAAATTGATCTTTAGTGCATTGTTTCTTTGCAATTTATTGTGCTCTTTGAACCTTTGTGGGCAAAATATTCTTAGTGCATTTGTGGTACTTGGTGTCTTTATGTGAGGTTTTAAGGATTCACAATAATATTATCAATAAGGCGTACATTCCCAAACCTGACGGCTACCGCGATCACACATTTTCCATGTATTTCATCAATAAGCTCAAGGGCGGGATATGATCTGGCTTCAAGATATTCCAGCTCTGCGCCCTTTGTAGAAGAAATATCATCTTTGGCTTTTTTCAGCAAATCCGGTAACATTTTGCCATTGTTCAAACCTTTTTCAATGCCAAACAGTGATCGTGAAATAACCCGGGCATTCTTTCTTTGTTCTTCCGATAATCTCACGTTGCGTGAGCTCATCGCAAGTCCGTCAGCTTCCCGGATGATCGGAGCGATCCTGATCTCAACCGGCATATTCAGATCATTGACCATTTTTGTTATAACAGCCGCCTGTTGGGCGTCTTTCTGACCGAAAACCGCCACATCGGGCTGTACGATATTGAACAACTTGGTTACAACAGTGGTCACACCTTTGAAATGCCCTTCCCTCCTTGCTCCACAGAGTACTTTTGTGATCTTATCTACGATTACCCAAGTAAGGTCATTTCCGGGATATATTTCCGAAACTTCCGGATAAAAGATCGCATCGACTCCGCGGTCCCGGGCCAGCGATTCATCTCTTTCAATATTTCTTGGATAGCTGTCGAAATCTTCATTGGGACCGAATTGAGTGGGATTGACAAAGATGGACATTATAACAACATCTGCATGAATTTTTGCTTCATCGACAAGCGATAAATGTCCCTCATGCAAATAACCCATGGTTGGAACAAAACCCAGGGTTTTCCCCTTTTGCTTTACTTTTTTTACGTATTTACGAACTTGGTTTATCTTTGTAAATTTTTTCATTAAAAGCTTTCTTCCTCATCAGGGAAATTCGATCTTTTTACATCCTCAGAATAAGCTCTGACGGCATCTTTGATCTCAGCAGCCAGTTTGGCATATTGGCGGACGAATTTAGGCTTGAATTTCTCATACATCCCCAGCATATCCTGGGTAACAAGTATCTGACCGTCGGTATCGGGTCCTGCGCCTATGCCGATAGTCGGAATATCCAACTCCTCGCTGATCTCTTTTGCCAAAATAGCTGGTATTTTTTCAAGCACAATGGCAAATACACCGGCCGATTGCAATGCAAGCGCATCTTTTTTCAAGTCTTCGGCCTCATGGCTTTTCTTTCCCTGCGTCTTGAACCCCCCGAACTGATTAACGCTCTGAGGAGTCATGCCCAAATGCCCCATAACCGGTATTCCCGCATCTATACAAGCTTTTACCTGTTCAAGGATCCGCGTACCG
>CAYVLJ010000026.1:10681-20714 GCA_964452375.1 uncultured bacterium | reverse complement strand
GACAACCACCTTCACCGGTACAAATGCGAACGGGCATGCCCATCTCTTCGTTCACAAGGATCCGCGTACCGCCCTCCATTTTAACAGCTTCCGCGCCACCTTCTTTTAAAAGCCTTCCGGCATTTTTCAAGGCATCTTCGACTGAAGCCTGGTAACTCATAAACGGCATATCCGCAACCAAGAGGGCATTTTTGACACTTCTTCTAACCGAACCGGTGTGATATATCATTTCGTCCATTGTAACCGGTACGGTCGTATCATGTCCGGCAAATACCATTCCCGCACTGTCGCCAACTAAAATAAAATCGATGTCGCTTTCATCGAGAAATCCCGCAAAAAGAGCTTCATACGCTGTCAAAGCGCTGATCTTTTCACCTTTTCTTTTCATTGAGATCAATGTTTTAATGGTCTTTTTCATTTATTTCTTCCTGTGCGTTTGAGATGATCACACCGCCACCCAGAACCTTATTTCCCTTATAAAAAACAGCCGATTGACCCTGTGTAACCGCGAAAACCGGTTCTGAGAACATAATATGATATTTGCCGTCTGCTAATGGCTCCAGCCTTGCCGGCACACCTTTGTTCCTGTATCTTACTTTTACTTCAATATCATGAGATTCTTCAGGATCTTCTCTGTCCAGCCAATTTACTTCGGAAACAATACATCCCATGTCCTCCATATCCATTGCTTTCCCTATCATAACGGTATTGCTTGACGGGTGTATCTCACGAACATAAACGGGTTCGCCCATGGCCAACCCCAGCCCCTTTCGCTGTCCTATCGTATAGCGGTAATAACCTTCATGTTCGCCGACAATATTCCCTTCGATGTCTACAAAATCACCGGGTTTCGCTTCATTCATACGATCAGCAAAATATTCTTTAAGGAATAACTTATAATCATTCTCAGGGATGAAACATACATCCTGACTTTCACTTTGATTCGATTGAGGAAGATGCAGCTCCTTTGCAATCCGTTTGATCTCCGTTTTCGTCATATCGCCAAGCGGGAATACTGTTCTGCTGAGTTGTTCCGAAGTTAAGCGCCATAAAAAATATGACTGGTCTTTAACGGGATCCGCCCCCTTATAAAGGGAATAATACTTTCCCTTTCTAATGATCTTTGCATAATGGCCCGTTGCGACATTTTTTATTCCCCTGTCATCAGCGATCTTTAACAGTGAATCCCATTTTAATAACAGATTGCATTGAACACACGGGTTGGGGGTATTACCTGAAAAATAGGAATCGGCAAAATATTTCACAACGCAGGTATCGAAACCTTTCATGCGATCGACAACCATATGTTCAATACCAAAACGATCGCAAACGGCTTTTGCTTTTTCGATGACATGAGATTGCTTGCTTTTATCTTTGATATAGTGATCCGCAAGCTGGAGAGTAACGCCAAGGACATCATAGCCTTTTTGCTGCAGCAGATAGACCGCAACCGTGCTGTCCACGCCACCACTCATGCCGACAATAATGTTCTTTTTTGTGCTCATGCCGGAAAGTAATAAGAACTGAGTTAAAATCGAAGGGTTTTTGTGTTTGAAGGGATTTAGGAGTTTAGGAGTTAGAGGTTTAGAGGCTGAAGGGGATAGAATTAGTGAGAGGGCAATTGCCAGATAGCGGATATTGAGAGAAAGCAAAATGGGTTGATGAGTGAAAAGTTAAGAATTAGTTGGATTTGACTCGAATTTAATATTTCGATTTGAGTCGATCATAACAATTCAATTTGAGTCAATCATAACAATTCAATTTGAGTCAATTATAAAAATTGATTACCAAAATCCAACACATTAGCCATTATTATAAAGCAAAGTATCCGTAATAATAATTCCAGAAAATGATGCGGTCTTATATTGAAAATAAATGGTATCAATTCTCGCATTGATCTCAAGGATCTCATTATCTGGTGTAGGAGTAGAACTGCTGACAGGAAATAATCTTTTATAATAATGAAAAGGTTCGGTAAAACCGGCATACCTGAAATTTATTATAGTCGTATCATTTAGATTAAAGGTTTCGTTTTCGCCACTGCTTGTAAAAACGCTGAATTCAAGATTTTTACCGGATCTCCCCCATATTTTTGCTTTGCTATCACTAACGCAGATCTGTAGATCCCGTTCATTAGCGTATACACCGTATAAACCTTGACTTGAATAAAAATCATACCCGTTGATGGTTGTTGGAGTTAAAGCATATATGCCTATTCGAGGTTCATATTCATACTCATAAATGCTGTTGCATCCTGAAAGGATAAGTAAAATTATCAACAATGCAATAATTGGGTTTTTCATAATTTTTTATAGAAGAGACGCAGCAATGCTGCATCTCTGCATATATCGTTAAATTATTTCCTGATAAGAATTTTTACTCTGATTTTCAATCTTTTCATGCAGCGACTCTCCATGCGAGTCCATCGTGACGATGAGCGGAAAGTCTTCAACTTCCATGACCCACAAGGCTTCGGGCACACCGAATTCTTCCAGCATGTGAACGGTTTTAACGCTTTTAACCTTTTCGGCATAAACTACGGCAGCACCGCCAACGGCAAAGAGATATACTCCTCCGTATTTTTTAAGTGCTTCCGCAGTTTTTTCACCCATGCCGCCTTTTCCGATCACGCAGCGAACACCGTAATCTTTCATTACATCTGCAAGATAGGGCTCTTCTCGAATGGATGTAGTGGGTCCGGCGGCCAAACATTTCCATTCATTCCCTTTTTTCAGCATAATAGGACCGCAGTGATAAATGGCAGTGTTTTTAAGGACTTCTTTCACCTCATCGCGGGATCTTTCCACCAGCCATTTGTGTGCGGCATCCCTGCCGGTAACAATTACTCCTGAAAGCAGAACCTTATCGCCAACTTTCAGTAAGCCGAGGTCTTTTTTGGTTAAAGGCAATGTCAGTTGTTTTTCACTCATTTATCACTCAGGTCAAAGATCATTTCTTGTCTGCGGCAGGCCCAGCACATGTAAGCAATGGAAACAAAATAAGATGCCGGGATACGGTGTGCCGCACCGATCTTGACACCCAGTACCGTAGTCTTACCGCCCAAGCCCATAGGACCTATCTCAAGTTTATTCAGTTTTTCATACAGGCGCTGTTCCAGGTCATTCAATTTTTGATTTTCATTTTGGTCATCAAGCATACGGAACAATTGCTTCTTTGCCGTTTCATATCCGCTTATACGGTCACCACCGATACCGACGCCGATGATACCGGGAGCACAGCCTTTTCCCTGGGCTTTCATAACTGCATCCATCACGCAGGCTTCCACCCCTTTCAGGTCTCTGCCGGCACGTAAGTCTACGTTCGGCAGACTGTATTGAGCAGATACATTTTCACTGCCTCCGCCTTTGAGCAGGCATTTAATTTTAATAGCCTGCCGTTGCCATTCATTGAATTCAAGAGCGGGAATACCTTCACCCAGATTATTGCCACTGTTCTTTCCGTTTAAAGGGTCAACTGCATTTGGACGCAAAAAACCTTTTTCAGTTGCTATGATCAAAGCATTTTCAATACATTTTTTGATTATTTCGGGAGATACTTCGGGAGGATATGAAATATAAAATGCCGGAAGGCCCGTATCCTGGCAAACAGGACGTGAAGAATTCTTTGCCAATTTGATATTTTCCAGAATAGTATCAAGAACCGAGCGGGCCGAAGATCCTTTTTCTTCCAGGGAACGAGACTCAACCAACTTATTAACAATATCATCGGGAAGCTCACAACTTGCCCTTTGAATTAATTCAACGAGGGCTTTTGTGAGATCCTGTTCTCTAAATGGCTTCATTTTTTATCTAAGGGTGAAACATTTTCAGCAGGTCATCAATATGAGGTGTTCCGTTACTGATCGCCTTCGCTTTATCTGTTACGTTGACCTGAACGATCTCGTCATAAGTGGGACGAGAATGCTTATAGATCAGTCCCATAGCAAATTTTTCTTCATTATTTGCAACATCAAATGCATTGACTTCATTGGTCGGATCATATGTTTCATCAAGATAATAGGATTTTTCACGGATCAGCTTGAATTGATCTTTTCCTCTGAAGGTCACACAGGGAGATAATACTTCTACAAAGGAAAAACCCTTGTGCTGAATAGCCTCGGTGATAATTTTTTGTGCATGTTTCGGATCACCCGAAAATGTTCTGGCAACATATGAAGCGTTATAGGCGATCAGCATTCGAACGGGATTAAAGGTCATGCCCATGTTTCCGTAGAACGTTGTCTTTGTTTTAACACCCAGGGGGGTTGTAGGTGATGCCTGACCTTTTGTCAGACCGTAAATACTGTTATCAAGAACGAAGTATGTGATATTTATATTCTTTCTGGCCGCATGTCCGATATGCCCCGCACCGATGGAAAATCCGTCGCCGTCACCGCCGATCGCGATCACTGTTGATTCGGGACGTGCCATTTTAACGCCTGATGCAAAAGGTAAAACTCTACCATGAAGACCATTAAATGCATAGGCTTTTACATAACCGGGCAAGCGGCTGGAACATCCGATACCCGAGCAAACCGCCGTATTCTCGGGTTTCAGTTGGAGGGTTTCAAAAGATTTCAATAGAGCGTTCAGGAAACCAAAGTCACCGCATCCCGGACACCAGATGGGTTTTAACCCGCTTTTATAATCATTTATTTTCATGGCTTCGCTCATTTTGCTGCCTCCATCTTTTCCCATTCTTCTTTGATCTTATCCAGGATCTCTTCTACCATGAAAGGTGCGCCGCCGGTCTTCCTAAATGGTGTAACTCTGCAGTTATATTGACTGAAACGCAGGAATCCTCGTAAATAGCGTCTAAATTGCCCGGCATATGATAATTCCGGAATGATAACGCGGTCTTTGTTCTCAATAAATTCCTTAAAGGGTTCTATCAGGAAAGGAAAGATCAATTGCGGAATGATCGCTCCGACAGAAATACCCATTTCATTAGCCTTTTTAACCGCTTCTTTAACTGCACCTTTGGTCGATCCCCAGGCAATGATGCCTAATTTTGCATCTTTAGGTCCGTAAAAACGTTCAAACCGGAACTCATGTTTGATATGATCGTATTTCTTCCAACGTTTTTCAGTCATGACATAATGATTGGAAACATCACCTGACGGCCATCCATTTTCACTGTGCTCAATCCCGGAACCCAGATATTCACCGCCCTTGATCCCAAGATAGGTGATGGGAGAAACCCCGTTCTCCGTCATTTTATATCTTTTATAATCTTTCAATTCCTCTTCGGAGGGTGTATCACGGTGATAGATCTTTCTGAATCCGCTTCGCTGAGAACCGATCGAATCGGGATGAATAGATTCCTTTCGGTGCCCGATGAACTGATCTGAAAGAACAATAACGGGCATTTGATATTTCTCAGCGATATAAAATGCAAGCACGGTACTGTCAAAACAATCTTCAACATCGCAGGGAGCGATCACCACTCTCGGAGAATCACCATGAGATCCCCAAATGGCTTGCATCAAATCACCCTGTTCCGTTTTAGTCGGCATACCTGTTGAGGGTCCGCCACGCTGAACATTGATGATAACGATCGGCAGTTCCGCCATTGATGCCAGTCCAATGCCCTCATTCATCAGTGAAATACCGGGACCGGATGTGGCGGTCATGGCTTTTTTACCTGCAAAAGAAGCGCCAATAATGGCATTGATCGATGCAAGCTCATCTTCCATCTGCATCGAGATACCGTTCTTCTGAGGCAGATAGCGCGATATCCATTCCATGATCTCGGTTGACGGCGTAATGGGATAACCGGCATAATATTCCACTCCGGCATACATAGCACCCAATGCGATCGCCTCATTACCCTGCATCACCAAACGCGGTTGTCGTTTTTCATATTCGAATGTGAGCGGATCGCGTTTTGTGATCTCTTTTTTTACAAATTCCTGACCGGCTTTCAAGGCAGATATATTACTGTCGATGATCTCCTGATCTTTATATTTGAATTTCTTTTCAATGGATTTTTGTAAAGCGTCTTTGGGAAGATTAAACAGTTCAGAGATCGCTCCCAACATTACGATATTCTTTGCAAGCTTGGCTCCGGTCAAGTCTTCTGATATCTTGGCGAAAGGGATCTTATACCAAAATTCCTGTTGTGATTCGGTCAGCGGCACTTCCTCGTCCGGCATGGGATCATCGCAGTCGCTGACGATCATAACCTTATCTTCAAGGATCATCTCCGCCTTGAATCGAAGAACATTACTCCAGCATAATACGACCAGGATATCTATTTTATCCCCTTGGGTTTGAACCGGCATATCGCTCATTCTGACCCTTACGGAACTTTCCCCACCTCTGATCTGCGGACCGAAGCTTTTTAACATGAAAACGAACAGCCCTTCGCTGGAAGCCGCATTGACCAGGATCTCACCCGCGGAGATGACACCATCGCCTCCCGAACCGGCTATCCCGATCACGATATTCTTGTTGTTTAACATTTTTCCCTTACCCTTTATTCAAATTGAAATATAATTTCTTCACATAAACACGAAAACGCTTTGAAAGCGTTTGAATTTCATACCCTATTTTCTTTATTTACATCCACTTGAGTCAATTAATTTTTTGTGTTTTATTAATCGCGATCAAATAACCCTTAAACTTACCAATATTAAGTTTGCAATGTCAACCAATGTTTGTGTTTTTTATGTAAAAAAGGCGACAAAGAAAAATAAAAGTACAATCAACAGCAAAGAAAAAAAATAGCATGGTTTTGTTAATTACGACAAAAGTGTTTTTTTATGTTCTTTGTCAACTTAGCGAATTTTTTCAATAGTGGGATTTGTTCACTTTTCGGTTAAAATTTATTAATAGTTGCTTTGCAGTACTTAGTGCTTTAGTGTGGAGTATTGTGCCTTAATATCCTTTGTCTTTTAGCCTGTATTCCGTATTATTCCCTCATGGATAAAAAAGAATTAAAAACCGATATCATACTGGTTGTAGCTGCGATCTTGTGGGGACTTGGTTTTGTCGCTCAGCGGGATGGCATGAATTACATCGGTCCCTTTCTTTATACAGCGATACGTTTCGGTATCGGGGTCCTTTGTCTGATCCCGGTCTATTTCATGACAAGAAAACAGGAAAGAAAGATCAAAGTTGAAAAAAAACAGATCCTGATCGCCGGAGCTATCGTGGGTGTTTTTCTATTCCTGGGAGTGAGTTCACAGCAGATCGGACTGCAAACGACCACTGCCGGAAAAGCCAGTTTCATTACCGCACTTTATATGGTTTTGGTGCCTGTTTTTGGTCTTGTTCTTGGACATAAAACAACTAAACTGGTGTGGCTCAGTATCCTGATCGCGATAACAGGTTTGTATTTCATGTCCATCAGCAAAGAATTCACTATAGAAAAGGGAGATCTTTTCGTAATAGCATGCGCTATCCTCTGGGCCATACATTTTTTATTTGTCGCCCATTACTCTTCACGTGTCGGTGCTATTCGATTATCCATTTTGCAATTTCTGGTCTGTACTGTCATTGCATTCATCGTGGCACTGATCCGTGAACCGATCCAGATCAGCGCTCTAAAGCCTGCACTGCCCTCTTTGCTGTATGGAGGTATTGGAGCTGTCGGGATTGCTTACACCTTGCATGTCGTTGCACTGCGGGAAGCCAACCCGGCCTATGCCTCGCTAATCCTTTCAACTGAAAGTGTTTTCGGAGCTCTCGGCGGATGGCTGATACTTCATGAAACGATGACCGGCAGACAGATCCTGGGTGCCGTTCTGATCATGATAGCGGTGTTGTTGACACAGATAAAAAGAACAAAAGGTAAAAACCCAATATAAATATTTTATTGGAATAAAATTATTTTAAGATAGAAGGAAAACCATGCGCAAACCATTTTTAGATGCCATCAAAGATAATAAGATCATGATCTCGGATGGTGCTTGGGGCACTTTTCTGCAGAACGAAGGCCTTCAATCCGGAGAATGTCCGGAAGAATGGAATATTTCACATCCCGAGATCGTGAAAAAAATAGCCGGAAGTTATATTGATGCCGGATCCGATATGGTCGAGACGAACACTTTCGGAGGATCAAGACATAAATTGAACATGTTCGGTCTCGGAGAACGCACCTATGAACTAAACAAAGCCGGTGCCGGACTTTCGAGGGAAGCCGCCGGTGATGATCACTGGGTGCTGGGATCGATCGGACCGTCGGGAGCCATTCTGATGATGGAAGAGGTCACGGAAGATGAGCTATACGAAGGTTTTCTTGAACAAGCACGGGGATTGGCCGATGGTGGAATAGACGCTTTCTGTATTGAGACCTTTTCAGCTTTAGATGAAGCCGAACTGGCGATAAAAGCGGCAAAAACGACCGGTCTTCCGGTAATTTGTACTTTTACCTTCGAGAACGGTTTTACAATGATGGGCATTACACCGGAAGCATATGCCCAAAAAATGCTGCAACTCGGCGTCGATGTGCTTGGCACGAATTGTGGCAATGGACTTGACGGCATGGTGGATTATGTTAAAATCATTAAAAATACAGCACCGGATCATCCCATTCTAATTCATGCCAATGCCGGATTACCGGAAATTCATGGAAGTGAAACAGTATTTCCGGAAACCCCGGAGCATATGGCATCATACGTACCTGAGATCTTAAAAGCGGGAGCTTGCATTGTGGGTGGCTGCTGTGGAACAACACCCGATCATATAAAGAAGATTAAAAAAGTTGTTTCAGAAATTAAGTAGTTAGTTAATCACTTTGACACAAAAGTTTAGCGATTGGTGTTCGGTGTATTAGAGTTTATTAAGAATGAATACTCTTACTTCCAAACTTCCCTAGAACATGGTCAGATCGTGATAATCTTCTTCTTCTCTGTTGCCCAACACTCCGTATAGCATCAGATCACGTATTTGACGATTCATTTCATTGGGATCTTCGAATAAATGATTGAATTTCCCCTCGATGATCATATCCGACACAATATTCATCCAGAACATGATGACCTTTACATCGACAGTACGGTTAATCTCCCCTTTAGCTTTTCCATCGCTGTAGAATTCATAGGTCAATGCCGTTGCTCTTTGCATTACATCTTTCATGATGTCAACATATTTACCACCGTCAAGATACAGTTCCTGTACAAATTCCGGACTCATTGTTTTAACAAAATCGGCTTTCCAATGAACGAGTTCCATTATCTTATCATGAAAGGGTTCATCTTTTTCGATAATTTTTTTCGATGATTCGATCGTATCATCGAAAAATTTTGTTATTACTTCTTCTACGATCTCATGTTTATTGCTGTAATAGTAATAAAAAGTCATCTTGCTGACCCCGGCTTCCGCGCAAATATCCTGAACTTTGGTTGCCTTAAATCCCTTTTTCATGACCAAGTTCAAGGTCGCATCCTTTAATAGTTTTTTAGCATTCTTTCCCATTTTATTACACAACCTTACGAATTATTGCGGATTATTCTCTTTTCGTAATAATTATACTTACTATATATCTTTTTGTCAAAGATATTCGTAAGAATTTTTCTATTTTATTAATGATATTTAATCTTAGAATCCTTTGCATAACCTGACAATATTTGATTTGTGAGGAAAATTTTTTCTTGTCAACGCGAAAATCGCTGTTAATAACGGGTTATTGGCAAGATTTTTAAGGAAGACAAGGGAAAATTTAACCACAAATGCTTGAATGGGAGGTTATGCAAAGGGTTCTCTTAATACTTTTACTTTTTCCTTACTTTTGCCTTTGTCCTTTTACCATTTGCCTTTAATTTCGGGCATGACTGAAATTCACTACGATATCATCGTTATAGGCGCAGGTGCAGCAGGTTTGATGGCTGCGGGTACAGCTGCAGAACAGGGAGCATCTGTCCTTTTGCTGGATTCCATGAAGCGCGCCGGACGCAAATTACTGATCACAGGCAAAGGCCGTTGTAATATCACGAACAATTCGGATATTCAGAACTACATGAAGCAGAGCTTTCCATTAGCGAAACTCTGCCGTCCCATATTCGCACGTTTTGTCGTAACCGATATGATCA
>CAYVLJ010000026.1:4005-10671 GCA_964452375.1 uncultured bacterium | reverse complement strand
TTATAAGACATTTTCACAGACTTGGTGTTCCGACCATCGAAGAACGCGGACGACGGGTTTTTCCGGAATCCCAGAAGTCGATGGATGTCGTAACGGCGCTGGTCAATTGGGTCGAAGAATCGGGTGTAACGATCAAATATGACCGCCGTGTTAAACGAATAATTGAGAATGATGGCCAAGTAACGGGTGTGGCACTTGATACCGGTGCAGTATTCAATTGTGACAAATGTATCGTTGCCACTGGAGGACGATCTTACCCTGCTACGGGCAGTACGGGAGACGGCTTTCGCATGCTCCGCGAACTTGGACATAAAGTCAATTCCACGCTCCCCGCACTGGTTCCGCTCGAAACTTCGGGAGATCTGGCTCAATCTATGCAGGGTTTATCACTTAAAAACGTGGAAGCTACGCTTTGGGTCGACAAAAAAAAACAACGCTCAAAATTCGGAGAAATGCTTTTTACACATTTCGGATTATCCGGACCGATCATTCTTGACCTGAGCAGGGATGCCGTGATCGCTATGCGGGAAAACAAGTATGTTGAGATCACTTTGGACCTGAAGCCTGCGCTTGACCGGGATAAACTTGACGCACGCTTACTGCGTGAATTGGATTTTCATGGTAAATCTAAGTTAAAAAGTATGCTGAAAAATCTGATGCCGTTAAAAATGATCTATCCTTTTTGTAAATATACTCAATGTGATCCGGATAAATTCTGCAACCAGATCAGCAGCGAAGAAAGAAAAAATATTCACCGCGGCCTTAAAGAAATGAATTTTACAATAACCGGCAATACCGGTTGGAATGATGCCATCATTACATCCGGGGGCGTCGAATTAAAAGAAGTGAATCCATCCACCATGGAAAGTAAAAAGATCTCCGGATTGTACATTGCAGGGGAAATATTGGATCTGGATGCCGCCACCGGCGGTTACAATTTACAGATCGCCTGGTCTTCCGGGTATGTCGCGGGTTTATCGGCAGTTGATCCTATGTGATCGTTCTTAAGATCATTCACACAGATTAAGGTTAAAAATATCATTGATGATTTTGCGTAGCTGTTCCTGATATATTGGTTTTTCCAGGTAGGCGTCCGCACCCGTTTCCTCAATCTGTTCCTTTTCTTCAGGTTGTGTATAAGCTGTCTGCGTAATGACGGGAATATCCGGATCGATCTTCTTGATCTCTCTGGTCGCTTCCAAGCCTCCCATTAATGGCATTTTAATATCCATAAGAACAAGATCGTAACGTTGCTTCTTGACCATTTCAACAGCTTCGATGCCGTTTCTGGCCCTGTCGGTGCGTTTGGTACAAGGTTTCAATAATTCGTTTAAATATAGAAAATTTGAATCATCATCTTCCGCTATAAGAATACAAAGATCTCGAAATTGACGTGACAGTTGTTGACCTTCATTATGCTTTATGCTTTTATCACTGATATGACTGTGCTTAAGAGGGATCCTGAAATAAAATCTCGATCCCTTATTCATTTCTGAAGTAACTCCGATCTCTCCTTTCATGATCCTGACCAATTCACTTGCAATACTTAAGCCGAGTCCTGTACCCCTTAGCGGACTCGATTCAACATTACTGGCACGATAAAAGCGATCAAATACTTTTTCTTGTTCCTCTTTAGGAATACCTATGCCGGTATCTTCAACGAAAAATTCAATATCATCGCCGGATATTTCCATTCCAACCTTGATATGACCTTTCATGGTATATTTGACGGCATTTAAAATAAAAGTATTGAGAACTTGCCATATTTTCTCGTAATCGCCCAAGAATGTCAGGTTTTCCCATTCTTTTAATATTTCAAACCGGAGTTCTACCTCATTCAATGTTTCGTTCAATATGACTGTATCGTAAAGTTTTTGTAAGATCTCTTTACATTCTATATGGGTAATATTGGAATGTATCACTTCGCTTTGCAGGCGAGAATACAATAAGACGTCATTGATCAGATGCAAAAGGTATTCCGAGCTTGTTTTGATAAGTTCAATAAATTTTTCCCGTTCAGCTTGATCGTTTGCTCTATTTAAAAGATTGGAAAAGCCCATGATCGCATTCATAGGTGTTCTGATCTCATGGCTCATATTGGCAAGGAAGGCCGATTTTAATCGGTTGCTTTCTTCGGCTTTTTCCTTTTCGTTAAGTAAATTGATCTCCATCTTTTTCTGTGCAGTAATATCACGGATAATTACGGTTACTTCATTTTCAGCACTTTCTACCATGCGAGCCTCAAAAAAGCTTTCCCCTTTGTTAGGTATATCCAGTTTATAGGTATATAAATTCATTTTATGTGTAGAAAGTGTCTTCTTGATATTCTCTTTTGTTATTTTACTTAATTCTTCAGGTAAAATGGAAAAAAGATTTTTAGAGATCAGGTCATCGTCTTGATAATACAATTCCGATGGATCTGATTTATAATCAATTATCTCACCGTCACGGTCGATAACGAACATGATATCCGGCGAAGCGTTCAATAATGCTTCGGCTTTTATTTTTCTTGTGACAAGTTCTTGTTTTTCTTTTTCCTGTTGTGATATATCACGTAAAATACCCATAATGTATTTTTGACCATTTACCTTGATATGCCGGACACGTCCTTCAGCTAAGCGGGCAGCCCCTGATTTATGTAGGTACCGGAAGTACATATTATTGTCGGATCTTTTTGAAATAATGGAATTGAACATTTTCAAATATAGATTAAGATTCCCTTTGATCACAGACGGGATATTTCGTATGTGCTTATCCTGAAAGTCTTTGGAATTATAACCGGAAATCTCACAGAAAGCTCTGTTTACATTTCTAATAATGCCATTCATATCAAGAAGAATAATTCCGTCCGGAGACATATCCATCAACTCGCGATACTTATGTTCGCTTTCCTCAAGCTGTAATTGATTCAGCTTGTTCTCTGTAATATCCACAATATAACCTTCAACAAAAACCGGAGCTTTCGATCTTCCACGAATGCATATCCCCCGCTCCCACACCCATTTTATATCCCCTTTTTTTGTATGAATGCGATATTCCATTTCGAAATGGTCTTGGTGTTTAAATCCCTCGGTAACGGTTCGAAAGACCATGCTACGATCATCTTTATGTATGATCTGACCATATGATCTTACTTTGTCTTCAATTAATTCTTCAGCTTTATAACCCGTTACATCAAAACATCCTTCCGATAGAAATAACATCGTCCAGGAACGCTTGTATTTGCATCTATAAGAAAACCCGGGGATATTGTTAAGCAGGCGGACAGCCATTTCTTTTTGAAATTCAGTGGCTTCCGTCATATCACGACTTTCATCATTTAAATGCTGGATCATATCTAACTCTCTCTCAATTCATATGAAACCCGGATGAGGGTATCAAAGATGTTTAAATATTTTCAAGTTAATATATCATTCTTAATGCCTGATTTTCAAGCTGTTTTTGAATTATTTCAAATGAATGCAAATATAAAAAATACTCGATATGAACCATATAGCAATAGTTTTTAATACAATTGTATTGCATGGTTTTGAATTTTACTCTATCTTTTTTCATGAAAATTAAATACCCTTTATTTTTGATTCTTTTTATTCTGTTTACGATGCCTTGCAGGGGACAATTCCGAAATCCATCTGATCATTATTTATTTGGGAATTTTGGCTTTGGTTATGCCCATATCAAAGATACGGGTACTTCACCCTTACGATATCAGGGACTATATTCAAACGCTGAAGCCGCATATAAATCGATCGGAGAAAAAGTAGCATTCATATTTCAGGGCGACTTGAGTTATACGGCTGGTTTTGCGGCAAGATATTATAATTTGAATTATTTCATCGGCGGATTACATGTTTCATATTTACGTACCATTCCTCTGGATCTGCCCAAAAATTTACGTATCCGCATTGGCGGGATTTTGGATGCATCGGTTTCTAGTGCGGTCAACCCTGATCTCCAAAATGCAACCCTGAATGTTGACTATCTGTTCGATTTAATGTTCGGTTCGCAATTGGAATATGACTATTCTTTAAAAGAAAAAAGTGGAAAATTCCTTTTTATTAAATACAAACGACCAAAAAGGGATTTTAGGGCGTTCTTTAAACTGGATTTTCCCGTATTGTTGCTGAATGGACGCCCGGAATTTGCATATTTGAATCCGGAAGATATGGATTTCTTTTCAAGAGAATATTATTTTGGCGGATATAAAATGGGAACTGAACTGGGAATTAAACGATACCTGCAAAATGGAAATATCATAGAGATCAAATACGATTGGGATATGTACACAAGCGGGAAAAAAGATATTTATTTATTGGAACGGGCATCCCATAATCTCACAATGGCATTTTATTTTAAACTGAACTGATATGAAAAAATATTTTCTAAATATCACATTGATCATATTGTTGATCATACTGGCTTCCTGTGAACGCCTGGTCTTTTCGAATGATACCCGGGATGATCCGCGAACAACTTTTCAATATCTCTGGGATAAAGTCGATCAGCAATATGCTTATTTTGACGTCAAGAATGTTGACTGGGATGATATCTACCTGACATATTCAGATAAGATCCATGTGGATCTTAGTGACGACTCTTTGTTCACCTATCTCGGGGCCATGATGAACGAACTGCAGGACGGACATGTCAATCTATTCTCGGAATTCAATATGTCCCGTTACGATATCAGATTACTTGGTCCAAATAATATTGATTTTCGTTTTATTCAGGAAAATTATCTCGGAACCGACTATTATTATACGGGTCCTTTTGTCCATGATTTCATTGCCGGGAACGAAGTGGGTTATATCCGTTATTCATCATTCTCCAATTTGTTCACGGATGATAACATGATGTTCATCTTCGAACGATATAAAAACACTCAGGGTCTAATACTGGATATGCGGCAAAACGGCGGAGGTTATCTTCTGAACGTATTCAAATTTCTCTCCTACTTCACACTGAGCGAGGATCCCGTCTATACGACCTGTATCAAGTCCGGTCCCGGACATGAAGAATTTACCGTGCCAAAAGCCGCATATTCGACACCTTATGATTCACTTTTGCATTATACCAAACCCATTGCCGTTCTGATCGACCGCGGGTCTTACAGCGCAACTTCCATGTTCTCTCTGGCAACCCTAACATTGGATAACGTTTTTCTTGTTGGTGATACGACAGGAGGAGGATTGGGCATGCCAAACGGCGGACAACTCCCTAACGGGTGGACCTATCGTTTTTCTATCACCCGCACACTTACGCCGGACGGTATCAATTATGAGAATGGAGTGCCTCCGGACCATTATGCCGTACTGGATTCATCCGATATGCAACAGGGTTACGACACGGTGATCGAAACGGCTCTGGATGTGTTATTGGACAGATAAAATACCTCACACAAAGGCACCAAGTGCCACAAAGCCACAAACACGAAGAAGAAAGCATTTACCCATAAAAAAACTAAGCCCACTGTATAGATATCCGCAAAGTTAACAAGGGACAAAGAAATAATTTCGCAAATAAATTAAACTTACAATTGATATTTAGTCCTTTGTAAGCTTTTATACTTGGCGGTTGTTTTATCGTGCCTTATGAATCTTTGTGGATAAAATATTCTCTTTTTGTGGTACTAGGTGTTCTTAGAGGTTTTGTGTGAGGTTATTCCGTATTCAATCGTTTCTTAAACAAATAATAAACCGGGATGCCCAGCAAGGTGAATCCAATGCTGAATATGATTCCTATTATCGGGAAAGCAGAGAAACTTGCTACGATCAAGGGAATGGGAAGAACAATGGCAAGAACTGTCATGACCTTCCACATCGGGGATCTGTATGAGGGTTTGTAATCTTCTCGTTTTTTCAACCAAAAAATGCTTCCATATACCAGAATGTTTTGGAAGAGATAAGAAAAGGTAAAATAACCCAACAGTGTATCTAAAGTATCCTGACTCATAAAGACCAGAATGATAGCAAAACCCGACTGTAAAAGGATAGAATTGACCGGTGTTCCAAATTTCGGATGTATTTTTCCAAAGGTTTTAAAGAACAGGCCGTCTTTAGCCATCGCATACTGCAGGCGCGGTTGACTCATGATACAAACATTCGTTGCTCCAATACAGGAAATAAAAGCCGCAATGGCCAAGAATCCCGATGCGATGCCCGAAAAAGCCGGTAAATATTTGAATGGGTTCAAAAATCCCTGTGTTTGGACAATTTCCTCATGCGGGATAAGGGCACCTGAAGCAAATGAGATCAAAATATACATCAGGGTAACGAACAGGGCCGAACCGATCAAGGCAAGCGGTATATTTTTTTGCGGCCGTTTGATCTCCCCGGCCATATACATGATATTCGGGAAACCCGCATAGCTCCAGACCGTGCCGGCAGCTCCCATTATGATCAACCAAATAATGGAATGCCCGACAGGTTCAATTATACGCGGTTCAAAGAAAACGTTCGGGGATTTTAAATAGAACAAGCCAAGAATTGCAAGAATTGCAAGAGGAATGATCTTCAGAACCGTTAATGCAACCTGCACCCAAGATCCTTGTTTAACTGAACGAACGTGTATTCCAGTTAGCAGTATGATCACAACAATGGCGATCAGCTTTGTGGACATGGCATCTACAGTGAGAGCAGGAAAAAAAACATCCAGAGCGGATACCGC
>CAYVLJ010000026.1:0-3905 GCA_964452375.1 uncultured bacterium | reverse complement strand
GACCCGATCACAAGTCCGATAATAATGGAGATCACCTGAAAGAGATTCAGTTGCCGTTTGACGTCGCTCATGTTTTTACCTTTTGTGTTTTATCAATCTCTGATTGAGAATTATTCTAAAAAAACATTTCTTGTAATATCATGTTTCGTTTAAAAGTTTAGAGTTTAGGGTTTAAACGAAGAACACAAAGAATTTAACGTTAAACGATAAACTTTAAACTCATTTATGCTCTTCTGTCATCTCGACCGGAGCCGCTAACTTGTTCGATGCGTAGTGGAGAGATCTCAAATTACAAATTATTCTTAAATGTTTGAGATTTCTCCGTTTCATTCATCCACCCATTGGTGGATTCATTTCAGTCGAAATGACAAACAAACTTAATCGTCTAATTTTGAATGCAAAATAAAAGCCGTCGTTGAAAATTCCGGCACTAACTGATTCGATTCGTTTAAAGTTATTCCTATCCTATCTGCCTCTAAAAGCTTCAGCAGAGGTATCTGATAAGACAGATCCGGACATGCCGGATACCCGAATGAACGCCGCAAGGTTTTACTTATTCCCAGTTCATTTTCAATTTTCTCATTGAGTTTTGATGCGGTCGCCTCAGTGCATTCGGCAGCCAAACCATATAATAAAAAATACTCGGCATAATCATTGTCCCTATGCATTTCACGGGACAATTCAACGGCTTCCCGGCCGATCGTGACTGCAGTCATCGGAATGATATCGCCACCTTCTTCAAGAGTCTTGAAATACTCTGTAATGTTTTTACCTTTAACGTCAGGAAAAGACCATGCCACGGAATCAACAAGTATTAGTTTATCATCTTTTCGATACACAGGGAAATAACCGTAAACACCTCTTGGTTTCATCGAAGTAAGAATACGCTTGTCTTCCAGCAGATCCGCAAGCATTTCTTCTCCTCCCCTGGCCATTTTCCATCTTGACCTGAATAGTACTTTATAATCCAGTTTATCCATTATGTCATCAATGTTAAAATTGAGAATATCTGAACATCCGATAAAAGGGGGGCGGATCATATAGCCTCATAGAGTTAAAATTATACTGTGTAATATAGAAAATAATTATGGATTATGAATGATGAATTATGAATTCGTTGATGAATTGATAAGTCGATGAGTCAATGAGTTGATGTGTTGATGAAAATGTCATTTTCCATCTCTACTTCTCCCATAATTTAGCCATAATATCAACTAATTTCATTAGATGGCATATTTTTTGCCATATTGGCACACCGCTGTTCGTTGGCATGGTATTTGTAATTAATAACATGTCGGATCTTATCCGGTTGAAATATACTGAACACATCGGCTGGCCTTACTCGTCTGCCGGTAAAGAATAAAAGGAGAATGATATGGGTAAAATTATTGGAATAGACTTAGGAACCACTAACTCCTGTGTCTCGATCATGGAGGGGAACGAACCGAAAGTTTTGGTTAATTCTGAAGGCAACCGTACGACACCGTCGGTTGTATCCTTTAAAAAGGACGGCGAGCGTCTTGTTGGTGCTTCTGCCAAACGTCAAGCCGTGACAAATCCCAAACATACCGTCTACAGTATTAAACGTTTTATGGGCCGTATGTACAACGAGGTTGCAAATGAGATCTCGGAAGTACCTTATACTGTTGAAAAAGGAAAGAACAATGACGTTAGAGTAAAGATCGATAAAAAGACTTATTCGCCACCTGAAATTTCCGCGATGGTACTTCAAAAAATGAAACAGATCGCAGAAGATTATTTGGGTGAAAAAGTGACTGAGGCCGTTATTACGGTTCCTGCTTACTTCAACGACTCTCAGCGCCAGGCCACAAAAGATGCCGGCAAGATCGCCGGATTGGAAGTTAAACGTATCATCAATGAACCGACCGCAGCAGCGCTATCATACGGTCTTGACAAAGGTAAAGAAGAGAAAGTAGCTGTTTTCGACCTTGGCGGCGGAACTTTTGATATTTCAATCCTGGAAATCGGCGACGGTGTTTTTGAAGTCAAATCCACCAACGGCGATACTCACCTTGGTGGTGACGATTTCGATCAAAAACTTATTGAATATCTTTTAGAGGAATTCAAGAAACAGGAAGGCATGGATATTTCGAAAGACCCCATGGCTGTACAAAGATTAAAAGAAGCTGCAGAAAAAGCAAAAATGGAACTTTCCAGTTCCATGCAGACGGAGATCAATCTCCCCTACCTGACCGCAGATTCATCGGGTCCCAAACACCTGAACGTTTCTATGACCCGCGCTAAATTCGATCAATTGACAGCAGATCTTGTATCCCGGGTACGTAAACCATGTGAGAACGCGCTTAAGGATGCAAACTTGAAAGCTTCCGATATACAAGAAGTAATTCTTGTCGGTGGTTCAACACGAATTCCGGCAGTTCAGAAGATCGTCAAAGATATTTTCGGCAAAGAACCGAATAAAACCGTAAATCCCGACGAAGTTGTCTCTGTCGGTGCTGCCATCCAGGGCGGTGTGCTTCAAGGCGACGTCAAAGACGTACTGCTGTTGGATGTAACTCCTCTTTCTCTCGGTATCGAGACCCTTGGCGGCGTATTCACTAAACTGATCGAAAAGAACACAACCATTCCGGTCAAGAAATCCGAGATATTTTCAACTGCGGCAGATAATCAGCCCCAGGTCGAGATCCATGTTCTTCAGGGTGAACGCTCACAAGCGTCCTACAATAAAACACTGGGACGTTTCATTCTTGACGGCATTCCCCCCGCACCGCGAGGCATTCCGCAGATCGAAGTGAGTTTTGATATCGATGCCAATGGTATCATGAACGTTTCGGCCAAAGATAAAGCTACGAACAAAGAACAGAATATTCGTATCGAATCTTCCAGCGGTTTGACGGAAGATGAGATCAGTAAAATGACCGATGAAGCTGAAAAGCATGCCGAAG
Organism: uncultured bacterium; assembly: GCA_964452375.1. Lineage (GTDB taxonomy): Bacteria > Fidelibacterota > Fidelibacteria > Fidelibacterales > Fidelibacteraceae > M50B103. The sequence continues at coordinate 978 of CAYVLJ010000026.1, read as the reverse complement.
AAGATGAAAAATTCCGCAAGAAAGTGGAATCTCACAATCAGGCAGAACAGGTTCTTTTCTCTACACAGAAAGCTCTTGATGATATGGGCGACAAAATCGAAGACGCCGATAAGAAACCTGTTGAAGATGCTTTGAGTGAATTGGAAAAGGTCAAGACTTCAGACAATCCAGATGAGATCAAGGAAAAGATCGAGGCTGTCAATCAGGCCATGATGAAGATCTCTGAAAAGGTCTATGCACAAGCCCAACAGGCACAGCAGCAGGCCGGTGGTCCCGATGCGGACAATGCCGGAGCTGATGCAAATGCCGGTGGCGATAAGGGTGAAGACGTCGAAGATGCCGATTATGAGGTTGTCGACGAAGAGAAGTAATGAATCTCTGACATACATGAAAAAAGCTCCCGGATGGGAGCTTTTTTCGTTATTATTCTAAAATTTCAATTCTTGGTTTTTTAATTATCCAGTGATCAAATCCCGTATCTCATAACTGTCAATTGTCATTTTTTCCTTTATTTCCAAATATAAGTGTCTTAAATTTAGATACATCAGACAGATTTTCAGAATTTGCGCCACAGTAAATGACTCCACTTATTACTAAATGGCTCAAAGGAAACGATTTGCTGATCCTCCTTCTCCTCTGCCTACAGAACCAATCAATAGTATGATTTTTTATAAATTAGGAGGTGTTTTATGAAATTCTGGACCTTTGTCCTCAATTGCCTTATTGTAGGAGCCCTCACATTTTTGGCTGGAATGCTGGTAAGTTTTTTATTTAATGTTATCGTTTACGGTTCCGCACTTGTAGCCTGGGGTACGACCTTGAGGATCACTGTAATAATAGGACTGGTTATTCCGCTTTCACATCTGCTTATGCTCAAGAATGAGGAAAAATAAACCGATCCGTTAAATTTGCTTAGGTTAACAAGATAATTAATACGGATAGTTTAAAAAAAGAGTTCATCCCAGGTCCTTTTAAATC
>CAYVLJ010000025.1:15923-22317 GCA_964452375.1 uncultured bacterium | reverse complement strand
GATTTTGTTTATGAGCCCTCAAATGGACCTTCTCCCGAACGGAGTTTTACCGTCAGCGGAGCTGACCTGACAAATGATATTACGATCACGCCTCCAACCAATTACGAGATCTCAACCGGAACAGGCGCCGGCTTTTCCGCCACGAATCCCATAAACAGGATAGATCTCGGCGGATCGGTTAATTCAACTACGATTTATGTGCGTCTTAAATCCGGCTTATCTGAAGGTTCTTACAACGCTGAGAACATCACCATCAGTTCTACCGGAAAGATCAGCAAAACCGTTGCCTGCAGCGGCGATGTACGCCAAAGTATTAACCCAAGCGTCGAGACAATTTCAAATTTTAATTACGATCCCGGCAGCGGACCTTCTGCGGAACAAAGCTTTACAGTCAGCGGCCAAGATTTGACAGCAAATATATCGGTAACTCCCCCAACCAATTACGAGATCTCAACCGGAACGGGTGTTGCATTTACTCCAACCGATCCCATTAGCTTAACCCAAAGCGGCGGATCGGTCGGTTCGACAAGCATTTATGTAAGATTGAAATCCGGGTTAACATCGGGATCTTACAATGCTGAAAACATAACGCTCAGTTCTACCGGTAAGGTTAGCAGAACAGTCACCTGTAATGGCTTTGTGGGACCGATGGTCCTAAATGTAAAAGTATTTTTAGAGGGTGGATTGTGGTAATCGCCTAATAAAAAATAATACTCTCTCTCTCATAGGAGCCCGTCACCTCGACGGGTTTCTACCATCAATAATAAAAGAAGTAAAGAAAGCGACCGGTTTTATTCTCAAAAGATATTATTTCCTGATAATATCTTTCAATTTAAGCGGCTGAATGACATAGATCGATACAAGATATAGAATGGAGATGAGAAATTTCCAAAAATAAGACAGTGAAAAAGCTTTAATGGAAATAAATAATAAAACGGAAGCGATCATGATCGCCAATAGTTTAAAATCCTTAATGTTCATTTTCATTTTTATTACAGACCAGATCCTAATGCAAAAAGCCATCATTGCATAAGCTGCCGCAGTAGCGATTGCAGCACCCATAATACCCATATGAGGAATAAGAATGAGATTTAGACCAAGATTAATAACAGCGCCGATTCCCATAAAAACCGCATTCATTGCCGTTTTGTTCTGATAATACAAAACAGGAAGTTGAAGAAAATATAAACCCATCATGACATAGGCCCCCATAATGACGGGAATAATACTTATACCGCCCCAATAGGAAGCGTGAAGCAGGTGTCGTCCTTGCCCGAGAGGTATCTTTACCAATTCAGGAACCCAAACAGCTGCAATGAACCAGATCGCAATAAAGATCACCCCGGTTCGAATATGTATGGTCTCTAGTTTTGCCCTTCCCTCTTTATTATCCACTTCTCTTAAAAAGTAGGGTTGCCAGCCTGCATTGAAGCTATGTACCAACAGGCGGATCAAAACGGCAACCGTATAAGACGCCACATAAAGGCCGACCGCTTCGTCTCCCATAAAATGACCGATCAAACGCCGATCGGCCAATTCAATGGTCCTGTCAAACAATCCGGAGATCATAAAAGGCAATCCGAAAATGAACAATTCTTTCAGTATGCGACCGGATATTGCGGCACCTTTTATCGCAGGGATCATGATAAAGACAAGTATGATAAAGATGGTTGCCGAAGATGCGGCATTGGCCCATAAAATGTATTGAATATCTTTGGTAAAAATATTGACCAGAAGTAATAAAAGCACCAGGCGGATAACGATATCGACATTTTGAATGATCACGCTTAATCCGGCTCGATTCTCGGCTCTGAGATAAAGAATGCCCTGATTGTTCAGAATATCAAAGAAGAGGATCATAAGGGAAAGTGTTAAAAGCTTGCCTGAATCAACTCGGATGGCGTACGGAGCCAGAGTGTTCCTGAATAAAAATGCCAGACCTGTAAAGACCAATGCCAGCAAAGCCATGAAAAACAGGGTGTTTTTCAGATAAGCGGCCTTTTCATTTTTTCTAAGATAATAATTCATAAAGGCTGCGTCAAAGCCAAAGGGTAAAATAACCGCCATAAAACTGATAAACACGTAACAATAGGCAACTCTGCCATAGAGTTCCGGCGGAAAAAGATTGCTCCAGATCGTTACCTGAATAATAAAATTCAGCCCGCGGGCAAGTATATTGCCGCCCGTGTAGATCATGGAATGTTTAAGAAGTCGGCTTGACAACAACTTTTCCTTTTTTTCGGGGATAAATTAATAAAAATACCATGAAAGTATAGACGATCACCATGAGCAGTTTCAGCCAGGCATCCTGAATTTGAAACAGGTAGAATATCAAGGTAAATCCCAGTGTCAGAATAAACATTGCAGCGAGCTTTAGCCATTCATATGGCACATCGATCCATTTCCGTACAATCAAAAAAGTGCAAACAGCCATAAATACATAGGCTGAAAGAGATGAAATCCCGGCACCGATCATACCGACGCGAGGTATCAAAATAAGGTTTAATCCGATATTGATAAATGCAGCAATACCCACTACAATTGAGATCACCCAGGTTTTCCCGGTATAAAAAATAGAGGGCTGAAAATTTATATAGATCCCGTTGAACAAATATGCAGCCAGGATCAATGGCACCACGATGATGCCGGCCCAAAAACTCTCATTGATGATATGACGGCCAAATATCTCTAAAGCAACGATCTCTTTGATAAAAAAGCTGACCGACAGGAAAACAACCGTCATTAGAAAAACGAACCACGTCATGATCGTTGAGAACAATCTCAGGGAATTGGGATCGTCCCGTTTTTGCAGGAAAAAAGGCTGCCAGGCAAAACGGAAAGCCATGACGACCAGCATCATGAAGATCCCGAGCTTATGACCGGCAGAATACAGTCCGACATCTTCCATACCCTTGAACCACTGAAGCATATATCGGTCGCTCAATTCGATGATCATACTTGACAATCCGCTTGGAACAAAGGGCAAACCGAAAAGGATGAGTTTTTTCCAAAGCTTACTTGAAAATTTTACCTTGAAATTCTTAATTATCACAGGGATCAGCACTAACAAAGAAAAACCGGAAGCTGTAAGATTACTGATAAATACACCTTCAATGCCCATACCGCGAAAACGGATCAAATAAATGTTCATGGACACATTGATCAGGACATTAGCCAGCATAATACCTGTGAATAATGTGGCCTTATTATTAACACGGAGATAATGCAAGGGGATCAGGTACAAAGTATCCAGAAACAGGATGCCGGCGGTCATTCTAATGATACGATTATAAGAAAAAGAATCAAGTATTCCTTTTCCGATCGCAGGCGCTGCGATCCAGATCAGCAAGGAAAATACAATTGAAGTGACTATCAACGATGAAAATACCGTTGAAAATACATCTTTCTTTTCATATCCCTCGTCAGAGCCTGTTTTTGAATAATATCTAATAAAGGCACTTTCAAGTCCATAGTGATAGAAAATATTCATGAATGCGATAAAAGCATATACAAGTGAAACCACACCATATTCTTCAGGTGACATATGATAAGAATAAAATGGCAATAATAGAAAATTGATCATTCTGGCGGCGACATAGCCGATGCCGTAGATAACAGTTTGTTTACTCAAGTGGAGTATGTCTTGTTTAACCATTATATTCTTTCTGTGATAATATGTAGAGACGCAGCAATGCTGCGTCTCTACTGATATCTTTTTTATAATTCCAATTTAAGAGTATCCCTGAACACCCCTCCGGCTCCAAAATTTTCTTTGAAACGGGCAAGTCCGAAATTCGGTTCCATATTAACGGTAAATATACCGTAATCCAAATAATGGAATCCCCTATCAATGCTTTCCTCTATAACCTCTTTGAACAACACATTTACTCCCCGGTATTCCTGATAAGCTTCATTATGCGAAATATAAAAAGCAAGGGTGACAAGTTCGTTTGCATCGAACATCACAATGCCGGCGATCATCTTTTTATCAAGAAAGGCTCCGTATAAACGAATACGAGCGGGATAGAGTTTTTTCAGTTTCAGGAGCTCTTTGAGCGTATGGGTTGGTATTACTCCATGCCTGATGTTGAGATTGTTTTCCAAAATGGCATAAAAGGTCTCATAATCATCAGATTCTTTTACTCTGACACCCATTTTAACGCCCCGTCTATAAGCCGTACGGTGAGTGCTTTTAAATTTTGCCAGATTCTTATCGATATGATCTTCCAGTTTCAAGACCGATGAAATCTCACGCTTTAAGTATTTGTAACCTTCCGAAAAGCACGCGAATTCCAGATAATTGTTTAATTGGCGATTATAAATATCAGGAGGAAGTGTCATCACTATGGAATCAAAACCACTATCCAAAGCGTAATTGTTCAATTTTTTAATGATCTTCAAGTTTTTTTCAACACCTTGGTTCATGGGCTGAACCACTCCGCCGTATGAAGATCCCCGGTGAGATACAAGAGTTCTTTTTCCATCTATCTCAGTATCAACAGCGGGAAATAATGCAATAGGTTTGTTCTTTTCCATAAAGATCAAAGAATGATCTTTGAATTTTCCTTTTGGATGATAATTTAAGAATTTCCGCTCGTGAAACAGGGTCCCGTTGTTTGCATTTTTAACGAAATCATCCCAGAATCCATGTTCATTTTCATTGAATACAACGATATCTATCATCTTTTATCCTTTTATCATGATCGCTGATGTATAACCAACCACTGAATCATTATCGTTCAATACCTGTCCCGAGTGACTGTAACCCAGGGTCACGATCTCTTCCGGAGCAATATCAAGACCTTTCAGTATTGAAAGTATAGGTCCTCCCCCGCAAGCTTCCAATTCATTATTCTGAAGTTTTTGAAAGATTCTTTCAGCATCGGCATTTTTCAATAAACGAATAAATTCACCGTCCATTTCATCTGCAGTGTCTGCAGAATGAAAATGCGACAGGTCAGAAGATGCAACAAATAACACTTTTTCTTGATAATTCTTAAAAAGCTTTCTAACACATTCAGATGTGTTTTCTATAGACTTGGCACTTTGATCGCCCATGACCATCGGTAGGATCTTTATGTTTCCCAAAACTTTTTGAATAAATGGGAGCTGAACTTCCAAAGCATGCTCGCTTCTGTGCCCCTCTAAGGTTGAGCTCATCCCGTTACAGGACAAAGCAATGGTTCTCGCTTCAATATCTACAGGGCAGGTACCCATAGGTGTTTTATAGGACTCTCCCGGATAAACCGAAGTACCCGGGAAATATTCGCGATGACTTGGTGAAATAATGCAAACAAGATCATACTGAGCGTCTTCCAGATATACATAGGCTTTAGCAGCTTGTTTTCCCGAAAATACGTAACCGGCATGTGGTGCTATCAATGCATTGATCTGCTTATCCAATAAAACCATTTCTTTTTTTGCTTCAAGAAAAAGTTTATCCAGCATATTTGAAAGGGTTCTTTCATTACCCGGATAAAATTGTCCGGCTACTGAAGGTTGTCTGATCGTTGAGTTTGACTTGAATATCATATCAATACTGTTATTAAAGGTTAAAGGTTTTAGGTAAGAAGGTCATTAGGATATTTTGCATATTTCCTTATGACCTTTGACCTGATGACCTTTGACTCCAAACTATTTACCAGAATTATATTCTTCAAATGCTTTTTTCAGACCCAGCCAGCATTCATTCAAACCATCAACCATAACTTTGGTATGGCACAGCACCGGCATAAAATTCGTATCGCCTGTCCAGCGTGGAACAATATGCTGATGAATATGTTCCGCTATGCCCGCACCGGCCGACACACCGATGTTAAAACCCACATTGAACCCTTGAGGTCTCATTTTAGATTTCAGGATATTTATACACATTTGGGTTACTTGTGACATTTCAAGCAGTTCTTCATCGTTCAGAGCATTATAATCATCCAAATGTCTGTATGGAACCACCATCAGATGGCCGTTATTGTAAGGATATCGGTTCATAATAACAAAAACATGCTTACCCCGGTATAGGATGAGATCATCTTTATCTTTATTGTCTTTTGGTTTATTGCAAAAAATACAACCTTTGGGTTTTTCTTCTTCGGGCATACGGATGTAATCCATTCGCCATGGTGCCCATATGTTTTCAAAACCGCTTTTTTTATTGTTACTCATGGATTTCTCTTTCGTTTTTGATAATGTATGATTTTTTTTTGGTATGAACAATAAATAAGGTTAGGGGTTAAGGTTAAGAATTTGAGTTTAGAGTTTGGTTCATTACTTTTTACTCTTTGTTACTTACTTCAAAATATAAAAAAACCCTGCCGAAAGACAGGGTCAAAATATTCATTTATTGATCTGCTTATGCAGATAGAACATCAACCATTTTGCGTCCGCGTTTCAGATT
>CAYVLJ010000025.1:1218-15883 GCA_964452375.1 uncultured bacterium | reverse complement strand
ATGTTGCAAAGATAGTGTCGTCTCCACCGATCTTGGCATTGTTGCCCGGGAAAAATTTTGTACCACGCTGACGAACGATGATCGTTCCGGCCGTTACATATTGACCGCCAAAGCGTTTGACACCCAGGTACTGGGGATTTGAGTCACGACCGTTATTCGAACTACCTTGACCTTTCTTATGTGCCATTTTTTATTCCTTTTCAGTCTTTTTTTCTTTTTCGCTGGTGGTCTTAGGAGCAGCTTTAGGTTTTCCAACCGTTACTGCGCTGATCTTAATGATCGTATAACCCTGACGATGACCGCGTTTCACTTTGTAATCTTTACGGCGTTTTTTCTTAAAAACAATAACTTTTTTATCACGGCCGTGTTCAACTACTTTAGCGCTGACCTTTGCGTCTTTAACGAACGGTGTGCCGACTTTGACTTTTCCGTTATCGTCAACCAGCATTACGTTGGTAAATTCCAGTTTATCCTTAACAGCAGCATTCTGTACAGGTACTTTGACCACGTTATCTTTTGCCACTTTGAATTGCTTTCCGCTGATCTCAACTATTGCATACATTATATTTGTTTCCTATTCCTATTTTCTTCTGCATCACAAACAGCCGATTAATATATCTATTAAGTAGCTTTCAGTCAAGCGATATTTAACAAATTAATATAGAAATACGAAGTCGGAAGTTAGAAGTCGGAAGTTAGAAGTCAGAATATCAGAATAATGATGACGGTTGAAGGTTCAAATGTTGAAAAGAACCATGGCTTTCTTAATTTATTGGGAAAAACTATAGAGACACGTTTTAGCGTGTCTCTACTTTAATTTCATATAGCTTCGGAACGGTTTGAGACCGTTCGGTATATTTTATCATTCACCAATAATCTTTATAAGTATCCGCTTTGGTCTTTTGCCGTCGAATTCACCATAAAAGATCTGCTCCCAAGGTCCGAAATCCAGCTTTCCTTTCGTAACGGCAACCACCACTTCTCTGCCCATGATCTGGCGTTTGTGATGGGCATCGCCATTGTCTTCACCCGTCCTGTTATGTAGATATGCTTGCGGAGAAGGATCAAAAGGGGCCAGTTTTTCAAGCCAATTCTTATAATCTTCATGCAAGCCGGATTCATCATCATTGATAAATACCGATGCCGTAATATGCATAGCGTTGACCAGGCAAAGACCTTCCTGAATACCGGATTCTTTCAGGATCTTCCTAACCCTAGGCGTGATATTCACGAATTCCATGCGTGTGGGGATCGTGAGTGTAAGATATTCGGTGTATGAACGCATTATTTTTTAATGCTCGTCTTTGGATTTACTTTGGGTGTTTTTACTTTTGTCTGTTCAAGAACCTTACCGATGGTTGCAACAACAGCACCCACATCCGTCAGATTACTGGGAAGGATCATGGTATTGTTCTCTTGAGCAAGTTTACCGAATTCACCGATATACTGTTCTGCAATACGCAGATTTACAGCTTCTGCGCCGCCTTTGGCGTTGATCGATGTTGCGATCTCTTTCAATCCCATAGCTGTGGCAACGGCAACTTTTTCGATCTCCGCTGCGCGACCTTCGGCTTCATTGATCCGACGTTGCTTTTCACCTTCGGATTTAGCGATCAATTCCTGTTTTTCACCCTCTGCGCGGTTGATCTTCGCCTGTTTGTCACCTTCGGATTCCGCGATCAATGCGCGTTTCTCACGTTCAGCGCGCATTTGTTTTTCCATCGCGTCTTTGATACTCTGAGGCGGTGTAATGTTCTTGACTTCATAACGCGTTACTTTAACACCCCAGGGATCAGATGCTTTATCAACTGCATCCACAATGGATGTATTGATGGCATCACGCTCTTCAAAGGTTTTATCCAGTTCCATTTTACCGATAATACTACGCATGGTTGTCTGGGCAAGCTGCGTCGAAGCGAACTGATAGTCATCAATACCGTAGGATGATTTCATCGCATCCATCACCTGAAGATAAAGTATGCCGTCCACTTCAACAGAAATATTGTCTTTTGTAATGCATATCTGTGAGGCAACATCCAGCGCCTGCTCTTTCAGTGTGTGTTTATATGCAACCCGGTCCAGAAGCGGTACCAAAACATGAAATCCGGCTGTCAGTGTTTTTTTATATTTTCCCAAACGCTCAATGATAAAGGCAGATTTTTGGGGTACGACCCTTATGCTTCTTGCCAAAATAACAAGAGCAAAAATAAAAAGACCTATCCATACAACGGTTAATACTGTCATGGTTAACTCCTTATTTAACTGGTTTTACTTTTAATTTAATGCTGTTTTTATCGATGATGGTCACTTTTGATCCTTTCGGAATATCCTCGTCAGCATAGGCTGACCAAGTGGCACCTTTGAAGTTGACTTTTCCGTCACCGTTTTTGATATCCGCTTCAACAGTAGCTGTCTTTCCGATATAATCATCGACGCCTTCGCTCTCGGCATTTTCCTGATCCGAAAAGAAACGTTTTTTCAATGAACGGCGAAGAAGGACGAGCATAACAACGGAGAACACGGTAAAGATCATCATCTGAACCCAAAATGCCATCTCGGGGAAAATAGCAACCAAAATTGCGGTTACCCAGCCCCCCAATCCAAAAAAGACAATGACAAGGCCGGGGATCACAAATTCCATTAAGATCAGAACAAGGCCTACGACAAACCAAATGATAATTGGTGATATGTCCATTCTATTCTCCTTCCAATAATTTCTTGTGATAAAAAAAGCGCGATGTTGATCGCGCTTTATCAATTTTTATAAATTTGCCTTTATCGTATCAATATACTTGGCAATTTCGGCTTCATCCATTTGACCGTCGTAACGGTATAAAAGTGTTCCGTCCTTATCGAATACCAAAGTACAATAGGTATTACCCGTTAAGCCCCATTTTTCCTGGAAAACTTTTTTCTTGTCAGTTAAATAAAGCGTATCAGGATATTTTTTCTGTTTGTTCTTCAAAACGATATTCACGGCAAAACCCGGTAGCATTGTATCTTTGTAATTGATAACTGCAGCTGTTTTCAGTTGGGTTTTAGGAATATCAAGCACATCTAAAGAGTCTTCGGCTGCTACGTTCAAATCCGATTCATCAGGATCTACGTAGAATAAACACCATAGTGTGTTTTCAAGTTCGCAGGAACACCAGGCTGTTTTATCCAGGCGACCGCCATCTTTACCGCTGATCTCGATGGTTGTGGGTTTTTCACCGATAACAAGTGCTTCAGCAAATACAAATCCCGTCAAGCATAACATTGCCAATACAACGATGAGGATCTTTTTCATTTTTTCCCTCCTAAAGGTAGTTAATTGATTGAAAAATATATGACTTTTTTACCCGTTTGCCAATAATATTTCTATTTCAGAGGTTTACTTAAATTTTACAAAAAATGTTCCCTAAAAGAAATTCTAAGTTCGCGGGACAGCGATTATTAGAGCCGAGTTTAGGAGTGATGAGAAACCGGGAGTCTGGAGTCTGAGGAGCGATAAACGATAAACACCTGTACATCGTCCTCTCCACAGAAGCGGGGGTCTCTACAATTATCATATATTTTACGTCTCACGTTTTACGTCTTACGTTTTACGAATTTATTTTTGTTTATCAATTTTTATCACTTAACTTACCGCCTTATGACTATAACATTATCAAATATGACAGTTGATAAACCCGATTCTTACAACGATACGTCTATCGTTGCCGATCTGCATATACATTCCACTGCTTCGGACGGTGAATACTCTCCTGCTCAAATCGCTGATATGCTGCATAAGAACAAGATCGGTATCGCTGCTTTAGCGGATCATGATACATTCGGAGGATTTATAGAATTCAAAAAGTCCTATAAGGGTATTGCTATCCCGGGTGTTGAATTATCCGTTCAGTATAAAGAGATCGGCTTGCATTTACTGGCATATGGTTTTGATCCTGAAAATGAGACTTTTATCAAGCGCCTTAAGCATTTCCAAAAAGTAAGAAGCCAAAGGATCGAGGCCATGTGCGAACGACTGACTAAATTGGGCAGCCCTCTTACAATCGAAGAAGTGAAAAAAAACTATCCGTCAGACACTACTTTAGGACGTCCTCATATAGCACGGGCACTCATTGCCAAAGGCTTTATAAAATCATTCAATGAGGCATTTAACAAATATATTGGTGATGGAAAATCGGCATATGTACCCAAAGCCCGGTTGGATTTTTATGAAGCGCTGGAGTTGATCGAACATTCCGGCGGTATCAGTATTCTTGCCCATCCCGGACTCTTTTTAAACAACATATCATTCGATGTTATGAAAATGCTGCCGGTGGACGGTTTTGAAGCCTATCATCCTCATCACTCCAAGTCCTTTTCCCGCATTCTCATTGATCACTGTTTAAAACATGATCTGCCATATACCGGCGGATCGGATTTCCATGATCTGCGCCGTAACAAAACCAATGTCATCGGGAAATGGGGTTTAACACATCAGGAATGGGAATTTGTAAAATCTTATTTGAATGATAATTGTTTTTATCAAGTTTAAGATCCAATATCCAATATCCAATTTATAGTTGATTGTGTTCTAACCGATGGCAGGTTTAATATCAAACGACTAAACGCTTAATCTCTTAAAAGTTATTTTTTTGAATGTTCTATTGTTCTAATGCTCATTATTCATTATTCGGGGAGCTTTCCTCCGAGAGGTTCTCTCCCATAAGCGCCCGGATGGTAAAAGCGCCGCCACTGTTCTGCAGGATCAAAGCAATAATGGATTGAAGCGGAACGCAAAGGATCATTCCGATGGGGCCCCACAACCAATTCCAAAAAAATAATGAAACAATTATAAATAGAGGAGATAATTTCAAGCCCTGACCGAGATATCTGGGATCAAGAACATTTCCAAAAAGAAATTGACTGCTAATAAGCAGAACTGACATAATAACAAAATTCCCATCAAAACCATATTGCAGCAAATAGACAAGTATGGGGAAAATCGTTGCGATGATGGATCCGATACTGGGTATGAAATTCAAAACAAAGGTCAGCGCCCCGATAATGATCAAAAAGTCCAGTTTAAAAATGGACATGATCACCATTGCAGAAACGGAAGTGCCCAGACTGATAATTGTCTTTCTGGAAACATAAGTTTGAACTTTTTTCTGAATTTCTTTAACTATACCGGGTTTAAAATTATTCTTGTATTTTAATAATAGCGATATCATTCTTTCGTTGATATTCTTTCTTTCGGAAATAATGAACATCAACAGCAGGATCATTAATACAAGCGAAACAATAAAATCAAGAAAGCTGCCCATTGTTGATGTAATAACCCTCTGTAAAGACATTCTGTCGGCGATCTCGAACCAATTGACCTTTTCCTGGAAAAAATATCGTGCGTCTTCCAAAGGTATCCTAAGCTGCGACATGAGATTATTGAATGTAATGATAACCTTATCCTGATATTTTGGAAATTCATTGGCAAAAGAAGTAATACTGGCATAAACCACCGTTCCTATGAGAAATAAAACCACACTGACAATGATCAACAACAGGAGTATCACTACAAAATCCGGGATCTTCTTTTTTGTCATGAAATTCACAAGGGGACCAAATAAAAAGGCAAAAAATATCGCAAGGAAAAGGGGAATAAATATATTTCTGAGTTCTTTTAAAAAGAATACGGCAATGACCGCTGACACTAAAATGACCAGGTGCCTTAAAGAACGGTTCGATCTTAATTCATTTTGCAGTTTTGTTGCCATTTCTCACCTGTGCTATATAAAACAAAGTTTAATAATTTTGTTCTTTTTTACAAGGATATTCTTATCAATCTTTTATATCAAGCTTTTCATGATGCTTTATTTTAAATGTTCCCTGATTTTGAAATATTGTCAAAAAATAACGGCATAAAATAACGGTTTTAAGCTATTTTATATAATTGGTTAAATGATTGACACAAGATAAATAATTTTGTAATTTATAGGGTTATGTTCATAAAAACCAAGTAAATGTGAATGAGTTTAAAAATATATAATATATCAAAGCGAGTTACTCCCTTTACACCGGCATCTACAGAGGGTGATTTTATATCAAATACATCCAAGGTCTTTAATGACAATAAGATCGATGTGCGGGTCTTCTTACCTCGTTACGGTTATATTTCGGAAAGAAAATACATCTTACGCGAAGTGATACGTCTTAAAGAGATCTCGGTTAAGTCTAAGAATGAAGAAATCGTTTCATCCGTAAAATCCGCTTTTATTCCCGACTCCCGCGTTCAGGTTTATTTTAATATTTATCCGGAATACTATAAAGAGATCACAAAACAAGTTACCAGCAATTACCAACAGCCAAAAAACAATAATGTTTACAAAACTTATTTGCTTTACAGTTTTGCCGCATTGAACACACTGGAACGTCTATATTGGCAGCCTGATGTCATTCTCTGCTACAATTGGCATTCAGCCCTTATTCCTGTCCTTTTGAGAACAGTCTTTAAAGACCACGAATGGTTTGCGAACACAAAGATCGTAACTGTTCTAAGCAATGACGAAGATTTCTTTCCTTTCCCAAAAGAGACCATGGAAGAATTCAATATCAAAGATACGAAAGATCTGCTTGAACCCGCCGACCTGTTGCAAAATGCATTAAAATACTCCGATGGTGTTATAAGACTTAAATCAAAAAAAGACAATAAGTTAGACTCTTTAATCAGAAAAAAGAAAATAAGTGAGATTTTATCTTCCAAAAAGGAACATTATAAAATATTCGACATAAACACCTCTAACAATAACATAGAATTTTGGGGTCCAATTGCAAAAGAACTTTATGAATTTCTCGACAGCCTGTAAATCAACATCCACAAACGCAAAACGACGTCAAAGTAAATTTACTTTGGCTTTTTTTTGCTTTGTAATAATTGCTGTTCTGGCCACTTCCTGCAGTGAAAATATCTTTGAAACGCCATATGGTAACAGAACGCTGGTTCTTGATACTTTAACCTATGATCAATCTATCATAACCGGCGTTAAAAATCTTAATGTTTCCGCAAAAGGCAATTCTCTCACTCAGAATAAAGCAGGGCAGTACAATGATCTTTACATGGAATTCTTAATTAAATTTACGAATTTTGAATCATTGTCAGGCCTTCACGATTCAGTCGTGGCAACTATAAACAGCGCAAACGTTGTCTTATACGTCGCTGATTACTGGGGCAGTGAGGCAAATATTTCTTTAGATATTTCAATGCTGGCAAATGACACGTCCCTATACTGGGAAAATATCTCCGCCGTTGATGAAACATTTGAAAAACTTGAAGGTAACACCGTTTACTACAATACTTATTCGGTTCCGACCGATGCCGATTCCGTTTACCTTCCACTTGATCTGACGTTGATCGATGACTGGTATACAAAGAGAGACTCATTTTACGTCAATAACGGTTTTACAGTAAAGAAAAGTGATCTTAGCGATGGTTTGATCGCTTTTCATACTTTAGAATATTCTTCAACATCAAATGACTTAAGACCCAGATTAAGACTTGAATGCAGTTTAAGCGACACTAACGATGTTTATTTAAAAGACAGTACGTTTTTCGTTTATTCCAGCGGTGATATGCAATACACCGAAAGCAGTTCCATTATACCGGATAGCTTATTCTATTTATCTCAGGGCAATATTCATCGTGCGTTTCTTGAAATGGATAATATCAGGCAAGATACCTTGCTCGGACCGACGGATCTCTTAAACAAAGCGGATCTTCACCTTGTGATGGATGAACTGAGTACTAACATCAATATTGAAGATACTCTTATCTACCTTACAGCGCGTTTGTTCAAAACTGATTATTGGGAGGATGACAGCATTGAATATATGTACACTGCGATATCCAACATTATTGACGATCCATCCGATACGATCAAGATCGATATATCTCAATTGGTTCAGTATTTGATCTCAAATCCAAAAGATAATCAATATGAAGGCTTGTTTTTCTATTTGAATAACGAATATAACGGTTTTAACATTTTGTCCATAGATCCCGATAAAACGGAATTGGATATTGTCTATACAAAGGTTAATAATGAATAAAAGATCAATCATAGCTATTTTATTACTGTTGTCGTTCACTTTTGGATTTGCCGGGGTTTTTGAACTCTACGGCATAGGAAAAGTTGGATTAAATTATTCCGTTTCATCTTTGGGTCGCGGGAAATCATCCGCAGCCTATTCGGATTCCTTAAGTGTTAATCTTCAAAATCCCGCTAATTTGGCTCATATAAAAAAGGCGGGGCTTGAAATGTCTGTTCATACCGGTCACAATGCCATCATCGGTACCGGTAACACCGACAATAATACCGGCTTTTCATACGGAATGATCAAATTTCCCTTATCTCAAAAAGGCGGTTTTGCTTTAGGCCTCACCCCTCTGACATCTTCTCACGCCTCCTACCGCATAAATGATGAACTAAACGATTATAATGAAACCGCTACTTCAGTCGGCAATATTTATGCCGCTACCATTGGAGCAGGTTATTCATTCTTCAAAAGCAACCTGCTTTCCATCGGTGTCAGCGCCGATTATCTTATCGGAGGATACAATATTTCAAAAGAGATGGATTTTTCATCTGATTCATATTCCGATGTTCTTATCGAGACTGACCAGGGTTTTTCCGGGTGGAAATTCACCGGTGGAATAAATATCAAGCCTATTAAATACTTATCGCTGGGACTCTCATATTCTTATGTAAACAATTCATCAAGACGACAGATCACTAACTACATGACAACCGGCTCGTATTTTTATTCTTACATTGATACCGTCGATTACACAAACACATCAGTCTTTCCAAACCGTTTATCTGTAGGTCTTGCATTCATGCCAATACCTCGTTATATTTTCACAGTAGATTGGATGCAATATCAATTTGTTGATCTGGCATCTGATTTTTCCTTTAATCCGTTCTATGATGATTCGCAGATAATGCCTTTCAATCATTACGGATTTGGGTTTGAAAGAAAAGGTGTTCTCAGCGAATATGTGCCTTTTCATCAGTCACTGACCTATCGAGGCGGTGTATTTTATGAAGAGCAATATATGGCCAATTCGCAGGGCGTGCCTGTAAAGACCTATGGTCTGACCCTTGGAATGGGAGTTCCGTTCACCAAGTACCAGAATCGCGTGGATGCAGCTTTTGTTGTGGAATACAACAAAGGGACAATATATGAAGAAGCTGGGATAGGGACCATTGATGTTTCCGAGTTCGTATATCATTTTAACCTAAGCATTACGATCGCGGAAAACTGGTTCAATACACGAGGTAAATACAGATAAGTATTAGGAGATAAAATGACGAGAACAAAAAAGTGGCTTTTAATGTCCTTTTTGCTGGTTGTCCTTCTTTTCGGTGTATATAATTGCGTTCCCCCGCAAGCGCAATCAAATACGGATGAGATCAACGCAGCAAAACAACAAAGAAAAGAAGAAGTGCTCAACAAATGCAAATTCCGTTTAAGTAACGGTCGGCAGTACATGATCCAGCAATCCTGGACAGAGGCATTAAAAAATTATCGTTTCATCATTAATGCCGGATGTGCGGAAGATTTTGTCGATCCCCTTTTTAAAGATATGGCGCAATGCTATATGAAACTCAACAAACCCGATTCCGCCGCTTATTTTATTGATCAGGGATTAAGTTATGATGCAACAAACCGGCACCTCCTGCAATTATCGGCTTATTACAAAGAAAGGGCCGGTGATTACGAAGGTGCCATAGCGATCTATCAACAATATAATGCGTTATATCTTGATGATATCGAGTATCTTTCAAAACAAGCCAATGCTTACGATATGCTTGAAATGTACGACGAAGAACTTGACACCTGGGAATATATCCTTGATATTGAACCGGATAATAATGATGCGATCAATGCCATTATTTCCGTGCTCGGTAAAATGGGCCGTGACCCAAAAGAGTTTTACCAGAAAGCATGGGAAAATAACATGACCGATGCCTCAAAGGCCTTAAGTTATATCAACGCTTTATTTAACGAGGGCAATTATAAAGACGCCATTAGCGTCGCTAAACAGTCAATTCAATTTAATCCTCAAAATATTACGTTGATAAAAAAGCTTGCCGAATCTTATGACAATAACGCTCAGCCCGAGGAAGGTTTGCAAGTTCTCGAAAACTATGCAAAATCAAATCCCCGCGATATCAATATGCAGGTTGATGTAACCTTGCGTAATCTTGATTTTGAGAATTATGAAAAAGCTTATAATATTATTTCCAACGCCATAAAGCTGGCACCTCAAAATCGCGAAGTATACTTTGTTCGTGGCAAAGTACTTGAGACTCTAGCTGAAATGACAACTTTGGAAAAAGGTAAGATCGATTGCAATGATAAGATCGTTTATCACATGGCTTATGAAGATTATAAGAAATCCAAAGAACTCGGAAATTTTAATGCACAGTTCCGAATCAAGTATTTATATGATAATGACCTTACAATTGCAAAAGCAAAAGACCGTTTTTTGATAGGTGACATCAATAAGGTAAATACGAATACTTATAAACCAATAGGAGCAAGTTATTCGTGGATCACTCGGACAGTAACCGTAGAATAGTCTATATCGGCGCTGATCATGCCGGATACGAAGTAAAATCCCATGTTATTGATTATGTCAGTAACATGGGATATTCCGTTATAGACAAAGGTACATTTACTTCAGACTCGGTGGATTATCCCGATTTCGGCGTTGCCGTTGGAAAAGCCGTTGCAGATAATCCGGGGAGCACCGGTATTATTATTTGCGGAACCGGCATAGGTATCAGCATTGCAGCCAATAAAGTTAAAGGTGTGCGTGCCGCATTGTGCACAACACCCCTGCACGCGGAAATGGCGCGCAAGCATAATAATGCGAATGTTCTATCCATGGGTGCCCGTATGACCGGTCTAAAGGAAATGGAATCTATCATTGATGCGTGGTTTGCAAATGACTTCGAAGGCGGCAGACATCAGAAAAGAGTTGATAAAATTCATTCATTAACAGGAAAATAGTGGTGTATTATGTATGAGAACATAAAGAAAAACGACCCCGTTTTATTCGATACGATAAAAAACGAACTCCAAAGACAGCAAGATGGCCTCGAAATGATCGCTTCCGAGAATTTCGTAACCAAAGCTGTTCTTGAGGCATCCGGCAATATTATGACGAATAAATATGCCGAGGGGTATCCCGGAAAGCGTTATTACGGCGGTTGCGAATGCGTTGATGAAGCTGAAAACCTTGCACGGGACAGGGCAAAAGAACTTTTTAACTGTGAATATGCAAATGTACAGCCCCATTCAGGTTCTCAGGCAAATATGGCCGTATACCACACTTTACTCAAACCCGGCGATACGGTTCTTGGAATGAATCTTGCTCACGGCGGACACTTGACTCATGGTTCTCCGGTAAATTTTTCAGGGAAACTCTTTAATATTGTTGCTTATGGCGTTAAAAAAGAAACCGGTTTGATCGATTACGATGATGTAGCCGAACAAGCCCGAAAACACAAACCCAAATTGATCATCGCAGGTGCAAGCGCCTATTCAAGACATTATGATTTCGCTAAGTTCAGAGAGATCGCGGATGAGGTCGGCGCTTTTCTAATGGCAGATATCGCTCATCCTGCCGGATTGATCGCTGCCGGATTACACCCCTCGCCCATTCCCTATTGTGATGTTGTCACCACAACTACGCATAAAACACTTCGCGGTCCCCGGGGCGGTATGATACTGATGGGTAAAGACGTTGAAAATCCCTTCGGTATTGTGGCTCCCAAAAGCGGACGGGTAAAAATGATGTCCGAATTGTATGATTCGAACGTCATGCCGGGAATCCAAGGTGGTCCGCTTATGCATATTATTGCTGCAAAGGCGGTTGCTTTCGGTGAAGCTTTAAAACCGGAATTCAAAACATATTGCCAGCAGATCATCGATAATGCAAAAGCTCTTGCCGAAACACTTGTTTCTTATGATTTCAATCTTGTCTCAGGCGGCACGGACAATCATCTTGTCCTGGTCGATCTGCACAATAAAAATATTTCCGGCAAAAAAGCGGAAACTCTTCTTGAGTCAATCGGTATAACAAGCAACAAGAATATGGTTCCATTCGACGACCGCTCACCTTTTGTAACAAGCGGCATGAGATTGGGAACACCGGCTTTGACAACCAGAGGATTCAAAACAGAAGATATGAAAGAGATCGCAGGCATCATTAACAATGTTATTTCAGATCCCGAGAATGAAACGGTTCTGGATAAAGCAAAAAAAGATGTTCTGAATCTCTCGACAAAATATCCCCTGTATGAGGATTTTGTATTATGAAATGTCCGAATTGCGGATATGAAGAAAATAAAGTGATCGATTCACGTCCCCTCAGTAAAGATAACGGTATCCGTCGTCGTCGAGAATGTGAAAAATGCAAGTATCGATTTACGACCTATGAATACGTTAGTTTGACAACAGCTTTGGTCGTAAAGAACAACGGCACACGCGAGGAATTTAATCGGGAAAAGCTGATACGAAGCATTTCCCTTGCCTGCGTAAAACGTCCCGTTTCGATGGATACGATCCATAGTATCGTTAAGATCATTGAAAACAAGATCCTAAGCGAGGGTTTGATCGAGATCCCCTCCAAAGATATCGGCGAAGCTGTTATTGATGCTTTAAAAGATATCGACAAGGTGGCTTACATACGTTTTGCATCGGTATATCATGATTTTGAATCAGTGGATGAATTCAATAAAAGGATCCGGGATCTGGAGCAAAACGCGGATATTTCCCAACAGTGATTTTTTAATTGACATTTAATGAATAAATGACAATATTTACTTGATAAAAGAAGAGGTCTAAAAAAAATATCAGTTCGTTAAAGGTGCTTGACAAAATCGATGTTTAACTTAAGGTGTCGCATCTTATAACGATTTATATATAAATGAGCGTTATAAGATCGCTCATTTTTATTAGGAGAGCTGTTTTATGAAACGAAAATTACTGATCATCACATTGAGCGTGTTGCTTACCGTATCCTCGGCATTTGCCATTACCAATACCGGTGCCGTCTGGTTACTGATCGCACCCGGTGCACGTGCCGAAGCTATGGGAGAAGCCCAGGTTGCCATTGCCAATGATGCCTATGCATCCTATTACAACCCGGCCGGTCTGGCATATATGAAAAAGAATGAGATCGGAGCAATGTACTCAAAATGGCTGCCAAATCTGGTCAATGACATGTACTATACTTTTTTAACCGGCGGTTACCATGTTCCCAATGTCGGTACCTTCGGAGGTCATGCCATTTATTTGAATCTTGGTGAACAGCAATGGACTGATGAATACGGTAACAGTCTGGGTACTTTCGTATCCTACATGACAGCCGTTTCAGCATCCTATGCAACTAAAGTTTCCCCTAATTCTGCGATCGGTGTTAATTTAAAATTTGCTTATCAGATGCTTAGTCAGGTATCAACCGGAACCGAACAAGGAGACGGAGATTCTTTCCATCTTGGCTTTGATATAGGTTATCAGATCAGGAATTTGCTTAACGATCGCCTTGACTTAGGATTTGCCATTTCAAATATCGGTCCAAAGATCGCCTTTGTGGATAAAGCACAGGCAGATCCGCAGCCTACAAATTTAAAAATGGGATTCAATGTCAATATTCTGAAACAGGAACACAACGATCTTTCCTTTGTTCTTGATTTCAACCGAATTCTTGCAAGTTCACATCCCGCCATGGATGCCAATAACAACTACATTATCGAACTCGGAAAACCGACGGATGTTGAGCTTGGAGAGGAAAGCTATACGGATAACTGGTTTGTCGGAATTTTCACATCATTTACCGACGACTGGAAATATAAAGGCGACATCGATCTGAGTGGCGACGGCATTATCGGCGGTTATGATGAGAACGGTAATAAAAAAGGCTGGCACAATTCTTACGGAGAATATATTGATGCTGTGAAACCCGCTGAAGGTGCGGGCGCCGCCTATTGGGTAAATACCAGCACAGATGCCACCGTTACCGGCCCCGGAACCTATAATTCCACCGGAACACAAGAGGTCGGTTGGGGTGAATTCGGACATGATGCCGGTCAGTTTGCAGAAGATACTCCAGAGGTAGGCTCGATGGCCAGCGGTAAATTCAGCAATGAGTTACGTGAAGTGATCCTCAATACAGGTATCGAATATGTCTATGACAAAATGTTCGCGCTGAGAGCAGGTTTTATTTACGACCAGGAAGGCGACGTGATGAACCCGACCATCGGATTCGGTTTCATTTATCGTGGACTTGGTTTTGATTTCGCCTACACCGGCGGTAAAGAAGGCCATCCTTTGGCCAACACGATGCGCTATAGCTTACGATACGAATTCTAACATCACCAAACGGAAAGCATTATGAAAAAACTTGTCCTTTTCGTCTGGATAATCTTCAGCTTCCTTCCATTGGAAGCTGAAATATTATCGGAACAAATTCCTGCCGGAACAAGAAACCTTTTAGCCATCCGGGTGGAATTTGAAGAAGATAATACTTATCTGACAACAGGTAACGGTAAATTCATGATCACTGAATGGACAGCTCATGATACTGTATATACCCTTGATCCCCTTCCGCATTACAGAACTTATTTTT
>CAYVLJ010000025.1:0-1179 GCA_964452375.1 uncultured bacterium | reverse complement strand
GCGTCAAACGGTCTGATCGGTATCAATACACAAGATGAATATCTTATCCCGCCAGATGAGCAGGCATATGTCCTGACTCAACCGATGCGATACTATTCCAACCCGGACAGTTTGGACTACCGCCTGGCCTTGTTGGTTTACGAATCGGTCATGGCAGCTGTAGATTCGGGAGAATTTATTTCCGATAATGACGGCGTGATCATCTACCATGCCGGAGCCGGTCAGGATTTCAACATCGACCTGGATGATTCTCCATTTGATATTCCATCATTTTATTTTGATGAAAGCTATCTGATGGAATATCTTCCATACGATAAGTATTCGGACCTGGCATCGGCCAACTGCCTAAAGGGCGTGGTCCTCCCCGAATCTCAAAACCAGCTAAATGTAAATATTGCACTAAATGGAACGGAAATTCTACTCACCGGTATGCTGTTTGGCTTACCAACATTGTATGATACGCAATACGGTCGCTCGGGCGCAGGCACATTCGGACTCATGGACCAGGGCTCCAATACCGGCAGCGGGCTCTTCCCTATCAAACCTTCTGCTTTTGAACGTTACTTACTGGGAGCTGAAGAACCGATAAAACTGACAAAATCAGATACGATAAGAATGTTAAGGGATGAGATCTATAAATTACCGATCTCTTCAAACGAGTATTTTCTTATGGAATTCCGTAAAAATGCGGGCATATGGGCCGATTCACTTTATTATTCCAGAAATAATCTCGAAAATTACCTTGATGTGCTCCGTGTCCTGGATTCCCTTGAACTTATCGATTATACGATCGAGAACGGTGTATTGACTGATATTTCCGATCTTGATGTGGGCCTCCCGGGCAGTGGTATTCTGATCTGGCACATCGTTGAACCCGAATTCTTTGGTGAAAACCCGAATGCACAGAACAATTGGTTCCTGAATTTGGTTGAAGCTGACGGCGGCGATGATATCGGGAAATGGTATGGATCACTTAATTCAACCGTAAATAATGGATATAAATGGGATATATGGTTTCATAATAACCCTGCATACTTTGCAAATAATCCCACAGCCTACAAATTGCAATTCAACAATGCCAGTTTCCCGGCTTCAGAAAGCATGGCACATTTACCTACAGGCATAAATATTCGCAATTTTGCATTTCATAAGGACTCTGTTGTTATAAGTCTTGAAATG
>CAYVLJ010000024.1:0-22592 GCA_964452375.1 uncultured bacterium | reverse complement strand
GGGAAAACAATTTGATCATTGCGCATGGTAAGGGACGCGGGATGTATTATGAAGCAAATTAAGTGATTGTCTTATCAGGACGGTTTTTGAGAACTGTTTTTTTTGCTGCTCTTTATTTTTGTTTTCTTTTTGACAGTCCAACTGCCAGGTTCCCCAAACCTACGGCAAGCAGGGCAAAACCGATCACGGTATTGACGGCAAATATAAATACAATACTGACACCCATTAAAGAAACCCCCAGAGCAATAAGAGCGTCAGTGCTGATCTTATGGTTGTTCGTCATGATGACTCCCCTTATTTTTCAGTGACAGATATTGTCCAAACCATATTACGGCGATCAACGCCCATACAATTCCAAATATTAATCGACCTGTTGTATCGTTAGCCAGCACAACCTTAAGAAATACGATGATAGAAACACCGGCACTCAATAGAGCCGCAAGCAAAAATAACCATGGGCGTTTTTTCTTAACTGTCATGGTTTTCTCCTATTTAACGAGGATGTTGATCACAAGCAACAAAACGAGAGACACAAAGAACATAATAAGAGAAAGTAAAAGAATGTAGGATAGTGCGCCGGATTTTCGGTGCTCGGCGCGGGAAACATTTCTATATTTTCTTGAATATTTGCGCGTATTGAATAAAACAGTAAAAAAGCCTGGGATTTTATCATTCCTGCGTTTAAGAAATTCGTGGATAAACAAAATGCTGATCAAATATATGGCTAAACCCGTAATCGCCAGCAGGGTCAAAGCAATGTTGATCTCGATCCCCATGTTTTCCTTTTCCTTGTTTTTCCGGAGAACCGCTTCGGGGCATAATAATTGTACTGCCCTTGGGTTCCGATCTTGTGATATATTGTAAGAAGTTAGTTTTTATGTTTTCAAATGTCAAGAAGCATTAATGACCGAGCAAAATGCAGATATACGTTTTTGATGCATTTTTGGGCTTTACCCTTCAGCGAGAATCTCTGTGGCATTTTCAAGTATCTCATCAAGTTTATCTGTATTTTTACCGCCCGCCGTTGCCATATGAGGCTTACCGCCTCCTCCTCCGCCTAAAGCCCTGCCTAGAACTTTTACGATATTGCCAGCTTTATAGCCTTCCTTTACAAGGTCATCCGTAACCACGCAAAGAACCTGTGGCGTATTTTTGATCACTGTTCCAAAAATTGCAATACCGCTTTTTATTTTTTCCCGCGTTTTATCTCCCAAAGCTTTCAATTGATCCATGTTCTCGACACTGACTTTATTAACATAAAGGGGGTGTTCGTTGTAAGATCTTTCATTTTCAAAATACTTTTCAATATCTAAAGTCAAAAGTTGACTTTTGAGTTCAGCGTTTTCTTTATCAAGTGTGCGCAGCATTTCGTTCGCTTCCAGCACTTTTTCCAATATTTCTTCTTCCGGCAATTTGATCTGATCGCGAAGACCGCAGATCACACGTTGCTGTTGGCTCATAATATCCAACGCGGCCTGGCCGGTTACGGCTTCAATCCTGCGTACGCCTGAAGCAACTGAAGTTTCCCCGGTGATCAGGAATAAGCCGATATCGCCGCTTCTCTTAACATGGGTGCCGCCACATAATTCCATGGAAGCATTTTCCATGCTTACTACGCGGACTTCATCGCCGTATTTTTCACCAAACAAAGCCTGAGCTCCATCATTTATAGCTTCAGTATATGGCTTGATCTCGGTTTTAACTTCAACATTTTGCATGATCAGGGTGTTTATCCTTTGCTGGATCTTGATCTGCTGTTCTGTTGATACTTTTTCATAATGAGTGAAGTCAAATCGCAGCCTGTCCGGTCCTACATATGACCCGGCCTGATGCACGTGTTCGCCAAGAGTTGAACGTAATTCCGCATGCAACAGGTGAGTGGCCGTATGGTTGCGGGCCGTATCCCTACGAAGGCTTTGCTGAACTTCCAGAGTTGCAGTAATGCTTTTAGCACCACCCTCCAGAACAGAACCTTCTACAATATGAACAATATCTTCTCCGAATTTCTTTGTATCTATAATATTTGTTCGTGCGTCTGTTTTAATATTGTGTTTGTGCAGCAGCATGTGCCCCCGGTCACCGACCTGTCCTCCGGACTCGGCATAAAAAGGGGTTTTATCAAAAACCAGATAGCTAAAGTTTTCATCAACCGCATATTTTATCAGCTGTGCCTCACATGAATAATGTTCATAACCGATAAATTGGCTTTTTTTATCTTTTTCCAATTCGATCCATTGGAGGTCTTCGGTGCTTTTCACCGAAAATTTTCCTGCGGCACGCGCCCGTTCTCTTTGTTTTTCCATTAGGACATTTACTTCGTCTTCATTGATCTCCAGTCCTTTTTCTTCAGCAAGAAGGCGCGTCAGGTCAATCGGAAATCCGTACGTGTCATATAGTCTGAATACGGCTTCACTTTCCAGGTGACCTCGCCCGGTTTTTTTTGCCTGTTTCGCGATCTGTTTAAAAAGCTCAAGACCTTTGTCAAGTGTGTGACCAAACGATTCTTCTTCGGCTCGAATGATCTTTTGTATTTGCTCGCGTTGATTTTTTATTTCCGGATATGTCTCGCCCAATACATGCGCTACCGCAGGGACCAATCGATATAAAAACGGTTCTTTCATATGCAATTCGCGACCAAAGCGAGCGGCCCGGCGTAAGATCCGTCGCAATACATACGACCTCCCTTCGTTTCCGGGAATAGCGCCGTCTGCTATTGCAACACTTAGCATCCTTATATGATCGGCGATAACCCGATGCGGAATACCTGCATCGCCTGCATCATAAGCTATATCCGAGATGGCTTCGATCTGCTCGATAATCGGGCGGAATAAGTCCGTGTCGTAATTACTTTTCTTTCCACCCATAACGGCTACAATACGCTCAAAGCCGGCACCGGTATCAATGTGTTTTTGCTTTAGGGGAAAAAGGTCACCGTTTTCATTCCGGTCATACTGTATGAAAACAAGATTCCATAATTCCATATATTCCGGATCGTCGGCATTTATTTTTTCCGGTTCTTGATTTTCGACATCATCGCCGCTGTAATAATGGATCTCTGAACAAGGTCCGCATGGGCCGGTTTCACCCATGGACCAAAAATTGTCCTTTTCTCCGGATCTTAATAAATGATCGGACTCCAGATTTGGTATGTTTTTCCATATGTCATAAGCTTCATCATCTTTCGTAAAAACCGTTGCATAAAGTCTTTTCGGGTCAAGTTTCCATATTTCGGTAAATAATTTCCAGGCCCATTCAATTGCTTCTTTTTTATAATAATCACCAAAGCTCCAACTGCCCAGCATTTCAAAAAATGTGTGGTGGTAATGGTCTCGGCCCACAGCTTCCAGATCGTTGTGCTTCCCGCTTACTCTTATGCATTTCTGGGAGTTTACGGCTCGTTTGAACGGGGCTTGGATCTCTCCTAAAAAATACGGTTTGAACTGATTCATACCCGCATTGGTAAATAAAAGTGTTTGGTCTGTTTGCGGTATCACCGGCGCACTGGGTACAACAGTGTGTGCCAATGTCTTTTCAAAATATTCAATGAATTGTTTTCTGATCGTTTTTGAGTCCATTCTCTTCCTTTATCAAGTACAAACATATACAGCAAATAAATGTACTGATAGAAAAGATAAAGGTCAAAAGATTAAAGAATAAAGTATTTGGCGTTTCTCGGTGATGTACATAGGCAAAAGCATGCACGACGAAGCCTTGGCGCAGGTGAGAAAAAGAGGGAAACGTGAGATGTAAAACGTAAGATGTTAAACGTCGTAGAGAGTATAATCGTAAAATACCCTAGTAGCAGAATAACGCTTTGTCTTTATTGCATTGCAGTGAGTAATCTTGAATTTTAGTTTCAGAAAAACTCACCTAAAATATTTTCAGAAATTTAAAGTATGTTTATAAATCAGGAAAATGCGGATTGCGAATCACCGGTTACAATGAATCACGTCTTGCGCTCTTTATTCTACGGCAAATTTTACTGTTTTTTTCAATCCGTCGATATTGGTAATAAATGCCAGATATACTCCGCGTGGAATATAATCGCCCGTTGGCAGTATGCCGTCCCAAACGATCTGTTTTTCTCTGTTCTCATCGGCATTTGCAGAGAACTGGATCAATACCCGGCCATCCAAAGTGGTGATCCGAACATGGCTTTGTTCTGCAAGCCCGTCAATGGCTATGTATGAATCTATTCCCGGTTTAAATGGCTGCGGAAATACGATAACTTCGCTCATATCCGTTCTTTCTTCCGTCCAGGCAATTTCATATCTGCTCAAACCGGAAGGTGTTAATAAATAAGCATATCCGTTTTTTGTGTCGAATTCAATATCATAGACAACGTCGTCAAGCAATTCGGAATTATCTGTGGAAAGTCCATTGCCCTCATCGAACCATCTGTTGTTGGTCATATAGATTTGAACACCCTGGCTTTGGGTAAGGATCCATTTGTTTCCCTTGGGGTCTATACGTAGTTTCACCGGTAATTTACCGCTCAAACCGTCAATGGGTGGGTTCATGCTGAATTCGGTTTGTGCGCTAAAGCTGGTTGGCGTTCGGATCATCTGAACTCCGGATGCGGTAGCCGCCCACATATTGCCGGTCAAGGGGTCCATATCAATTGAGTAAACATCATTGTTTGCCAATCCGTCTGATGTTGTGATCAATGCCCAGACATTTGTATTGGGGTCGAAGACCGTAATGCCTCCAGTAGTGCGCGGAACGTCAGATTGGCGCGCTTCATTTGCTATCCAAAGTCGGCCATATTGATCAAAGATCATTTCCCGGGCAAGTATCTGTAGTTTATCTTCGGAATCACTCGTCGAATATTTATGAATTACTCCGTTCGTTCTGAATTGGATCAAGGTTTCGCCCGCAAGAGTATGAACGTTCAATGCCCAAATGTTACCGTAACTGTCTTCGCTTAAACCCCTTGTTTTTAAATAATAGGGGCTTCCGCCAAGTTCCTGAGTTCCCACGATCACACTTTCACTGGTATCATATACGGTGTAACTGCTCAAATCATCTAAATTAATGCGCTGCAATGCTCCGGGACCTTCCGAATTTTCCGGCTGTTGGGGGTATTTATAGATACTCACGTCTGTGATCGAACACCACAATTCGTTTTCTGAACTTATCATTGCATCGTAAACGCTTGTTTGGCCGCCGGTTCTCCAGGCGATGTTCAGCGTATCGGCAGAATAAAACCCGGTTTGTTGTTCATCTGCAAGATGTTCCTCATAAGCCGAAAAAACGAGATTGTGCCAATGTTCGCCGTCAAGAATTGAGATTCCTTCCAACCCGCAAACCGCCAGTTTTTGATCTTCTGTTATGGCCAGTGAATTCGCTTTGCTGTAAAGCATGGTGTTTGGAATATATGACGAAACGTTTCCGTTCGTTAAATTCACTTTTTTCAGGCCGGCGTTTTCTTCTGCAACCCACAGAGAGTCGCCCGTTATTAAAAATCCGTTGATGGCGCCATCTGTGGTAAATATTTCTTCTTGAGACAATATATCGACAACCGCTCTTTCTGTGGCATAATAAATCTTATTCCCCTGCTTCAGGAAATCAACCGCGGCATCGGTTCCGTTATAGATCTTTGATGTTGTGCCGGTTTGGTATAGATATATATCGTGCATTTCATTAATAATGTAGAGGCTGTCGCCTGATGAGAATATGCTTTCAGTAGTATTGATGCTATCAAGTTCGATCGTTCTCCACGCGCTTTCCGGTTTGAGATTTGCACCATAAAGCCAGGCGGATATCAACCCCCTGTCTGTTGCAAGATATAAACTGTCGTTGGCTAACGCTATATCATATATCTTTGATGGAGACCCGGGAAATTGATTATAAGTATCCTGGAATATAAAACGGTTGTTGTTTTTGACGAAGTGTGCGATCTCGGGATTAAAATCATTCATGTAAGCGACAAGGACGTGGTTATCGTTTCCGGTATAATCAGATGCTTCATTGAATTCAAAATCAAAATAGTCGCTGTTTCCACCTGATATCTGATAGCTGATCCCGTTTTTCCCCGAGGCATACGAGAACCACTCACTTCCATCTTGATTTACGTAATATTTGAGAATATCGATATGCTCAAGATCATATATTGAAACATCTTCATCGAACGATTCGCTTTGCGTATCGAATATGACCATACCGCCATGAGATCCGGCAATGATGTTCTTATCCGAAAGATGCAAGTCGTGAAGCGTCAGCTGCGAGCCGTAGGATCTCCAATCCCCCACAATGGCAAAAAGCACCCCCGATAAGAACATGAAAAGGGCAATTAAAAAACGGAAAGCTCTCATTTTTCAACCTTTACCACAATGCCGGCTTCAGCAGGGTATTTGTTTTTAAGTTCGGAAAGGGCCTGCTTTGCTTCATCGTATGTTTCATATTCCCCAATACGAACCAGATATAAATATCCTGAGCTTCGTTCACGCTTTGCGATATCAACAGGATAGTTGTTCTTTATAAAATATTCCTGTTTTCTCAATGCATTCTCCTGCACTGAAAAAGCACCTACCTGGATCCTGAAATTGATTTCTTTTGTAATTTGCGGGATGGCTTCATTTTCTTTTGCGGGGGGTGGTTCAGCCGGATTTTCTTCCGCTTGGGTTTTTGCGGATTCTGCAACTTTTACGATAGGTTCGGTTTTAATCGACTTTGGTGCAAATGTTTCAAGAACGCTGGTTTTATTTTCCTGTTCTTTCCCCGGAGACTCTTTGATAATATTTTGTGCCCTTGACAATACCAAACGATAATAGCTATCGTTGCGGATGGGGTCATGTTCCTCTACTGCTCTTTTTAAATATCTTAATCCACTGTCATTGTGCTTGTTTACGAACGCATAATCAGCCAGCATTACGGCCAAATATGCCCGGATAACCGGAGATTTCCCGTCACTAAGATATTGTTCGGCTTTTTCTACGGTAATTTCTCCGTTGGGCTCCAGAATCAGATTAAAAAGCCGAGCTGCCTCCGATTGGGCGTCTCGTGTGGAAAATGTGGCGATGGAATCTCTGCCATATCCTTCAAGAATTTTAAGAATATCAGACCCAAAAAGACTTCCTGCCGAAAGAGCCGACAAAATTAGTAATGCTGCAATTTTTATCCCTGAGCGTCTTTTCATCATAAACCAAACTTCCTTATGACTGATTTGTTTCATTTTATTTATTGTTTTGTTCTAGTAATTCGGTTGTAGAGATCCCCGGAATGCGCTTAAAGAATATAACGCTTCCCCCGCGAGCCTTTACTTCGGGTGCACCGACAGTTGTTTCAAATTTATAATCGTCTCCCTTTATCAAAATGTCGGGCTCTAAATAGTCTGTGATCTTTTGCGGTGTGTCTTCTCCGTAAATGATCACAGCATCAACGCATTCCGTCTTCAATAAGTTTTCGGCTCTTACGCGTGCCGTATTGACCGGCCTGTTTTTTCCTTTAAGGCGCAAAACCGACTCGTCACTGTTAAGACCAACAACAGTTTTACCCGGTTGGCTGCAAACAAATTTCAACAATGCCAGGTGGCCGTCGTGAAGTATGTCAAAGCATCCATTGGTAAAAACCAGTTTATTCCCCGCTTTTCTCCATATTGTTACCAGGTCTTTCAGTTCTGACCATTCGCTTTGTGTAAATATTTTCTTCATGTCTGAAAATGTACAACGATTTAGGATTTGATACTATGAAAAAGTGTTTTCCAGTAAACATATGGGACAAGACAATTGCATGCCTTGAGAGCAATAGTGGTCTTGAATATTCAATACGCCCTGTGAAACGAGCCAATTTCGGCGTTGTTTATCGTTTTCTTCTATCCCGTGTCTGTCATGAAATCTTTTTACCGTCCCGTAAGATGAGGGAAGGTTGGTTTTTTCTATACAGTTTATGATATTTCTTCTTAAAATACCCTCTTCTCCAAGGTCTTTTCGCATTGCTTCCATTCGAGGCAGTATCGTATTAAGGGACAACTCACGGATAATAGCGGCGCCCGGTGTCTGGGCTTCGGGTATGGTCAGCATTTTATTGATCTGCACCAGAAGATCATCGCTGTTTTTGCAAAAATCAAACAAAATACCCGAAAGCGATGCCCTGAAATATTTAGTCATCAGCTTTCCCAGCCAATCGACACGTAACTCCGGGAAATGAACCGGTCTTGTTCTGGAATGTGTCCATCTGATCGGTTCGAACTCAATGTTGCTTTGCGTGAATCCTGCAAGCTCTCTTAGCATGGGCATAATGTCGTTTCTGTCGATCAACTCATCACAGTATGCCGCCCAGGGAAAACGAATAAAAAGTTTGATCATATTATCTTCATTATAGCGGTAACCGCAGGCTTTGAAAAGACCCCAATACAGCATAACGTCGCCAGGGAACCGCAGCCTGTTCTCATAAAAATAACGCGTCTTTTTATTTACACGCTCCCAGCCTTGTTTTTTCAGGATATTAAAATATTGGGTTTCTTCGGGTTTGAAGATACGGCATGATCCCGGTGGCTCCAGATCAAGAACTTCATGAAGGGGTATACAACAAATGGGAAGTATATGCCCGTCCTTGCATCTCGTTTCCATTGTGTTGTTCGAAGATTGAAACACGATATGAAGAATGCAGTTGTTATATTTTTCGTCTATATGATGTTTGTGCGCATACCATTCCGCGCTTCGTCGGTGAAGTTCAATATCACCGGTACACAATTTCCCGCCCAGCATGATCTTTGCATCAATAAAGTCAGGTCCGTCGCTGTGATTATGCCGTCCGGGGCTTAAGATCCGTATTGACCTTCCCCGCAAATCCGTTCTTGGTATTTTCCAAAGTGTGTTTTTCCAGGCATATTGAAGCCTAAGCTCCGAAATATAAGCAGATGGCGGTTCGAACAACTCGAGATAAGGTGTAAATCTTTTACAGTATTTCGTCCCCATGACACCATGAATTTACGTTTTTTCTTTCAATTCTTAAAGACCGAATTTTCAAGTGTGACGGAGGGCACGTTTTTTTGCCTTTGTGCTCGCTGTAATAGTCCGTATGATAAGAGGTGACTATTTTTTCATCATTTGTCTGGCGAGTTATGCTTAAATCTTGTTTCTTTTGCCTTTAACCGCTTCTTTTGCCTTTTTACTTTTGCCTTTTGCCTTTTTCTTCGTAAAATACTTGCTATTTGGGAGTTTTTTAAAATGGCAACAAACAGAAATATGACACCGCAATGGAAAGAGCTTGAGCAGCGGATACGATACGCCTCTACGTTTGTCATAACCACCCATCAAAATCCTGATGCGGACGGACTTGGGTCCGAACTCGCCCTCTATGAACTTTTAAAAAAACTTGGGAAAGAGGTCTTTATCTTCAATATTTCACCTACCCCGACAAATCTCAAGTTCATGGATCCGAAAAAAATATGCAAACGGTATGTTCCCTCAGAACATGGCGATCTCGTTTCCGGTGTAGATATTGTATTTGTTCTTGATACGGGATCATTCAGCCGTATCGGTCAACTGGGCGAGGATATTCGTAGGGCTAAATGCTCTATTGTTGCCATTGATCATCATCCCAAAGAAAACAATCCCCTCTATTTGCAGGAGATCGTCAACGACAAGGCTTGTTCTGTTGGTCAAATGATCTATGAATTTATCGATTGTTGTTATCCGGAACATCTTGATCGGGAAATGGCGTGCTCTCTTTATACGGCTATAGCGGGCGATACTGGGAATTTTCGTTTTGGCAACACATCGGCAGATTGTCATCGGGCCGCAGCTGAATTGATGGAATACAATATTGACGTTTATAGAACATATATTCATTTGTTTGGAAACATATCGCGTTCTGGCGCCCGTTTGTTTTCAGAGATAATAAGAAACTTGCATTTTTCGGATGACGGGCGTATCGTCTGGTTCATTATTACGCGAAAAATGCTGGGTGAGAACAGTGCCGGAGATATGGACACTGAGGGGGTCACGGATTTTATGCGCATGATCGACGGAGTTGAGGTCGCAATTATGTTTAAGGAACGACCCGACGGTTCAACGCGTATAAATTTCCGTTCAAAGGGTATTGTCGCAACCAATGGCATAGCTAAAAAATTCGGTGGCGGCGGACATATACATGCCAGCGGGATCGTAAGCGATGAAAAGCTTGAAGATCTTTTGCCAAAAGTGGTTGATGCAATGGCTCAACAAGTTAAAGGTTCTTTCAATGAAAGTTGAGATCGCAGAACATTGCGGGTTTTGTTTTGGCGTAAAGAACGCCCTTGGGCTTGCCCGTAAAGCTTTAGATACACATAAAGAAGTGGTCGTTCTTGGTGATCTTGTACATAACAAAGTTGTTATGGATGAATTGAAAGAAAAGGGCCTGGTGTTGGTTAAATCACTTAAAAATGTTGGAAGCAGACCTCTTTTACTTCGCGCCCATGGAACGGATGTCAATCTTATGATCAAGGCAAAAGAAATGGGGCTGAATATTATCGACGGCACATGTCCCCTTGTTCGGGAGATCCACGAACATGCGCAAGAACTTGAAGCTGAAGACCGCCGGGTGATCGTGATAGGCGACCGTGATCACGATGAGGTTCTCGGCATTATTTCCCGCTTGAAAGAACCCTGTGTTATCTCATTCCCCAAAGATGTTGATTCATGTAGATTGCCACAACGAACCGGGGTGGTGATCCAAAGCACACAGCGTCTTGAAAACGTTCAGGAAATCCTTCCGCTTTTGTTGACAAAATCGAAGGATTGCCGTATCATTAATACAATATGCGAACCCACACGGCGAAATCAATCAGAGATCGTAACGCTTGCAAAAAACAACGATTGCGTCTTGGTGATCGGCGATCCCGCTTCTGCAAATTCTAATCGTTTGCATGAAGTGGCGCATTCGTTAAATGACCGATCGTATATGGTCGCGGGAAAAGCGGAATTAAAAGTTGAATGGTTTAAAGATTGCTCGTCGGTAGGTATTTCAGCCGG
Source organism: uncultured bacterium (assembly GCA_964452375.1). GTDB lineage: Bacteria > Fidelibacterota > Fidelibacteria > Fidelibacterales > Fidelibacteraceae > M50B103. The sequence continues at coordinate 11,637 of CAYVLJ010000024.1, read as the reverse complement.
TGCAAGTACTCCGGGATATTTGATCGATGAGATCGTTGAATATATAAACAATTTAAACGGAGAATAGAAAGAAATGAAAAAAGGTACGTTTGAGGTAAAGGTCGGCTTAGCGGAAATGCTTAAGGGCGGCGTAATTATGGACGTTACGAACGCCGAACAAGCGAAGATCGCAGAAGATGCAGGGGCATCTTCGGTGATGGCGCTTGAACGCATACCTGCTGACATTCGGGCTTATGGCGGTATTGCGCGCATGAGCAATCCCGAAATGATCCTCAAGATCAAAGAAGCCGTTTCGATCCCCGTGATGGCTAAATGCCGTATCGGCCATTTCGCCGAGGCTCAGATACTCCAGGAAATCGGTGTTGATTTTATTGATGAGTCTGAAGTTCTGACACCGGCAGATGAAGAAAATCACGTTTGGAAATATGATTTCAATGTTCCTTTCGTCTGTGGCTGCCGGAATCTGGGTGAGGCACTTCGCCGTATCGGTGAAGGCGCTGCGATGATCAGAACGAAAGGCGAACCCGGAACGGGTGATATCGTTGAAGCTGTTCGTCATATGCGGGGCGTTACGGCAGAGATCCGCCGCTTGACTACGCTTAATAAAAGCGAATTAATGGCAACGGCCAAAAATCTTGGTGCTCCTTTTGCGCTCGTCGAATGGGTGGCTGAAAACGGCAAACTTCCGGTTCCGAATTTTGCGGCCGGTGGTATAGCTACTCCCGCCGATGCCTCTTTGATGATGCAGTTGGGTGCAGAGGCCATTTTTGTCGGTTCGGGTATTTTTAAATCCGATGACCCCACGCCGCGCGCGGAAGCTATCGTAAAAGCGGTTACTCATTATAAAGATCCTGCCGTACTGGCTGAAGTCTCCAAAGGTTTGAAAGACGCCATGGTGGGTATCTCCGCAGCGGGTCTTGAAGAAGAAGACAAAATGGCAAAACGCGGTTGGTAATGAACAATTTTCCAACAGCCGATATAAAGATCGGTGTTCTTGGCATTCAAGGCGCATATGAAAAACATGTGAAAGCTATTGTGTCTTCGGGAGCCCACGCCAGTATCATTAAATATCGCGAACAGCTTGCTGATCTCGACGGATTGATCCTTCCCGGAGGTGAATCAACAACTATGACCAAAGTCATGGGGTATCGCATTGACTACGATGATCTTCTTGTTTTCGCAAAGAAAAAACCGGTTTTCGGTACTTGTGCCGGTTTAATACTCCTTGGCAACGGTATTGACGATCAGCGTATAAAGCAATTTCATCTTCTTGATGTAAATGTTACCAGAAATGCTTATGGCTCTCAAAAGGATTCTTTTGTCGAGGATATTGATCTTTCATTTGACCCTGGCAAACCTTTTCATGCTGTTTTCATCAGGGCGCCTCAAATTGAAAAATACGGAAAAAACGTAAATGTCCTTGCTGTTTTTGACGGCAGACCGGTAATGGTTGAATCCGGCTTGTATCTGGGTGCAAGTTTTCACCCCGAGCTTACTGCCGATCTTCGAATACATCGGTACTTTGTTAAAAAAACAAAGGAGGCTAAATATGGCAAACAGATCTAATCGTCATAGTGTCTTTAGAATTATTCTGGCTTTGGTTTTTGTGGTTTTTGGGCTTGTTGCCCTGGGAAATAACCTTGGCTGGTGGAATATTGATGACCTTTTTCTTGAATGGTGGCCAATGATCCTTGTGTTGATAGGCCTGGTTACCATCTTTGCGCCCGGCGGTTCTTGGGGCGGTGGTATTTTCCTGATCTTCCTGGGAATTATCTTTTTGCTCCATTCCCACGGAATTTATGACATTTCCGATCTTTTGTGGCCGGCACTTTTAATGATGGTCGGTATTATAATATGGCCCCGTAAAAATCGATCCTCTGCCGAACATGGTGATAATGGGAACAATATTTATTCCAATGCGATCAACGATGAACATGTTTTCAATATCAATACCATACTAACGTCCCGGCGGGAATCTTTCCGGAACGAACAACTCGCAGGAGGCCATGGAACGGCAGTTCTGGGTAATTTGGAGCTTGACCTCAGACAAGTACAACCGCGTGACGGAGCATATATTGAAACTACAGCCGTCTTCGGAAATATCATTATAACTGTCCCTGCTGACTGGAAGATCGAAAAACTTGGCAGTCCCGTATTCGGAAGGGTTGACGACAGGCGGAACAATATCAATGAATCGGGAATTACAAAAAAAGTTTCTATTGAAATGAATGCCGTTTTTGGAAAAATCGAACTTAAAAACTAACAAGCGGTTTTTTATCAGAGTGAAATATTTAAAATATATTGTTTTGTTGCTTTTTGTAACTGCAAATTCTTTTGCGGCCGTTTGGCATGTACCGGACAGTATTGCCACTATTCAATCGGCAATTGACACCGCATCCAGCGGGGACACTGTGCTTGTAAAAAACCCCTATCAGAATCTTGGTCCCGTTGAGATCGCCGAAAAGAAAATATCACTTCTTTCAAGAAGTTATATCAGCAATCCCTCTTCTTACAATATCGCCAATGGGGCCGCAATATATGATACCGTTAATACCCGCCCTTTGCTAAAGATCATTAATTCGGACAGTACCGTCGTACGGGGTTTTCTTCTTGATAAAAGCGATGCCGGAGAAGGTGGGGGTGTTATTGTTGAAAATTCCCGAGGGGTTATTTTTGAGGGCTTGTATTTTAAGGGAAACACTCTGGCTGTGAGTGGGTCGGAACTAATGATCGAAAAAACATTGCATTATCAACTTTCCGATACAGCCGCGGTTCTGCTTTCAGTTAACAACGCTTCGGTAAATATTATTAATTCGATTTGGAAAAACTCCTCTGTTTTGAACTTAATTGAAGCCCAATCAAATGCTGAGCTTCATATCGCAAATCTTGCGGTATTTGATAATAATTGTTCCGGCCGCCTCTATAACATTCTTTCTTCGATCGCATATTTTGATTTTACCACCTCTTATAAAAATTCATTCGGCTTACAGCCTTGGTTGGTTTCATCATCATTTGTAAATATTGAAAATTCCGTGCTTCAGCATTCTCCTCCGGTAGATATTTCACAATTTGACATAAACTATTGTGCAGTACCGGGAGATTTCCCGGGGCAGGGTAATATTTCTATAGATCCGCTTGTCGATACTACAGGTGCAACACCCGTGTTGCTAAATACATCGCCATGTATTTCTGCTGCCGACCCGGATACTACCGGAATTCCGAGAAAAGACCTGCTTGGGAACATTCGCCCAAATCCCGAATGGGCTCCGCCCGATATGGGGGCGTTTGAATCCGAGCGTCATATGATGCTAAACGAAAGTCATCGTCTTATCGTTAGTCCCTTGGGCAATGATGTCTGGGGTAATGGAAGCACCGAAGCACCCTTTAGGTCGATCCAGGTCGCAGCCGATTATGCCCAAGATCAGGATACGATTATTTTATCACCCGGTGAATACCGCGAAGCGGTTGAGATAGTTAATAAATCTTTGCTCATCTCATCTCCGTATTTGTTCACACAAGATCTTGCATACCTCGATTCTGTCGTTCTGACAATTGACACAAATTTAACTTCTTCCGTTCTAACCCTTCGGGATATTGATTCACTTAAACTTTACGGGGTGTCCTTACAGAACGGCACCGGTCGCTATTGTTATGTTAATTATTCATTTGGTGGCGGCATATATTGTGAGAATTCCGAATTGTATCTTGAGCATGTTAAATTCACCGACAATAGCGCCAATTATTGCGGAGGTGCGATTTATGCTCTTAATTCGCTGGTCAAAATGAACAATGTCTCTTTTGATAACAATACGGCGTATTTTGGCGGCGCTATCGGCTTATCTTCAAGTACGGCTCATATTTCAGATCTAATTGTCGAAAACAATACGGCTTCTTCGGGGGGTGGCGTTTATCTTGAGAATGGATCAAAACTGATAGCTTATTATGCGTCTTTTAATAACAACACTGCCCGGAATGATGCTCTCGCTTCAACTCTATTAAAACCCTCGGCGATCTCACAATACGGCGGGGGCTTTTATGCCGTTAACTCTGATATTCGGCTTCATAATACGCTAATTGCCGGAAACCGGTCAATGAATAAAGGGGCCGGAATTGCAATGCGTGCAGGCAAGCTTCATTTGGTTCAATCTTCGCTTATAAATAATGATGCGAGTTCGGACTCAGCCGGAGTTATTTATTTGATCGACTCTAATGATCCTGCAATTATTATCAATTCCATTTTATGGGATCCCGACGAAACAGAGCTCATCGCGGAAAATTCAGATGTAAATATTATAAGCTCTGCATTTAACGACGGTGAAGGCGGCATACTCCAGATCGGAAATAACAATATAGATGTTCAAAACATTTATTCTTCAAATCCCGTTCTTGCTGATGACGGGACTCTCCTATCCGGATCTCCTTATTACAACCTTGGTCTTACATCATATATTTTAGACGATAAATATTTGTTCAATTATCTGGCGACCGATTATTCGGACTCCGCGCCTGATCTGGGTTTTACCGGCGCTCATCCCGAACCGGCTTTTGTTCTGCCGTTGGTACAAACAAATATCGCCGACACTCCGGAACAATACGACCTGTTATCTGTTTATCCCAATCCCTTTAATCCAATTACACATATTGATTTTAATATTTCAAATCCCGGTTTGACGCGTTTGGGAATTTATGACCTGGGCGGACGCCATATCACTGATCTTATTGATCGCTTATTGATTCCGGGTAAATATTCTACTGTTTTCAATGCGGTCGATTTGCCCTCCGGTCTTTATATAGCCCTGCTTGAGCAAGGCGGTCTTCGACTTTCAACCCAAAAACTTCTTTTGGTCAAATAATGACAGGTTTTGATTATCATGATACTATCGCCGCCATATCAACGCCGCCGGGTGTTGGCGGAATCGCTGTCATTCGATTATCGGGATCGGAATCCCGAAATATTGCTTTAAAGGTTTTGGATATAAATTCAATGTCTGTGCGTTATGCACATTTTTCGCGAATTGTCAATCCCGAATCTTTTGAGATCATCGATGAGGTCGTTGCAATATTTTTTAAAGCGCCTGCATCTTATACGGGTGAAGACATTGTAGAAATATCTTGTCATGGCGGCTATGCCGCCGCACCGGCAATTCTTGAATTATTATATCGTTATGGCGCCCGACCGGCTCTTCCGGGTGAATTCACTAGACGGGCCTTTATCAATGGTAAAATGGATCTTCTTCAAGCCGAGGCTGTTGCGGATTTGATCCATGCTGTTTCAGATAGCGGCAAAAAGATCGCATCACGAACGCTGGATGGAAAATTATCGGAAAAAGTACATTCTCTTAGACAAGAACTTATGGATATTGCTTCAATTCTGGAGCTTGAGCTTGATTTCTCAGAACAGGAGATAACAACATTAGATCATAATATGGTCGCCGAAAAGATCAAAAAGGCCAAAGAACATATTACAACACTGCATAATTCTTATTCAAGCGGTAAGATCCAAAGAGAGGGTGCGCTTGTTCCGATAGCGGGAAGACCCAATGCCGGCAAATCGTCCCTTCTTAATGCTCTTTTGGAAGAAGAGCGAGCTATAATTTCTCATATACCGGGTACAACGCGTGACACGATTGAAGAATCTTTTATTCACGACGGTGTTGCTTTTCGCCTGGTTGATACTGCTGGATTAAGGAAGACTGAAGATCCGATTGAAAAAATGGGTGCGAACAGGGCAAAAAAGATCTTGGATGAAGCCGATCTTATTCTTTTGGTCGTTGATCTTGGAGATGCGAACAACCTTGACTTCGAAAGATCGTTTTTGGCGGAATATTCAGACCTGCCGCTTATTGTCGTTTATAATAAATCTGATCTTTACGATGATCTGCCCGATATTGGACCTTCGCATTCTATTGCGGTCTCGGCACTGAAACATCAGCATATTGATGATCTTGTTGTTATGATGTCGGATATGATAAACAATTATTTCAATGTGGGCGGTGAAACGATCGCCATTACCAAAGAAAGACATAAAAACGCCCTAAGAAGAGCTATTGATGCTCTTGACAGAACGCTTATCGCCCTTAACAAAAACATGTCCAATGAATTTCTTGCCCTTGACATAAAAGAATCCATTAATGCTCTGGATGATATTACGGGTCAAACGACATCCGAGGATGTTTTGAATAATATTTTTGATCAATTTTGTATCGGCAAGTAATTCATATTGTTCTCTATTTTTCAATTATTTCCATGTTTTATATCTTTAGCACTTTGTGATCACTTCGCTCAAGAATCTTTTTACTTTAATCTTTCGTCTTTACTTGCCATATCATAAATTTCGACAATGAGCAAATTTTATGACATTGTGGTTGTCGGGGGAGGTCATGCCGGTGTCGAAGCCGCGCTTGCCGCTGCTCGTTTGGGACATTCAACCGCACTGATAACGATCGAACGACATGCCATTGCAAGAATGAGTTGCAATCCGTCGATCGGTGGCCTTGCCAAGGGACATCTTGTCAGAGAACTAGATGTTCTCGGTGGTGAAATGGCAAAAGCGATCGATAAAACAGGAATTCAATTCAAGCTTTTAAATCGTTCAAAGGGGCGTGCGGTTTGGTCTCCCCGGGCTCAAGCCGACAAGATCAAATATGAAAAGTATATGCAGGATGTTCTTGAAAAGCAACCCGGTCTGGATATTATAGAATCTGACGCACAAGCGCTTAAAATAGATAATGATGTGATCCATGGTGTATATCTTCAGGACGGGACTTTAGTAAAAACAAAAGCGTGTGTTCTTACAAATGGAACCTTTCTGCGCGGTAAGATACATATCGGAAATGTGCAGATCCCGGCTGGTCGTTATGGGGAACTTCCCTCCATTGGTATTTCTGATCAACTCAAGAACATGGGATTTACCGTTGATCGTCTTAAAACTGGAACGCCATCCAGGATCACAAAAAGGTCTATTGATTTTTCAAAACTTGAGATACAGGGTGGGGATAAAGACCCCAAGCCCTTTTCCCATTCAACAAACGACTTTGCGCCACCTGATATTCCTTGCTGGCTTGCTTACACGACAGATAAAACCCATGACATTCTGAGGTCCTCTCTAGACAGATCGCCATTATATACGGGAAAGATCGACGGTGTGGGCCCCAGGTATTGTCCAAGTATTGAAGACAAGATCGTCCGCTTTTCAGATAAAACCCAACACCAGCTATTTTTAGAACCCGAATGGGAAGGTTCGTCTCAGTGGTATGTTAATGGATTTTCTTCATCGCTCCCTATTGATATTCAGATACGCGGCCTGCGTTCCGTTCCCGGGCTTGAGAAAGCGGAATTTATCAAGATCGGTTATGCAATTGAGTATGATTATTTTCCCTCTTTTCAGATCAAAAGATCGCTTGAGACAAAAAAGATTTCGGGTCTTTATTTTGCCGGACAGATCAATGGAACAAGCGGCTATGAAGAAGCCGCCGCCCAGGGCTTTCTGGCTTCCGTAAATGCCGCCAGAAAAATTGATGGCAAAAACCCCATTATCTTTGCAAGGCACGAGGCTTATATGGGTGTATTGATCGATGACCTTTGTTCGAAAGAGACTTCAGAACCATACCGCATGTTTACGAGCCTCGCCGAATATCGTCTTCTTCTGCGTTGGGATAATGCACATTTAAGGCTTCTTGATACTGCCCGCGAAATAGGTATTCAGGACGTTGGATTGATTGATGATTTCAATAGGATAAAAAACGAAACTTATCTTTTAAACGGGAAATTTGAAAAAACCAGAATTTTGCCAAACAATGCACTTGGAATAGACGTTGACAAAACAACATCTCTATCATTATTAATACGACAACAAAAGGTCGATGAAAAGCATCTTGATAAGATAAGATCTGAATATTTTGAAGATTATCTTTATGATTCGGTTGATCAGGCATATGTTCAAACAAAATACGAGGGCTATATTGATCGCCAATTCAAACAGGTAAAAAAAATGAATCAATTGGAGTCAAAGCGCATCCCATACAATTTTAATTATGATTTGATCACTTCTTTATCAAATGAGGGCCGGGAGAAGCTCAAGAAATTTCGCCCGGAAACTATTGGTCAGGCAAGCAGGATCCGTGGCGTTTCTCCTGCAGATATTCAGGTTTTGCTGATCTTTATGTCAAAATAATAAATAACGACTTTAATATTTTATTTATAAGCTTCTATGACCATATGTTTTGTGTTCAGGTATGCCGATTTAACTTTCCGCCTTTAAAAGTTATTATTATTAAACATGTTTAAATAAAATAAGATTTTCTTGTTATTGCAACATTCTGTTCATAGATTGGGTCTTGTTAAGGGATATGTTGTATAGATATGATTATTTCACCCTCTATGCAAATTGGCAAATTCGTGTCAACCCGCTATCGTATAATTATGTGCGTATGGTTATAGCGATGGTAAGTGTATTTATACGCACATAGAAAAGGAATGTATATGAACATTTATGTTGGTAATCTGCCGTACAACACAACAGAAGAAGACTTGAAAGGTGCTTTTTCTGAACATGGTGCTGTAACCAGTGTGAACATCATCAAAGACCGCGTAACCGGAAACTCAAAAGGTTTCGCTTTTGTTGAAATGGAAAATGATGATGAAGGACAAAAAGCCATCGACGAACTTAACGGTACTGAAATGGGCGGCCGCAATCTTAAGGTTAATCTTGCTCGCCCACGCACTGAGCGCCCTCCGCGCCGCGACAGAAACGCCTGGTAAAAAACAATATTTGTTAAGTAAAAAACCCCTTGGAAAAAGGGGTTTTTTATTTTTGTTCATTTTTTTCCGCTAGAGGATATATGGCGATCTTATACAAATAGCGTTCTTTTATTAAAAATAGAATATTTTATTAATTCTTATTTATCTACAAAAATAATTGCTTCTCCGCTTTTACCATCCATTTTTACCCTGAAGGGTTTTGAAGAATGGATATGCTTGAAATATTTCCATTTATGTGATTTTTTAAACGATCTTAATAGATCCCAATTAATAAAATCCTCATCTTCGCTTCTATAGGGTACTGAAAAATAGCCTATGTTCATGGCAACCACATTATGGAAAAAATGCGTCCCCTGTGATGGCGGAATGTCAAATCCCTCGATACCCGATTCTACAATAACTCTTGATTGTGATATTTGGCCAAACTGAATAGGCACACCCAGAAACCTGTCTTGCGATCCCCATCTTCCGGGTCCTATAAGAATATAGTTTATGTCTTTTTCTTTCATCTCTTGGTTGATGTTATCAAGTTCCATTTGAATTTCCAGGGTCTCGATTGAACTGAAATTCTCTGGGGGACACCAAAGAATATCATGCAAATTATTGATTTCGCCATTTCCCATGCCGTGTTCTGTATATAATAGTACTTTTTCTTTTTGATAGTCTTCTATGTTTACGGTGGTATTGCTGAAAGATACGGCCAATGGCCTTATTTGCAGAAGATAAAATGTTGCAAATGATTTTGCAGACCTGTTTCTATCAAGATCAACTGCAAATTCAATCTCTACGGGCATACCAAGGGCTTCTTCTCCAATTCTCAATAATTGGTTGATTATATTGCTGATCGGATATTGTCCGTATTTCAATATGTTATCAAAAGTGATGATTCTTGGCCCTTTTCGATTTAATCCGGGCCATAATCTGTTGTTTTGGTAATCAAAAACAGATGCTATGTTCTTAAGCTTCCCATGTTCTTCCGCTTTTGATATTGGCATCTTGATCAATGTGGAAGATTCTAGCCCGCCGAGACCGATATTGTTGGTTCTTAAATCAAGCGCATAAAAATCGCGTTGTGCGACCGAAAGCAACTCTTCCATAGATAAAAGCCAGACCTTTGGATGCATGGGACAAAAGCGAAAAACATTTCCCCCTTCTATTACCGTTTTTCCCAGTCCGACCGCTAAAGAGGCCATACCGTCAGTATGCAATTGAGTGTCTATGGGATAAAAGTTATAGGATTGCGCAACACCGCTAATATGTGGGTAATAATAGTCATCACTTTTACTGCCGACGATTTCCTGAATGATCACGGCCATTTTTTCTTCGTCAAGCTGATGGCCGATGTGCTCAATATATTGTTGGGTTCCAACACTATATGAAGATGCATAGATGAGTTTTATCGCATCCATTAATTGTTTTAATCTAACACCCGGGTCCGGATCATTGTTGGCCAGCATATATGTTCTATAGATTCCGGCAAAGGGCTGTGAATAGCTGTCTTCCAATAATGATGATGATCTAACGGCAAGGGGATAGTTTACCCTTTCCAATAATCTTTTAAGTTTGTCCTGCAGGCTTATTGATAAAAATCCCTCAAGAAATATGTTGTCGATTTCCTCATCATTCATTCCTTCGTGAATTCTCGTATCGATCCTATTCTGTTGAATAAAAATATCATATTCTGTGATCCCTATGGCTGCAGTATTGGGAAGTGCAACATGGGCTCCGTCAAATATTTTCCCCAAATCCATTCTTGTTAATAGCGTATTTAAGAATGCTAAACCACGGCCTTTGCCGCCAAGAGAGCCTTCCGACAGCATAATAATTTCATTTTCATCGGGTGTTACATATGGGTGAAATTTTATTATTTCTCCCATATTTCGCTTTTTCTGAACCTCAAGAACTTTCCTCACAAGATATTTTCTCATGGCATCTGCATTTTCAAAATCCCTGGTTTTCATTTTTCGAATGTTTTTTGCCAGCTGTACTTCGCCTCTTGCCATTAACCATGCAGAGAAATGATTTTTTTCAGCATGATATACAACACTCTCTTCCGGGATATGCTGAAGTTTTTCTTCAAACTCGGCTAGATATCCCGCCCGGTCTATTATATTCCCCTTTTTGTCTCTGAAAATAAAATCACCAAAACCAAGATTTTCAGTAATAAAGGATCTTAATCGGTGCAGCATGTGTTTGCTGTGTTTGTGAAGAAATGCGGTATCTGCTTTTTCTGCCTTTTCTCCATTTTCTATTTCCGATGACAGTAAAAGCGTTGCAAGCTCACTGCCCTTTTTATGAAAAGTTTCCAAAAGTCGCAATCCTGCCTCAGCATCATCTTTTCCCTTTCTCGGAAATCGCATGTCTGAAAATACAGCAACAATATTGTTTTTGTATGTTTCGAATATATCAAGGGCATCTTCGTAATTTTTCGCCAATAGCACCTTTGGCCGTGCTCTCATTCGATGCCGCTTTTCTCTTTCGTTCAATTCTTCTATGATAAGGTGCTGTGTCTGCTTGACAATTTCTTCATATAAAAGAGGCAGGAACATGGAATAAAAGTGCGGCGAATCTTCAACCAGCAGGATCACTCTGACCAATCCCACTTTGGTATCATAAGCTACATTTTTTTTGTCTTCTATGTTTTTGATCACGGCAAGGAAGAGATTTGCGTCGCCCTTCCAAACAAAGATCTCATCAAACCTAAAATTCGGATGTTGTCTCTCTTGTACTACACTCATATCTGCCATAGAGGTTAACAACAATACAACCGGGGTGTCCCCCTTGTTCTCTCTGATCTCCCGCAAAACGTTAAAGGGGCTGATCTTTCCGGTGTGCAGGGTAGTAATAATTAAGTCGTAATTATTTGTTTTTAATTGT
>CAYVLJ010000023.1:11635-22679 GCA_964452375.1 uncultured bacterium | reverse complement strand
GAGAGGAATTCGTATCTATTATGGTTCGACACCGCGGTGGTCTTGCCGAAAGGACAAAAAGCGATTGTCCGTCTCACGATTCACCTTTCACGATTTACTTAATTTACTTTTCATTCTCCCCGAGTTTTAATTATCTTAGGGGTAAACGTTAATTTATGTATCAAGGAGTCCATACATGCTACCCAAAGGAAACATGCAGCAACTGATGAAACAGGCGCAGCAGATGCAAAAGAAAATGGAAGAAGCTCAAAAAGAGCTTGAAGCCAAAGAAGTGACCGGTACTGCCGGCGGCGGAATGGTGACCGTTGTCGCTACAGGCAAAAAGACTTTGAAATCCATAAAGATCGAGCCTGAGATCCTTCAGGAAGATCCGGAAATGGTCGAAGATATGATCGTTGCTGCTGTTAACCAAGCTATGCAGCAAGTAGATGAAATGACCCAAAACACTCTCGGCGGGATCACCGGCGGAATGAACATCCCCGGATTCTAAAAGGATCGATCAATGGCAGGTATTCCAGATGTAATTATGGAAGTTGAACGGCTATTTTCAAAATTCCCGGGTATTGGACGTAAATCCGCCCGGAGAATTGCTTTCTATCTTATGGATAAAGAAAGAAAAGATGTGATCGAGGTGGCAAAAGCCATCGTTGACCTCAAAGATAAAATTGAGCATTGTACGGTTTGTAACCACATCACTGAACATTCACCATGCGATATTTGCTCAAATTCCAAACGCGATGACAGCGTTATTTGCGTGGTAGAAGATAGCCTGGATGTTATTGCACTTGAGAAATCTGTCTCTTACAGGGGGAAATACCATGTTCTGGGCGGATTGATCTCACCGTTGGACGGCATAGGCCCCGATGATCTGGCGATCGCCTCCTTAATGAAACGCTTGGATCAAGTGAAAGAGATCATCTTGGCGATCAATCCCTCTGTGGAAGGAGATACAACCTCTTTTTATTTGACAAGAATGCTAAAAGACAAAGATATAAAGATCACACGGCTTGCACGTGGTATTCCCATCGGCGGTGATCTGGAATATACTGATGAAGCGACCTTGGCGAGAGCCATTGAAGGTAGGATTGAAATTCCGAATGAGTAAGAAGTAGGTCGGAGACCCACCGAAGGCCTACTACGCCGCCGTGTCATCCATAGCCCTTGGGCGAAGGATGGAAATAGGATTGGCTACGTAGGCTGTACCTTGTGCGAAGGTGGGGAGTAAGGAGCCTCGGAGAGGCGACACCTTAAAGGAAAACTTTGAAAGATTATGATGTAACGACGCGATGCATCGCGTCGCTACAATAAAACCATAACAAAACCGCGAAGCGGTGGAAAAATATATGAATAAAGACATTTTAAAACTTCCCAATCTGCTAACCATCTTCCGCATTGTCATGTCGGCAGTTCTTTATTTATTTTATGTTCAGCATTTTCAAAGTCGTCCTTTGCTTCTGTTTATTATTTACATCATTATTGCCTTAACGGATCTGGTCGATGGCATTATCGCCAGAAAATTCAATATGATCACCGAACTGGGGAAAGAACTTGATCCTATGGCCGATAAGGTTCTTGTATTTCTGATGTTATTCGCTTTCTGGAGAATTTCTCTTCTACCGCTTTGGGTGATCATTCCAATATTCCTACGGGATGTTTTCGTAAATTACCTGCGCAAACAATCCAAAATATTTAAGATCAGTTTCAAAACATCGAATATCGCTAAGGCTAAAACTGCCGTTCAGATGATCTTTATCGGATTTGTGCTGGCTGTGCCGGTGGTCATGAGTTGGAACATCCCCGATGGATTCTATAATTTTCTTGCTAATCTAGTGTCCGGCAATGCACTCCTGATCATCATGTGTGTTGTGATGGTATTTACCGTGTATACCGGGGTGGATTATTATGTTAAATTTAAGAGAGAGATAAATAAATGACCTTCCGGGTTGACCGGTTCCGATGAATATCGGGAAGCGGATCCCGGATGGTCGAAACGATATTTGAATATTTTCGACCAGCCAGCATTGCTTCTACTCCGCCAACTGGCGGATTCGTCGCATCAAGCTGGCAGGTCTACAAATCAATAAGTACTATGAATAACCATAACAAAAGAGTTTTTTCCCGCATCATTACATCTATGTTCGGTATCGGCTATTTTCCAGGATTTCCCGGGACAATCGCATCCCTGGTGACGGCTACTCTTGCATTTCTGCTGGCATCGAATATCAAGATCGTCTGGTTGCTGGATGTTGAGATATTTCTCGGATTAATGTTGCTCGGGTTAGTTTTTGGCGCGGATTTAGCACGACATCAGAATATTAAAGATCCGAAGTGGTTCGTGATGGATGAAGCGGCGGGCATGTGGCTGTCCATGATGCTTTTGCCCAAAGACAATATCTGGGTCGTTTTGATCGCATTTGCACTTTTTCGCATCTTTGACATCTGGAAACCCTGGTTGATCAGGAAAGCTGAAAAATTACCCGGAGCGACGGGGATCATGCTGGATGATGTGCTGGCTGCGTTACCGGCTTGGTTAATAACATTTGGAATATGGAAAATTATTTTATAAAAAATGTAAAGACGCGATTAATCGCATCTCTACACATAACAAAATTATGATACAAAATCAAAATACCGCCGAGATCATCAACATAGGCGACGAATTGCTGGCGGGCCATACGGTCAACAGCAATGCTGCCTGGATAAGCTGTGAACTGAAGAAAATCGGGATCTCGGTCATTCGGCATACGGTTATTGCCGATGAAAAAAACGCCATCGTGTCAGCGCTTGACAGTATCGAGGAAGCAACGGACCTGGTTTTTCTCACCGGCGGTTTGGGACCGACCGAAGACGATCGGACCAAGGCGGTTATCACTTCCTATTTTGGTGGAGAGCTTGAATTTTCTGAAGACATATACAAAGATGTACTTGAATTCTTCAGAAAGCGGGGGAGGGTTCCAACCGAGCGGAATCGTGATCAGGCCGTATTTCCCACAAATGCTGAACGCATCGTCAACAAGCGCGGGACGGCAAGCGGAATGATCTTTGAACGGAGCGGAACGAAATATTTCGTTATGCCCGGAGTACCCTATGAAATGCAAGCGATGATGAGCGATACTATCCTACCTTCTTTATCTGATCATACAGAGCGAACAGATACGGAATTACAGATAAATACTTTCGGTTTGCCAGAATCAGAGATCGCTGACAGGATTGATAAACATCTTTACGATATCGGTCAACGTGTAGCGATCGGCTATTATCCGTCTGTAAAGGGTATTACGATCCGATTGAACGGCGAAGACATAAACTTTTTGGAAAAAGTTCAACGTAAGATCGTTCATTTATTGGGAGAAGCCGTTTATTCTATCAATGGTGAAGCTATGGAAACACTCCTTGTTCGTCAATGCAGGGAAAAAGGTATTGTCCTGTCCGTGGCGGAATCCTGCACAGGCGGGTCATTGTCAAATTTGATTACGGATGTCCCCGGTTCGTCTTTGGTTTTTAAAGAAGGATATGTTGTTTACAGCAACGAAGCTAAAATACGCGAATTGAAAGTAGAGCCTGATATTATCAGTTGTCATGGCGCTGTAAGTCAGGAGACCGTTGAAGCCATGGCCTGGGGACTTAGAAATAAAACCGGAGCGGATGTCACTGTCGGGATCAGCGGGATAGCGGGTCCTGACGGTGCAACTCCGGGAAAACCTGTCGGACTTGTTTATGTTGCTGTACTATACGGGGACAATATAACCGTCCGCAAGATCAATTTTGACCGGGGACGGAAGAAAAACAAAGAATTTGCAGCCAGAACAGCTTTAAATCTGATCAGGTTAGCGATCAAAGATATTGATATTGAATAATTCGGAGTAAGTATGTCTGAAAAACGAACTTTTATCGCCATTCCTTTACCGAAGGAAATTAAAACTTATTTGGGTCGAGTTAAAACCTTACTGGATCCAATTTCAGATGGTGTGAAATGGGTAGACCCGTCATTGATGCATATAACGCTGAAGTTTTTGGGTTCCACACCGGATTGGATGTTAGAAGACGTAAAAAAAGAATTTATCAGGATTGCGTCCGATGTTTCCGCGTTTGATATTCAGCTGAAAAAACTGGGGCAGTTCCCTAAGGAAGGCGAACCACGCGTTTTATGGGCAGGGTTGCAAAAAATACCACCTGTCGTTTACCGCTTATCCGATGAATTCAATACAGGTTATCTGGCACTGGGTTTTGACGATACCGGTAAAAGATTTTCACCTCACATCACATTAGGCAGAGTCAAACATAAAATACATGAGAACCTGATATCATCATTTTATGATATAGAACTCGAACCGCTGAGCTTTAAAGTGGACCGCCTGGTTTGGTTTGAATCCACCCACAGGCAGGGAAATTTAAAGTATGTGTTGCTGGAGGAATATAGCCTTAGTAAGGAGTAAGGAGGAAAGGATTGCAAATTGATGATTGTTTATTCTTGATTTCTGATGCATTTAAAATCTAAAATCAATGATCAAAATCCATTTATTATAAACAATCTGAGATTTGAATTTTGCAATTATTATCGTTCTCTAAACTTTCTTTTGTCTTTTCACTTTACACTTTGTACTTTTGACTTATTCAAATAATTTTCAATTTTCAATTTCTAATTGAAACAAGGAGGGAATTTCATGTTGGATCAAAAGAAATCGATTTGGTCATGGGCTATTTATGATTGGGCGAATTCCGCCTTTGCTACGACCGTTATGGCAGGGTTTTTCCCCGTGTTCTTCTCGCAATATTGGAGTGCAGGAGTTGCAAATGTCGATACGACGGCAAGACTGGGTTTTGCAAATTCCATAGCATCGTTGGTGGTTGCCTTGATAGCCCCATTCCTGGGTGCGATCGCAGACAAAGGAACTGCCAAGAAAAAATTTCTATTTACTTTTGCTTTTTTGGGGATCGTTATGACCGGGGGACTGTTCATGGTAAAACAGGGACAGTGGCAGATGGCTGCTTTTATGTATGTGATAGCAACTATCGGTTTTTCCGGTGGAAATATTTTTTATGATTCTCTTCTGCCCGGTGTCGCCTCTGAGAAAAAGATCGATCATGTATCATCACTTGGGTTCGCAATGGGATACATCGGCGGCGGTGTGCTTTTTCTAATTAACGTTCTGATGTACTTAAAACCCGATCTGTTCGGCATAGCCGACGGATCAACTGCTATCAGAATATCATTTCTGAGCGTTGCTATCTGGTGGGCGGTATTCTCGATCCCGGTATTCCTTTTTGTTAAAGAACCTAAATTCGTTAAAAAACAGGTGGGTCCTTTTGAAGCGGTCAAAGCTGGATGGAAACAATTGATGGGTACGTTCAAGGAGATTCGACACCTGAAGATCGTCGGTATGTTTCTGGCATATTGGTTTTATATCGACGGTGTCGATACCATTATCCGCATGGCTATTTCGATCGGAACAGCTCTGGAATTTGATCCTTCGTCATTGATCGTTGCTTTACTTATCGTGCAATTTGTAGCTTTCGGCGGTTCATTGTTGTACAGTCTGCTTGCAAAAAAGATCGGTGCCAAACAATCGCTTTATATCGGTATTGCCGGTTATTCGGTTATAACAATGGTGGGCTTCTTTATGAACCAAGTCTGGCATTTTTATGCATTGGCTGTCGCCATCGGTTTATTTCAGGGCGGTATTCAAGCTATTAGTCGTTCCTTGTATTCAAGGATCATACCCAAGAATAAAGCTGCAGAATTTTATGGTTTCTTCAATTTACTGGGAAAATTCGCCGCGGTGATCGGCCCCAGTTTGATGGGTGTCATTGCACTGCTGACGAGAAATGCTCGTGACGTTACCTTTGGCTCGACAACATTAGGCAACATGGGTATACGCTACGGTGTGCTGTCCATTCTATTGTTATTCATTGTCGGTGGTTTGCTGCTGCGCAAGGTAGATATTGAAGAAGGTAAAAAACAAGTAGAATTCTTAAAGTAAAACATTAGAAGTAAGGAACAGGCACGCCTGTTCCTTACAATAAACAAATATATAGAGACGCATAATTTTGCGTCTCTTTTATGAATTAAAAATAAATTGTTTTATTTTCTCAAATTGGGTATAATAGCGACTGTTTAATGCCCCTGTAGCTCAGACGGATAGAGCGCAGGTTTCCTAAACCTGAGGTCGCCCGTTCGAATCGGGCCGGGGGTACGAAAAATGTTGACCTACTTCGCTCCTGACGGAGCTTCGAAGGTTGAGTGTTGACCTACTACGCTCCTGACGGAGCTTCAAAGGTTGAGGGTTACTTGCCTGCCGCATTGACAGGCCTATTGAAGATTAAACGAAAGGTAGAACATGGCACAAAAACATATGACAAAGAAAGAACTCAAAGAAGATCCTTTTTTCGAGGAAGTGGCTCATATTGTTGATTTTTTCAGAAAACATCAAAATTCATTGATCACTGTTGGCATTATTATTCTGCTTCTTGTTGCAGGATTTTTTGGCAGCAAGGCTATTATGTCTCAGCAAAATGAAAAAGCCGGGGGTTATTTTGGGATCGCAATGGATTATTATACCAAAAATCAATTGATCGAGGCTGAAGATCAGTTTATGCTTGTTGCAGAACAATACAAGCGGACAGACTGGGGAAAACGCTCATATTATTATCTTGGCCTGATCGCCCAAGCTTTAGGTCAGCCAGAGGAAGAGTCCCTGGAGTATTTTAAAACCTATGTAAACACCAATCTTGAAGATGCGGCAATGAAAGCGAGTGCATATCAATTGATCGGGACTTATTATTATCGGAACGGCGATCTTTTGACAGCCGGAGAAAATTACTTGAAAGCGGCCAGAAAAACACTCGCAAAATCTGAAAAGGTCAATTTGGGCATACGTGCCGGCGAAGCTTTTATTGAAGCTGATACAGGCAAAAAGCTTGATGAAGTCATTAATTATCTGGGCTCATTGGAGCTGAACGACATCGAAAAAGCAAGGGTTAAAGCCTTATCGGTTCGTTGATAATAGAACTCTAAAACATAAAATATTCTACGGAGCGGTTTGAAACCGTTCCGTACTTTTATATAACAAAAGTATTTCTATTAAAAAATATGACTTAAATACTTATTTTTTATTAAAAATAATCTGCTGAAAATCCTTGCACAAAGCCTCTGATATACATATATTAGGCGCGAAAGTGGGTAAATACCCACTTTTCGTTTTTGAGGACGTTGAAAAAATGAATGAGCTACAAACATTGATCACAGACATCGTGGAGGCCAAAGGACTTTTTGTCGAGGACATTCGAATGTCCGAAACAGGCGGTACTATCAAGGTTATTTGTGATTCTGAGGAGGGAATATCCTCTTCGGAATTAGTCGATATTACCAGAAAGATCCTCAATGATCCGGTGTTTGATCAAAAATATGCTTTGAATTACAGACTCGAGGTTTCTTCGCCCGGTATAGACATGCCTTTAAAAAAGGTTCGTCATTTCAAGAAAAATATCGGACGTGAAATAAACCTGGAACATGATTGCAAAAATTATAAGGTTCCCTTGAGAGGTAAGATCACCCAAGCGGATGATGAATCGTTATCTCTTGAAGTAAAGATAAAAAAAGAAAATACGATCCTGCAAATACCCATGAAGAATGTGATATCTGCAGAGGTTCGATTAAAATGGTAAATAGGAGATATACAATTGGACAGTAAACATCTCATTGAAGCATTTGCTAGCCTGGCCAAAGAAAAAGGTATCAATCGTTCCGAA
The DNA here is from genome assembly GCA_964452375.1 of uncultured bacterium. Classification (GTDB taxonomy): domain Bacteria; phylum Fidelibacterota; class Fidelibacteria; order Fidelibacterales; family Fidelibacteraceae; genus M50B103. The sequence continues at coordinate 14,930 of CAYVLJ010000023.1, read as the reverse complement.
GTGGGCGAGATCATCGTAAAAGTTTTTGACACTATCATTAAAAAACAATACGGCGAGGTCGATAACTTTGATGTAATCGTAAACCCGGACAAAGGGGAAATTGAGATTTATCAGGAATTGACCGTTGTTGCGGATGAGGATCTTGATGACGAAGTTGTCGAAATCCCATTATCCGAAGCTGTCAAGTTGCCGGATGTTGATGAACCTGAAATTGGTGAGATCATTGTTAAGGTCGTAGATCCCGAAATTTTCGGACGACGTATGATCTCAGCTGCAAAACAAGTTCTCGGACAAAAGATCCGCGAAGTGGAACGCAACCAGGTATTTGAAGAATATCAAAACCGCGTAGGTGAGATCATTATGGGCAATATCCACCAGATCCGCCGTAATGATGCTGTTTATGTCAATATTGATAAAACGGAACTTAAAATGCCTCGAAGCGAACAGATACCAAGTGAACATTACTATCGTGGCGATGTGATCAAGGCCATTATCAAGGAAGTCAAAATGACGACCCGGGGTCCCGAGATCATTATTACCCGGGCTGACGATTCTTTTCTGCGCCGCTTGTTTGAGTTGGAAGTTCCGGAGATCTTCGATAATATCGTAGAGATCCGTTCCATTGCGCGCGTACCCGGTAAACGTTCACAGATCATTGTTGAATCCAACGATAAACGAATTGATGCTGTCGGTGCCTGTGTAGGTATAAAAGGAAGCCGTATCAAAGCTATCGTTAAAGAATTGAGCGGTGAGAATATAGATATTATTAACTACAGTTCGGAATCAGAACTGCTGATCTCCCGCGCCCTGTCGCCCGCGAAACCTCTATTCCTTGAGATAGATGAAGAACGCAGGACCGTTTTGGCTGTTTTTGATGATGATGAAATAGCCACCGCCATTGGTTCCAGCGGTATCAATATTAATCTTGCCGGACGCGTCACAGGATACGAGATCGATGCTATTCGTCAATCCGAATACAACCGATTTGAAGGCGATGACATTTATATTGAAGATATCAAAGGCATCAGTTCAGCACAGATCCATGCCCTTTCCGATGCTGATATCGAAACCGCTGCCGATTTCTTGAATGCTGATCCCGGCGATCTGCTTGAGATCAAAGGAATTGGCGAGAAAACCTTTGAAAAGATCGAGAAGCTCATAACTGATGCTGTCGAAGAAAAACGCAATTCGGATGCCGAACTTGATATTGATCAGAATAATGAAGAAGATGAAGCGTCCGATGACGTTAATGAATAATTGAATTAGGAGTCGTGTATGACAGCTTCCGCTGACAAACCGGTAAAAATATTTCAGCTTGCGAAACAATTGAACACTTCGCACAGGGATATCATCGCATATCTAAGATCAAAAGATATTCAGGCATCCCTGAACAAGGCGCTTGAACCTGAAATTCTTGATATTGTTCTGGAGCATTTTGCCGATGATGTAAAAAAGGCGGATAATCTGTTGGAACAGCGCGAACAAAAGCGCCAGGCAGAAGAAAATCGCCGGAAATCCCGTGAACAAGAAAAAATTGAAGAGGAAGCTGCCCGTAAAAAGGTTGAGGAAAAAGTTTTGGATTCATTGAAAGACAAACCAAAACAAGAATCCGAACCTGTTAAAACTCCCGATACAATAAAAGTCGTAAAAAAAGCGAAAAAAGAAAAAGCCGAACTTGATATCGTTCGGATCGAAAAAGAAAAAGAGAACGAAGTAAAACAAAAGGCAGCTAAAGAAGCGAAAAAGCTCAAGGAAGAGCTGGAAGAACGGAAAAAAGCTGAAAAAGAAGCTGCCGAACTGCTTAAAAAAGAACAACCCGACAAAAAATCTTCAAAACCCGAAGATAAGAAGAAGAAAAAGGAAAAAGGCAAAAAGCAGGATCAGGAACAATTTGAAAATAAACTTGAAAAACTAAAAGCCCGTCACAAGCATGCAACAAAGCGTATCCAGGTCTCCGAAATGGAATCACGTCTTGAACGTTTTAGGCAATCCAAAAATATTGAAGATCTTGAAGCGGGAACACCTTCACAATCAAAGCGACGCAAAAAGAAAAAAGTCGTTGATCAAAAAGAGGTCAATAAATCCATCCGTGCCACCTTGGCATCCATGGGCGATAAACCCAAAAAGAAAAAATACAAGTCAAAACAAGCTGAAGCAGAAGAAGCCTCTCGTGAAGATGGTGTAATTGAGATCACTGAATTTATCTCTGTTGATGAACTGGCAAAGCATTTCGACGTAACTGCTGTTGATATTATCGGTAAGTGTATGGAGCTTGGCTTGATGGTGACCATCAATCAGCGTCTTGATTGGGATACTATTGAATTATTGGCAGCCGAGTATGATCTGGAAGTCCAAAAACTTAGTGAATATTCCGAAGAGATCATCGAAGAGGACGTAGAAGAGATCGAAGGTGAATTATGTGAACGTTCTCCGGTTGTTACGGTCATGGGTCATGTTGATCATGGGAAAACCTCTATATTGGATTATATTCGTGAAGCCCAGGTCGTAGAAGGTGAATCCGGCGGTATTACTCAGCATATCGGAGCATACAGTGTAAATACAAAAAATGGAAAAAGTATTACTTTCCTCGATACACCCGGACACGAAGCCTTTACGGCTATGCGTGCCCGCGGTGCACAGGTTACAGATATTGTTGTGGTGGTAGTCGCAGCCGATGACGGGGTTATGCCTCAAACTAAAGAAGCCATCAATCATGCTCAGGCAGCCGGTGTCCCCATGATCATTGCGATCAATAAAATGGACAAACCGGATATTGATCCGGATCGTGTTATACGTGAGTTATCCGAAATGAATGTATTGGTGGAAGATTGGGGCGGTTCCGTTCAATCGGTCAAGGTATCGGCAAAAACAGGTCTGAATATGGATTCTCTGCTGGAAGCGATCTTACTTGAAGCTGAAGTGCTTGAATTGAAATCTACTCCGGAAGGCTTGTCAAGAGGCGTTGTGATTGAATCACAGCTGGACAAGGGACTCGGAGCGATCGCAACGGTACTTATAAATCGTGGCACGCTGAGTGTTGGCGATGCGTTCATATGCGGTCGGTTCGCCGGCAGAGTACGAGCTATGATGAATGAATACGGTGAACGCGTTGAAAAAGCCAAACCCGCAGATCCCATACAGATACAGGGATTTGACTCCGTTCCTCAGGCTGGGGACAGGTTCATTGTCATGAATGATGAAAAGGAAGCCCGTCGCATTGCAAATGAACGGCAGATCATTCACCGTGAACAGGAGTTCAGGGCACAATCATTGCAAACACTGGATGAGATCGGAC
>CAYVLJ010000023.1:0-11625 GCA_964452375.1 uncultured bacterium | reverse complement strand
CAGAAGGCCGGACTCGTGAACTCGCCCTCATTATCAAGGGTGATGTGGACGGCTCGGTTGAGGCGCTTGCCGATTCTTTTATGAAACTATCTACCAAGGAAGTTGCAGTCAATGTGATTCACCGCGGTATAGGTATGATCAATGAAACCGATATTAACCTGGCGTCGGCATCACGTGCCGTTATCGTTGGATTTCATGTAAATGCTACTGGAAAAGCCTTGGAGCGTGCTAAAGAACTGAGTGTTGAGATCAGGAACTATACCGTGATCTATGATGCTGTTGAAGATGTCAGACTGGCGCTTGAAGGTCTTCTTGAACCCGATAAGGTTCAGGAAATTCTTGGAACCGCTGAAGTACGACAACTGATCAAGATCTCCAAGGTCGGAGTCATTGCGGGTTCGATCGTTAACTCCGGTGTTATGAAAAGAAATACAACCATCCGTATTTTGCGGGAAGGTGAAGAAATATTCAAAGGTTATTTGACATCCTTAAAACGATTCAAAGATGATGTGAAAGAAGTTCAGGAAGGTTATGAATGCGGTATCTATATTGATTCGTTCAATGACTTCAAAGAAGGTGACATCATAGAAAGTTATCAGGAAAAAGCCATTAAACGTAAGCTAGAGGCTTAAATGGTATCCAGACCCGAAAGACTGGCGAAAGAGATCCGATATGCAGTGGGGGACTTTCTGATCCACTCGGCTCCCGAAGAATGTAACGGTGCCATGTTAACGGTTTCACATGTGGAATTGACACAGGACCTGAAAGAAGCAAGGATCTTTGTATCAGTCTATACGCTGTCTGGATGCCTTGATCGCGCACAAGGGGAAAATACGCCTTGAGATCGGCAATAAAGTCTTGATGCGCTATGTACCGAAAATAAAATTGTTCATTGATGACAGTTTGGATAATGTTGAGACCATTAACAAATTATTGCGAAACATCTAAGGATGGTAGCGTAGTGGGAATGACCGTTCCCATTCGCAAACCAGTAGACTGGACATCCTTTGATGTCGTGAATAAATGCCGGTATGCTACGGGCTTTAAAAAAGTCGGGCACGCCGGCACATTAGACCCTTTCGCGGAGGGTGTACTTGTTCTCGGTTTCGGAAAGCATACGAAAAAGCTTGACGAATATAAACACAAGGATAAAATATACCGCGTTGACATAGAATTGGGCAAAGAGACCGATACTCAGGACAGTACCGGTCAGGTCACGAAAAGCACCGAGGTCGTTTCGCCACCATCTACGGATGACATTCGTGCCGTTTTGCCTGCATTCAAGGGTGATATCACCCAGATCCCGCCGATGTATTCAGCCAAAAAGGTAAAGGGAAAACGTCTTTATACTCTGGCGCGCGGCGGAAAGATCATTGAAAGAGATCCTATACGGGTCAGTATTGAAGCCATTGAGATATTGAATTACGAATGGCCCATATTGACTTGCAGGATAAAATGCAGTACCGGAACTTACATTCGTACACTGGCCGCAGATATAGGTTCTGCGCTGGGTTGCGGAGCTCATGCCAAAACCCTTATAAGGGAACAAGTGGGTGAGTTCAACCTGGACGAATGCTTTACAATTGAGGGCTTTATAGAAGCATGGAAATCTATCGGACATTAGATCAAATAGATGAAAAGCCCCCTGTCGTATTGGCCATCGGGTCGTTTGACGGACTGCATATGGGACATCGGAAGATCCTTGAGAAAGTTCGCGATGAAGCTGACCGGCGTGGAGTGAAAAGTATGATAATTACCTTCGCACCCACACCACGCGAGGTGCTGAGCGGACAAAAAGAGATCGCTTTGATGAAACCCGAGGAAAAAACGGATGCCATTAGAGCACTTGGGATCGAATTGATCTGTATGAAACGCTTCGATCTCACTTTTGCCTCATTGACACCCCATATGTTCCTCAAACGTTTATTGACATATCTCGACCTGAAAGCAATCGTTGCCGGACCCGATCATTCCATCGGCAAAGGTGAAGAAGGCGGTATCGAATACTTAAAGCGGGAAGGGGAGAAGCGTGGCTTTGATCTTATTATCGTTCCTAAAACACGGTATAAAGATATGGAAGTAAGCTCTCAGTTGATCCGTAAGACCTTAAAGACAGGCAGGATAGATGATGTAAATGATATGCTGGGTTATGCCTATAGAATATCAGGAACTGTCATTCCCGGTTTGCAGCGCGGCAGGACTTTGGGGTATCCCACCCTGAACATCCAGCCCGATCTTGTGAATTGCATGATCCCGGCTTATGGCGTTTATTGCGTCAATGTAAAATTGAACGGAAAAAATATGCAAGGGATTTGCAATATCGGTATACGTCCGACTTTTGTTGAGGATCATCTCACCATGGAAGTCCATGTGTTTGATGCGGACCTTGAACATCAGTATGACAAATCGGTTGAGATACGATTTAAACATTATGTTCGCGAAGAACGTAAATTTGAAAACAAGAACGCTCTGATAGAGCAAATAAAAAAAGATATTGAAATTTGTAAAAAGAATTGACGGAGGAAAAATGTCAACTTTAAGTAAAGATCAGATCGCAGAGATCGTAAAGAAATTTGGAAAAGATGAAAATGATAGCGGCTCACCTGAGGTTCAGGTCGCCATATTGACACAACGCATCAAAGATTTGACCGAACATGTTAAACTTCATAAGAAAGATCATCATAATCGTCGTGGTTTGATGAAACTGGTCGGTCAGCGCAGTCGTTTGTTACGCTATATCCAAAAAAATGATTTCAACCGATATCTTGAACTTATCAAAACACTAGGATTGAGAAAATAACATAAATATGACAGCAGGAATAAGTTGCTGTCGAGGAGAAAACGTTGATTACAAAAGAAAAAACGATCGCCGGCAAAACGGTTCGTCTTGAAACGGGTCGAATTGCAAAACAGGCGAATGGTGCCGTAGTGGCAACTTTAGGCGACACTATGGTATTGGCTACTGTCGTAGCCAGTAAAGACATGCGGGAAGACGCGGATTTTGTTCCCCTTTCGGTAGAGTTTCGCGAGAAATTCTATGCAAGCGGCAAGATCCCGGGTGGTTTCCTGCGACGGGAAGGCCGTTTATCGGATCGGGAGATCCTAAGCTCACGTATTATTGACAGGCAGATCAGGCCTTTATTGCCAAAGAACTGGTATTATGAGACCCAGGTGATCGTCAATGTACTGTCTTATGACGGTGAAAATCAAGCTGACATGCTTGGAGCCGTTGCAGCTTCTGCAGCTTTAAGTATCTCAAATATTCCCTTCGAAGGACCCATCGCATCGGCAAGAGCCGGACGGATCAATGGTGAATACGTTATTGATCCTCTTTATTCACAGATAGAAGAAAGTGATATCGAGATAGTCGTTGCAGGTTCAAAAGATTCTATCGTAATGGTGGAAGGCGAAACAAAAGAAGTTTCCGAAGATGATTTTTTAGGGGCGGTAGGCGCCGCACATGAAGCAATCAAAGAATTGATCATGCTTCAGGAAGAACTTATCAATGAGATCAAACCGGAAAAGCGTGACGCTCCTGTCGTTGAAGAAGATGAAGAGTTCAATGCCAAGGTTATGAAAATGATCGGCAAGAAAATGGACAAGATACTCTCCATCAAAATGAAACAGGAACGTGGCGACGCGGAAGCCGAACTGGTGACCGAGATCGTTGAAGCGCTTGAAGAGGATTATCCCGAATGCGAAGAGAGTGTTAAAACTCTTGTTCATGAAGTTCATAAAGAAGAGATCCGGAAAAAGATCCTGAAGAAAAAAGTTCGTGTTGATGGTCGAAAGACCGACGAGATCAGAAAGATCACATCGGAAGTCTCTGTTTTGCCGCGTGCGCACGGCTCAGCCCTGTTTACAAGAGGTGAGACTCAGGCCATGGTTACAACAACCCTGGGATCCTCGCGTGATGCGCAGTTGCTGGACAATATTGATGGAAATGAAGATAAAGTTTATATGCTTCAATATAATTTCCCGCCCTTCTCGACCGGAGAGGCCCGCATGATCCGCGGCGTCAGCCGTCGGGAAGTTGGACATGGAAATCTGGCCGAACGTTCACTGAAACCCGTACTTCCGTCAGAGGAAGATTTCCCTTATACCATACGAGTAGTCTCGGATATCATGGAATCTAACGGTTCCTCATCCATGGCCTCGGTATGCGGCGCTTGTCTATCCCTTATGGATGCAGGCGTACCCGTTAAAAAAATGGTTTCGGGTATCGCAATGGGAATGATCGCGGATGGTGATGATTTTGCTGTTCTTTCCGATATTCTCGGTGAAGAAGACCATTATGGAGATATGGACTTCAAAGTGACGGGTACGGAAGACGGTATTACGGCTATTCAGATGGACCTGAAGATCCAGGGATTGTCATTTGAAAGAATGAAGATCGCCCTGGAACAAGCTAAAAAAGGCCGTTTGCATATCATGAATGAAATGAGGAAAGCATTAGATTCACCTCGTCCCGAACTGAGTAAATGGGCGCCGCGCATGACTTCAATGAAGATCGATACAGAGAAGATCGGTGCGGTGATCGGTCCAAGCGGTAAGGTCATTAAAGAGATCATTGCCGAGACAGGCGTAGAAATGGATATCGATCAAGACGGTACTGTCAAGATCTTTACCATGGATGCTGCAGCAGCTAAGAAAGCCGAAGATTGGGTTAAAGCGCTTGTCGCCGAACCTGAAGTCGGCAAAATATACGATGCACGTATCACACGCTTGATGGATTTTGGCGCATTTGCAGAGTTCATGCCCGGCAAAGAAGGGTTGATCCATATTTCTGAAATGGCATGGGATCGAACCAATTCTGTCAGTGATGTGGTCAAGCTTGATGACAAAGTCAAAGTGAAGTTGTTCGAGATCGATAGTCAGGGACGCATGAACCTGAGCATTAAACGAACAACCGAACCTCCGGAAGGTTATGTGGAACCCGAGAGAAAACCTCGTGGTGATAGAAAACCGGGCTTTTCGAAGGACCGTCGTCATAATAATAACCGTCGGAATTAATGCAACTACCTTACCATAAAACGGTATTAAATAATGGAATAACAACACTGACCCGATCGGTCGAATCGCTTCGATCGGTTGCGGTCGGTGTATTCATTCAAGCGGGTTCTTGTGATGAAAATCCTCAAAATAACGGGATAGCCCATTTTTTGGAACATATGTCCTTTAAAAGAACGAAAACCCGTAACGCTTACGATATCGTGGAAGATATTGAATCCCACGGTGGACATATCAATGCTTATACCTCACGCGAATTGACCGGATTTTATGCACGTGTACTTGATACGGAACTTGAAACTGCACTGGACGTGTTGTGTGATATTGTCAAAAACTCTACTTATCCTTCCGAAGAGATTGAAAGAGAAAAATCCGTTGTGATCGAAGAGATCCGCGATTCGCTGGATACACCTCAGGATATTGCTAATGACGGGTTTATGGATCAGATGTTCCCCGTTCATCCTTACGGATATCCCATTATGGGTAAAGTTGATACGGTTTCTACATTTACTATCCATACGATCCGAGATTTTCTTGAAAATCAATATACTTCGTACCGTATTACGATAGTCGCAGTTGGAGCGGTGGAACATAAGAAGATCGTTGACCAGGTTGAAAAGCTGATGGGCGATTATCAAACCATTACAAATGCAAGAAAAGATTATAAACTTTTCGATCCGATTGAGAAAGAACGTATTCTATCACGCGATATTGCACAATCGCATATGATAATTGGTCGTCGGGCTATGGGGTATAACGATGAACGCAGGATAACATATGCTGTTCTGAATTCCATCCTCAGTGCCGGTATGACCTCACGACTTTTCCATAATATCAGGGAAAAATACGGTTTCGCCTATACCATTTACTCCTTTATTGATGCTTATAAATCGACCGGCTTGTTCGGAGTCTACGTAGCTACTGACCTGAAACATGTCGACCGGTTAAAAGAATTGATCTGGAAAGAGATCAATAAATTGAAAAAAAAAGGTATCAGTACTCAGGAACTGAATAAGGTTAAAGCGCAAAGCAAAGGATCTCTGGTCATGGGCTTGGAGAGTATGTACAATCAAATGGAGCGTATGATCCAGCAACATGTTCGCTATGGAAAGATCGTCAGCATAGATGAATCATTGAAGAAAATAGAGGCTGTTACCTCAAAAGATATTCAGGAACTTTCAAATGAGCTTTTTGAAGAATCGGCCTACCATACATTATTGTTAAAACCTAACGGGAAATAAATGTCATATCCGGTTCTGGCATATCATAAGATAAGCACTCAATGGGAGATCTCATTCACGATGATCTATCCCCGCAGTTTTGAGCGCCAGATGCGCTTTCTTGCAAAAAAGGGGTATGTCGGGAAGAGTCTTAAGGAATATATGGCAGATCCGAAAGACAATTATTTTGTACTGACCTTTGATGATGCTTATGAAAGCGTTTATACTAATGCTTTTCCTCTCTTAAAAGAACTTGGATTTACTGCAACGGTCTTTGTTTTGACCCATTTTATCGGTAAGAACAATACTTGGGATTTTACACCTGGAAATATTTATTCCCGTCATATGGATGTCGAACAAATCAGAACATTGCATACGGAAGGCTGGGAAATTGCATCACACGGTGAAAATCACCGGGCAATGACCGGAATGCATCCGGACTCGGTGGAACATGAACTAAAACACTCCCGCGTAGTTCTTTCGTCCATCATAGAAGATGAAATTCAAACATTTTGCTTTCCATTCGGAGTATACAATGCAGGTGTGGTGACGGCAGCCAAAGCCTGCGGGTACAAATATCTTGTCGGTTTTACCGGTCCTTCTCGATATGGTGTGATCTCCCGATCCGTCGTCTACCGGATCGTTGATTCAAAACGATCGGTTTTGAGAAAGGTTAGAAGACAAGCTTTGGGTATTTTTTTCGAAACAATGAAAGAAGGCCTTTTCCATTCATTTGCCCTACTGTCAAGGCTCAGTCAAAGGCTTAAGAAAAGTAAACGGTAAGCAGTCATTGAAAGATTAAAAAGTGAATTGATTTTTCCCCGTCGCCTTTACTGGCTTTTCTTTAATATGCCAATCCCAATTACCAAATTCCTAACGCAAATAGTTGATTAGACAATCATTAAAAAAGACTTGATAATTAGTTACTTATGTATGTATCTTTAAGTAATGATCGACTAAAGGGTGAAGGTATGAAATATAAAAGTATCAAGAAGCTGTATTATTCCATCTCCGAGATCAGTGAGATGTTGGGTATCAAGCAATCAGTGATCCGTTATTGGGAATCAGAATTCAAAGAATTGAAACCCCAGAAGAATCGAGCCGGGAATAGGATCTATAAAAAAGATGACATTGCCATTCTTAAAATGATACATCATTACGTACATGAAAAGCATCTTTCTATTCATGAAGCAAATGAAGTGATCACCGATCTGAAAAAAGAAGGTTTATACAAACGTAAATTGGCTGAATTGAACAAAATTCCGGTCAAATCCGCACCGCCTGAAGAAGAAGAGGAAACTGAATCCCGGAGCATTGAGATCACCGAGTACGAGGAAGAAACTTCAGAAGAAGTTGAAGAAATGGAAAAAGAGAGTGAGGATAAAAAGCAAAAACCCGATTTTGAGATCGTTTCACCCACAGAAGATACTTTTATCTATCCTTTAGATGAAACTCAGGATATAGAAGAAAAGAGCGAAGAACCTGAAGAAAAATCTAATCCGGAACCTGAACCAGAACATGTCGAAATAGAACCGGTTCCCGAAGATAAGCCTAAAGAAGAAAAGAAAGAAGTGGTCATACAGAACGATCCCGAATTAAAAGAACTTCTTAAAAAGATTTCCTCAAATATAAAGGATATCATAGATATTTTGAATGAATGAACATATAATGAATAAATTAATAATTATGTGCGGAACGGTTTGAAGACGTTCCGTACTTTATTTATATTGATTTTCCTCTTTTCTGCGTTTAAAAAAGGTTGCAAGCAGGAAGTAAAAAGTTTAAATTAACCTGCTTTTTCGGAGCGTGGCGCAGTCCGGTAGCGCACTTGAATGGGGTTCAAGGGGCCGCAGGTTCAAATCCTGTCGCTCCGACAGCAAAAAACAGGAGGATTAGCATTCTCCTGTTTTATTTTATAATTGGATTATTTATATTGAAACAACAAAAAATAACAATGGCTGGTGATCTATGATGAATTTAAGATGTGGCAATTTGAGTAAGGGGAATAGATATGCATTATTTTTGCTGGTTTTTCTCCTAATGGCTTTTCCTTTGGCCGCTTCCACTTTACAGGGATTGCATGTCCTTGCAACAGATTGGGGTTATGAACAAGGGGTTGATGCTCAAAAACAAGCAATTTCCAATATTATGAGCAAAGCCAAAGAACAAAATTATAATGCGGTATATTTCCAGGTCCGTGAGGCGGGTGAATCCTTTTATCCCAATGATAACGGTTCATGGAGTACGCTTTTCAATGAAAGCGATCCCGGTTTTGATCCATTGCAGTATGCGCTTAAAGAAGCTCATAGAAACGGACTCCAATTTTATGCTCAATTTGATGTTCTGAGCGCATACAGTGAGGTCAACAGGCCCGTATCTGAGGATCATTTGTATATGCAAAAAGGTCAGATCTGGATCGTTGCAGATGATACATTCACTCCTATCGAAGACAATGCGACCTATTATCTGGATCCCTCCAATCCTGAAGTTATCACTTATTTGAAATCACAGTTGAGAGAGCTTATTATTAATTACGAGATCGACGGAGTCCATTTTACTCATATGTATTATCCGGGTGATAAAATAATTAAAACCCAGGTGTTTACAAGACAGTATGAGGAGATCAAGGTTTTTTCACGTATGGATATCGTCGACTATGCCCAGTCTCTGATCACGTCATGTCTTGAAGCTTTAAGTACCGAAATAAAGCTTCATAAACCCTATTTGACCCTTTCGGCAGAGGTTCAGCCGCTGATGAAAGAATCGAAAGGCATTAGGGGATTTGAACCGGCAGATACCTATTATTTCCAAACAGGGTTAGAATGGTTGAAACGTGGCCTCGTCGATGTTTTGGTTCCCAGAATACATGTAAGGAATAAAGACTTTGACGGTCTTTTCAACCTTTATTATAATAATATCGAATTTGGCAAATATATTGTTCCTTCTATCCGCGGAGATGCGGATATCTACAGACAAAACGACCTGAGCAAAGAGTTGGATCATATTCTGAAAAATAAAGGAAAGGGAGCTCTGATCTATTCGGCTGAAGATGCTTTAAAGGGAAAACCGGTTTTTGAAGAAAAGTCCGACATGCCATTTATGACGAGAACGCATCACATAAGCAAGGCTGTAGAACTCGATATGTCCGATATGAGCATACCGAGCGATATTGTTTTTACGGAACACAACGGGGCTTTTCACTATGTTGATCAATTTAATAAATTAAGCTTGATATGCACTGACATACCGAGATATTTGAAGCTTCAAACCATGCAGGAGAAATTAAGGTTCCAGACGCGTGATTGGGTACCGCCGATGAGGTATGAGGTTGTAAGCGCCAATGCGGTTGAGCGGCCCGAACCTTTTATAGAATTGAGGAAGGCGCCAAAATTCATGACGCCCGATTCAAGTTTTTCATTTTTATACAGAGCCAGTGTCGGAGATACCCGGATCAACGGTGAACCGGTAGAAGCATACAGTAATACCCATATCTTTTTCAAAGAGATCCCTTTCAAACCGATGGGTTATAAAACAAAGGTCAGGGGGTCGGTCAGGGTCGGCAGTGAAACGGTTTTTTATGAAGATATTTATTTTGGGAACGTACCGGATACAACGACCCGGCATGCAGTCGTTCTTGAATCTCTGGCTCCCAGAGATACAGTGATCCTTCCGCCGGATGATATATTGAGATTAAGTTTTGCCTCAATGTTGGCTGAAGAAATGGATACGATACTACTTTATGTCAACGGAAAGCCCATGCCCCTTTACTACAACGGTAAAAGGTATATCGGCGAGGTTCCGTGTAAAATGGCTGCTGCATCAGGGGTAGCTTATTTGCAGGTAGCGGCTCGTGATATCAGAGGAAATGATTATTCATACAATTTACCGTTAACACTATTTATTCAAGACGAATATTTATTTCCGGTCGTTGAAAGCGACGTTGATTTTACACAAGTCAGTTTCTCGCAGGGTGAGGTTCGTCTTGGCGGCCCCTATATGCAAGAATATCCAAAAGGCGTCAGATTTAAGACAAATGGCATATTCGGAAAAAATTACCGGGTGAAGCTAAGTGATACGGATCTTGGTTTTGTACCTGAAGATGAAGTCAAGGTTCTGCCGGCAGGTACTGCGCGTGCGAAATTCAATTTATATAATTTAAGTGTCAACCCGGATTCTATGCGCGATGTTCTGACCATACCCTGGACTGAACCTGTGCCATATACGGTACTGGCTCAACCTGAACAAAACAGGATACGTATCAGGTTATACGGAGTGAACTCAAACTCGACCTGGATAACACATCGGGAAGGGCTTCAGGTGATCGATCATATTTCCTGGGAACAGCATGATGCCGAGACCTATGATATTTTCGTTAATTTAAAAACCGATAATATCTGGGGATATAATATTAAACAAGATAAAAAATTCCTTCAGTTTTGGGTCAAATATCCTCCAATGAGAAACGATATTCGCATCGCTGTAGAAGCCGGACATGGAGGTGAGTGGAACTGGGGAGCTGTTGGACTGTCGGGTTTAAAAGAAAAAGATATTAATCTTGATACGGCTGAAAAACTGCGAGATATTCTTCTTGAAATGGGATATGATGTCGTCGAGATCCGCCCGGGAGATTCGGATCTGCGTTTGCGGGAACGCTGGCTGTTAACCGATTCGCTGGACGCCGATATTTTTGTTTCCATTCATGCAAATGCGGCCGGAGGCGGATATTTGCGCGTAGGCGGTACTTCAACCTATTATCACAATCCATTCTGGCGCGATTATGCCGAACTGGGGTATGAAAAGCTGCGAGAATTGGATTTGGAAGAATTTGGGATCGTCGGTTCATTCAATTATATGATGTGCCGAATGACCCAGCGACCTTCTATGCTGGTTGAATCAGCTTTTATGAGTCATGCGGAAGATGAAAATAAATTGGCAGATCCTGAATTTCGTACAAAAATAGCCGAAAAAGTTGCCGAAACGGTTAATGAGTATATAAACGATAAACTTAGTCGATAAGTCGATGGGACGATATATGTGCAGAGACGAATCAATGCTTCGTCTCTTTTTTTATCAATTATGAAACATATAAAAATTGAGTATACGAGCGACTTGTGAGTCGCCCAAAATAAAAAGGGAGGCTCTCGAGCCTCCCGTAAATGCAATTGAATATGATATTAATTGAATTTTAAATATCTTTTCTCCCTTTCACTGACAAGCGCATCATTCTCAATTTTCTCCATCAAATCTTTGATAGCTGCCAAATCATTATTCTTTTTATAGATCGTTCCCAGCAAATAATAAATATCAAATGATCTGATCCCGTTTTTCAAAGCGCTTTCAAGAATGTTAACAGCTTTTTGAGTATCTCCGTTTTCATTCAAATAAAATGCATAGG
>CAYVLJ010000022.1:0-22734 GCA_964452375.1 uncultured bacterium | reverse complement strand
ATCATGGCTTTGTTGGATGGCTGACTGTTTCCCTGGTCATAAACCGCTTCTACATAGTATTCGCATTCATATCCAAGATAAGTACCCCAGTCAACAAATGACGGCGATCTTACATAGCCCAGATAAGAAAAGTACGTTTCCCATGGATAGCGTCCGTAAACCTCATAGCCGTACAATACGGGCTGAGGTTCTGCCAGCGCAGATGGTGCGGGATCGCTCAAAACCGCGGGAAGCGGTACAAACGTTTCCGGACGTTCCTTAGGTAGGTCGAAATTGCCTTCGGGGATTTGCATTGCGATCTCTTGTCTTGGTTGGGCTTCTACTGCATCAACAGGGTCCCCGATCCGGATCGGTTTACCCTCTTTTGATGAAGCGAATTTCAGCGGCTTCTCATTCGGTTTTGCGTTGGGATCCGCTACCATGGCGGGGGCGTTCTCAAAGAGGTACAGATCGTCGATATACCAGTCCTCGCCCCAATACGCGATCCATTCAGACCCGTTCCACCACCAGCCGACATTGCTTTGATATCTGAAACCGATCTTGATCGTTTGTCCGATATACGCACTGAGATCTACCGTGGTCCATTGCCAGCCGTTGGGTACGGGATATACGCTTCTGACAACTTCAGAATTTAATTCAATTGAATATTCGCTTAAGACAGCTCTAACCTCGTTCGGCTTGTTATCGTATTCGCCGGCCCAACCCATTTGCCAGAAACCGAGAATATGATGACTTTCCGTGATCTTGATGCTGGGCGATATCTCCCAGGCATCCCATGTTTCGATCGGGTCCGGAAGATAGGTGGACTCTTTGATCCCGTCAACTCCCATGCTGTAATTATTATATTCTCCTTTCAGACCCCAATGTCCTCCGATGTTATTCCATCCGGTCAGATCATTAAAATCCTCATAATATCCGTCAATATCAAAATCCATATAGATATTATCGATCGCCCAGATCTCTCCATTTGTGCTTTCATAAACAAAGGCGATATACATGGTCTTACCGTAGTTGGCGCTATAATTCAGGTTGATCTGCACCAGTGACCAATCATCGGGCAGATCCTGGCTTGACCAAACGGTCGTAAAATCAGCCGTGTTCGTGCCGGTCCAGGAGACCATGACCTTGTTCGGGGCATTATCATATTCGTTGTAAAACCCCATATGCCAGAAATTCAAGACACCGCCTGTCGTTCCATCGATAGTAATGGGGTTTGAGATCAGCCATTCCTCTTGTCTTTCGCTCGGCTCTCCATAAGTACAATAAGCGACGGGATTGTTGCCGATATATCCGCTTGACCATGTATTGCCTTTACGGTTATCGCCCCGGTTATATATTTTCCAATCAACCGGAATGCCGTTATTGAAGGTCTCGCGTGAAAAACTCGAATCAAGTCTCGGGGGCTCCCAGGTCATATATGCCGCACCATATAAAAGACTGTCGGCTTGTGCCAGTCCGCTAACCCTTGGCAATTTATTATACGTTCTAAATGTATGATCGCCTGAGAAGAAAGGTCCGTTGCCGTAACGGTCGTAACCGCCGACCCTATAGTGATAAGTGGTGTCTTTGGCCAGTTCAAAAAGCCTGACTGCATTGGTGATGTACGGTTCGTTATCATTAAACTCAAGCGTGTCCGTATAGTCCGTCGTTAAGCCCCACTGAATGATCGGCGTTGACGGTTCGTTCGTTTCCCACCAGATGCTTGCTTCGTGATCATGAATACGATATGCATGCGGTACATCAACCAATAAAGGCGCATCCGTATCCGCTCCGGTATTGAAGGATAGTGTATCGCTGTGTATGGTATCCACGCCAGCTATAACAGAGATCGCTCCGTAATAATAGGTTGTGTTGGCTTCAAGGCCTTCGATCAAGATCCTGTGATCTTTTGTGTAATCCGCTATTGCTGTATCTTTTTCAATGAGCTCGAAATAGCCGTCGACACCCCAGACCAAGCGCGTATCGGCATTTTTATTGGTTTTCCATGTAACCTCGACGGCCCAGGAACTTTGAAGATCAATGTCGGGACCTTCCGTTAATTTGAATTCATCAATGATCTCGGTCTGCGGAGGATAAAAATAATGCGTAGTGGTCTGACTGGCGGAATAGATATCAGCCGCTATTGCATAATCCGTAACATGCAGTTCATCCAATCGACCCGGCCGGTAATCCCAGTCTACATCCGTGCTGAAAATGATCTTGAATTCATAGCCATCCCATGCTAAAGCGGAAGTCGGTGTTGTATAATATCCTTCAATTTCATAACTATTCGAAAATTCCGTTGAACTCCAGCGATCCAGGATTGGAGAAAAAGCATGAACTTTAGCATGAGAACTTGCAAATGTCCCATCCTCCGTAACCATCATAATACGGTCATTCATGCTTACACCGCTCCATTTTGTATCATACATAAAGAAAGGATCCTTTGACCACTCCCCGGCAACCGCATTAAATGCCTGAAAATACTTATTTGTCGTATAATACCAGTGATTATGTGGTATCAGTCCGCAAAAGTCAGATGTGAACACACCGTCGATCTCATTGGATTTTATGTCAAGAATATCCCATTCGTCACCTAAAGCGGAATATCCGTAAGCTTTCCATAGATTCGTTCCATTATTTTGACCAACCAAATTCAAGAATATTCCCGTATGGCCATCCGCTTCAAGAAGGTGCTGATATGAGGCATAAACTTCCAGGGGTGCTTTCCATTCACCGAGCAAACCGTTAAATACGTGAAGATGATATTTTGTATAATTTCCGGAACTGGCTAAAACATATGCCGCCTTAGCGCCCGCCTTGACCTCAAAAATGTTTCCGGGATACTGAATGCTCAATTGTTCAATGCCCTCAGATTGCGAACTGTAAGCCCAGAGCGTGGCATTATATGGATCATTTTTATACCAGGCTAACATTAGATCGGGATAAGTGATCAGCCGGTCAATACCCTGCCTGCTTTCAATATATTCAGGTATCCATTCACCGCTGCAGCCATTATAAATATGACCTTGCCAGACATCACCCGCCCGGGCGCCCTGTACAATAAAATTTTCTCCCAGGATGGGTTTATCAAATGTGTATCCGGAAGATGTTGCTTTCGCCATCCATAGATCATCACCCGTTCCATAGGTATAAATATAATCATTGAAATATCCGTCATATTCTTGAGTAACGATCGCAAAATTAGGGTTCGCTCTCATCTGTACTGTCTTTTCCCACTCATAAATATTGATCTGGTTCAAATGACTGACAGAACCGATCGGTGACCAGTCGTGCAATTCCAGATCATATGCCATCACGCCGGTATGATTACATATGGTATCTCCTTCCGCATGCAGAAGTAGTCCAAGACTATCTGAAATTTCCGTGGCGATCACATGATAGGGATCATTTCTGTTGCCTGAAGTAAAGGACCATGTGCCCCGGACATCGTCATAAACATTTATCCAGAAATAGGTTGAATCATCACCCCAGACGAAAGAGATGTTTTTCCCTGTTGCAAAACCCGTCGGCTTAGGTATATTGGTAGCCTTTGTTGTGAAGGTCCCGCTGCTGCCGTTGAAGGTGTAGGCTAAATAGTTCGTGTTGCCCTTGCCTATGATCATAGCGTTATCACCATCAATAAAAACAGCATAATCATCACCGGCAGAAGTTAAAACATCGGTCGTCCATTCGCCTGTGACGGCGCTGTATGACAAGGCGCTTGCATTTCCCGAACCGTCATTAATAAAAACCGCACACAATGGTCCCTTGGCGCCACTAACAACATTACTGAATGAATAGGGCGAGGTTCTGCTTAAACCTGTCAAGTAACTTTTCGCCATGGGGTTTACACCTTCAAGAAGCTCGATCTGATAGTATTCACCCTGAATAATGCCATAGATATTCATAAAAAAGATATCATTACTATTAGAACTGCCGTCCCAATCAGGCTTTGCCAATACAACTTCGCCATTGACTAAGTCGACCATCGTCATTTTGTTTGTCATTGCCGAGGACCTGAATTCCGTATCAGTGATCAGATCGTATCCGTAAATATCTTTTGTGCCGTCACCAGTTGAATTTCTGGAATCTTCCCATACGATCACATTACCGTCAATCCTTACTGTCGTCTGGTTTGCGGCATCGACACATACATCAAAGGCACCTTCGTCATCCGTGGTGCCATAAAGTTCATCCGGGCCCATATCATATGCCCGGATATTGCCGTCATCGCCGACAATTCTCTCTACCCAAACAATGTATCGACCGTCAATACGGTATTGGCCGTATCCCGTTGCCGTATATCCCGTGCCTGAACGGCTCAATGTTCCAACGATATCATCCGCTGTGCCAAATTCACCGTCGGCACCCAAGCTTCTAGCTACCAGATCCGGCGTATAGTCTACATAATCAATGTAGGTGTAAACCATGGTATTCCCGTCGGTTTTTGGTCCACCCAAGTTATCATAATTGTATCCCCAACTTCCTTCAACTGAATCTGCCAAGATCTCAAAACGCTCGCCTGTTTCGATATTATGCGCCAGGATCTGATTGTTCCAGCCCATGCCTTTGTTGCCTACTCTCATCATCCAGGTGTCGCTAACACCAAAGCCTTCAAAACCATAACCGAAGTTTTCGACCTCACCATGTTCGCCCGTGCTTACATCGTACCAGTAATAACGCATATCTGAATTATGTATCGCAGGGTTAGAAAAATGAAACGTGTAATAGATCTTGTTATCGCTTGCCGCCATGAACAAGGGTTCGTCATACTCCAGATCAAGATCAATATAGTGGTGCCAAACTGAATCTTTTTCCATGTCCCAGAAGGTGAATCCGGGAAGCTGTCCATCTACGTACAGCTCCATATATGCCAAGACGTTCCCGGCCAGAGCGATTCCCTCGTGCCAGCCGGTTATTCCCTGTTTTCCATCTTTGACGACGACCCCCATGGGGATACCGCCTTCCGGAACCGGTGATAGATCATCCGTATAAATGTGATCATAAGATTTGATCAATTCATGCTCAAGCGCTTCATCGTTGAACAGGTCGATGCTCGAAGCCTTACATTTTGCTAAGATCATACCATCTTCTTCAGCGATGATCTCCAGCTCTTTCGTTATATTCAAAGAAGCTTCTTGATAATTTTTCAAACTTAATCTAACAAGAACATCTTTTGCCATTAATCCCGATATCATCATTGTCAGAATGATGATAATCATAATTGATTTTTTTATTAACAGACCTTTGCGCATATGACACCTTCCTTCATTTAATCAATATAATAACAAACGTCACCGCTATCCCTTGCTGTGTCGTTGGTTGGTTCTAATAAATAATTATAGCAATTATATTGTAAACCTTGTTGTTTTATTTCTTAAGTATAGTTTACGATTTTTCACGTGTAATTCAAATATAAATATAGTTGAAAGTTGATGGTTGATGGTTGATGGTTGATGGTTGATAGTGTTTTCAGGCAATAATTTTAATCTTTTTAATTTAACCTTTAATCTTTTCGCTTTTACAGCTAAATTCTTGTTGATCAATTAAGGAGCCTTTATGGATAATTGGAATGTAATACCCGGTAAAGGAATGGGGAATATAATATTCGGTATCAGTAAGGAAAAGCTCGTCGAATTACTGGACGAGCCGGATGCGTTGGACAACAGCGAAGAAGACGATGAAATTTGCGAACATTATTATTACGATGATCTGGATGTTGCTTTTACTTTTTCTTCTGCGGAAGGAAACAAGCTTCTCGTGATCACGATCGGCAACCCCCAATACCTCGTTGCCGGCAAGTTGCATACCGGGATGGACATGCCGGAAGCGCTGCGTTTGATCGACGAACTTGGCTGGGAAGAAGCGGAGATCGAAGAGGTGGAAAAAGATAATTTCATCTACAACTACGGAAATACCGGAGTTGATGTTTGGTTTGAGGATGGTGTATTAACGGGATTTCAGATGACACCGCAATGGAAGGATGATGATGAGATTGCGTGGCCGCAATTAAATTAATTTCAATCATGCAGTATAACATTTTGTAGGGAACAATCGCGACTGTTCCTTACACGATAGAAATTTATATGAACACTAAGAACAACAAGATCGCTCTCCTCTCAGCCGGCATTGTATTGCTGCTCTGGTCTTCCGTGGCCACTGCTTTTAAGATCGCCTTGCAATATCTTAAGCCTTTTGAGTTGTTGGTGCTTTCGGCATTTTTTTCATTTCTTGCATTGACGCTTGTCATGCTTTTTACGGGCCGTTTCAAAAAATTAAAAACTGTCCAAAAAAAGAATCGTGACCGTTTATTGTTGGCCGGACTTCTGAATCCGGTGATCTATTATCTGCTGTTATTCAAAGCCTACGATATGCTGCCCGCCCAATTCGCTCAGGCAGTTAATTTTACCTGGCCTTTGGTACTGGCTGTTTTTGCCATGTTGCTAAGGCATGAACGCTTTAACATTCTGCGTCTTTTTATGCTGATTGTGTCCTTTGGCGGTGCTCTCGTCGTTGTCTTGGGCGGGAATGCTTTTCCGGGTGGTATTAGTATAACAGGTGTTCTTATTGCATTTGCCACGACGATCTTCTGGGTCATTTATTGGCTGATCACAAAAACGGTTGATGAAGATCCGGTGATCTCGCTGTGGATACCTTTTGCGATCGGAACAGTCATTCTCTGCATATCGGCGGTTTTTGTTTTCCGCCCCGAAAGCCTTGGCTGGAACGCCATCTTGTCTGCCGGCTATGTCGGGCTTTTCGAAATGAGTCTGACTTTTCTGCTTTGGTTGAACGCTCTCAGAAAAACAACTTCAACGGCACTGGTCAGCAATTTCATTTATGCCGTTCCATTTCTTTCCTTATTGTTTATAAAATTTGTGCTTGATGAACCGATCCAACCAACAACGCTGATCGGCTTATTTATGATCGCAGGAGGAATTGTGGGACAGGTTTTTATTCACAGAAATAACAAAAATGTCATCTCGACCGAAGGATCAACGAAAGTTGAGCCGTAGCGGAGAGATCTCAAAAGATATAAGTAGAAGTCTTGCTTTTGAGATTTTTTCTTTCGCTCTCCGTAAAAGCGGGCCATTCAGTTGAAATGACAATAAACTATTTAATAAAATCCAGGTATGACGGTTGTCCGTAATATCGATATCCTGCATTCTCATATTCCGTTCCGCTTAAGATAGAATGAATAAATCCGTTCTTATAAACCTGAACGGTATGAAGTATGGCTCCTGTGTGATTTTCTTTTAAATAAATTTTGAATCTTCCGGATAATGTGGAATATCGCCGCATATCAACATCATGATTTTCATTGAATTCGAATTTATGTTTTAATCTTTTCAGCATGTAGTTCGTATTCCACCAAGTACCGCCTTCTGCCGTAACAAAGGGTTTGCCTTTAAAAAGGGCAACGCTGTCGTTATATGCCATAAAACAGAGATATGTATCATTCCTTTTTTTCATAAAATCAACAAATATGCTGTCATAATGGTCGGCATCATATTTATAATTGTAGTTGCTGTCAAGAAAAACTATACGGTTTATACAATCGGGAATTTTATCTATTCCTTGAAGATACGTCAAAACCCAGGACCCTCCGGCGCTGTGACCGCTTAAGCTTACTTTCAGATCGAAGCTCTCAAAGGGTTTGACCAAATCTTTTAACATCTTTTGAATAAGTTCAACATGATCTTCGGGATGCCGATCATCATACAGCTGCCAAGCTTTGAAAGTCGGCTGCAGATAAACGACGATCAAATTTTTGTTTTCCATTGTTTGCCTGAGAAAGCGTGTTTGCGCACCGATATGCTGTATGTCGAAATGCCAATCATCGCCCGATTCCATTCTTTTGCCGATGGTCCATTCTATAGTGTTGCCCGCAGGCAATGCATAGAAAACAATATTGGTTTCCTTTTTCGGGTCAAGCATATCCTTTCCGGGAGCATTGATATGAACATCAACATCTTCTCCCCAGATAAAAGATCTTGTTTGTTCCTGCAATTCCAAATCTTCCGTAAAACCCGGCAAGGCAATGGCTTGCAGAAGCAATGTCCCGACAATTATCAATACAAAAGTCTTGATTGTTTGTTTAAACATAATTCAAATGAAAATAGTGTGAATTCTTTATAAAATCAAGACATGAAAAAGCAATGAATTTTTAAATAACAGTTCACTTTTACACCATTAAAGACCCCTCACCATTTACTGTTTACTTTTCATTTATAAGGCAAAACCGCCCGTTGGGAGCGGGCGGTTTATGTGTTGGCTAAAATATGATAACTTAAGAAGGAGGTTATTTTGCTTTCACGGTAATAAAACGTTTATTTCCGTTCTTTGTTTCAATTAATATCAAAACCGTTTGGTTTTTTTCAATTTTGTCATAGGCTTCTTTATAATCATCGATATCCTTGATCGTTTTACCTTCAAGAGTCACGATCCTGTCACCATCACGTACACCCTTTTGAAACGCATCGGATCCCGGTTTAACATTGATGATCACTACGCCTTTTTTTGAATCCAAACCATATTGGCGAGCCATATCGTCGTTGTTCTGTCGAACTGAGAATCCAAGTTCAATATCACTTTCGTCTTCAGAGGATGTCACGACAACATTATCTCCGGGAAGCTCATCCAGTTTTACTGAAAACGTTTTATTTTTACCATCGCGAACAACTGTTAATTTTACAGTTTCACCCGGAGAACGAGATGAAATATTGATCTGAAGTTCAGACGGGGTAGATATGTCATCGTCATTTACCTTGATCACGACATCGCCCGATTTAAGTTTTGCTTTTTCTGCAGGGCTGTCTTCCACCACATCTGAGATCAAAACACCTTCGATATCCTCAAGATCAAGAGACTCCGCCAGATCCTGATTCAGCTCCTGAATACTGACACCCAGCCAGGCTCGGATAACGCGACCTTCTTTTATCAGATCATTCATCACTTTCTTTGCAAGATCGATGGGTATCGCAAAACCGATGCCGTTCGAACCGCCGCTTCGGCTGAGAATTGCAGAATTTATACCGATTACCTCGCCATCCAGATTGACCAGCGCACCGCCGGAGTTACCCGGATTTATGGATGCATCGGTCTGAATATAATTTTCATATGTGCTTAGCCGCATTCCGGATCGACCAAGACCGGATACGATACCGTGTGTAACCGTATTACCAAGCCTTGCAGAAAATGGAGAGCCAATGGCCAATACCATCTCGCCGACTCGCATATCATCCGATTCACCGAGTGTTGCATATGGCAATTTATCATCTTCAATTTTTAATAATGCAATATCTGTCTTTGCGTCACCTCCGACAAGTTCCGCTTCGAATTCTCGTTTGTCCGATAGCACCACTTTGATCTCTTCGGCATCATCAATGACATGATTGTTCGTCAGAATATATCCGTCTTTTACGATAACACCCGAACCCAGTGCGGAAGACCGGTATTCCTGCTCTTTTTCGGGTGCCTTAAAACCAAAAAATTCATAGGGAAGATCCCATTCAGCAAATGGGTTTGTGATCTTGGTAACTTTTTCCGCTGTGATGGTCACAACAGAGGGGCTTACTTTTTCGGCAACTTCAACAAATTGGTCGCTTATAGTTTTTAAGTCTTGCGCACTCAAAGGTGCGATCATTATAACAACCAGTAATAGTGATATCCATTTTTTCATTTTTATATTCTCCTTTTGGTCGTTGTCATATATGAAGAACACCCCTCAAAAGTTCCCGCAAACACAAAACATACACACGTCATCCCGAACTTGTTTCGGGATCTCTCTGTAAATGTGATGCAGGTCACCTATAAGAATTACAGATTTATTTTTGCTCGAAAAGTGATTATTTTCGGGGATGGAAACAGCTTATACCTACATAATGAGCAATAAAATGAAAACAGTATTATACATTGGTGTGACCAACGATCTTGAAAGAAGAATATTTGAACATAAAACGGGACATGGTTCAAAATTCTGCAAGAAATATAATGTTACTGATTTAATGTATTATGAAGAATACCCTCTAATGATAGATGCAATTGCCAGAGAAAAGCAATTAAAGAATTGGCATAGAGAGTGGAAGTGGAACTTAATTAAAGCGAAAAATAAATACTTATCAGATATATCAAGAGAATGGTATGATCGTGAGACTAGAGAGAATTTAGAGGAATGTAAAAAACTGGGTTTTCTCCCGGAATATTACAGAAAACCGTGATAACAAAGAGATCCCGAAACAAGTTCGGGATGACGATTATAATTTATCTCCTACCGCCTCAACCTCTCACTCATTCTCCCCTCCGCCATCTTGATCAATGCTTCCGATGTTTTCTGATGGCGTTTGACCAGATCTTTTTCATCAAGGTCTTTGATCTTACCATTCTCAACTACATGTTCGCCGTTGATGATCACATGGTCTACCGGGTTCATGGCAACATTAAAAACGATCGCGGCAGCAGGATCATGAAGTCCGCCCGAATATTCCAGCTTGTCCATATTGATCAAATTGATATCCGCGCATTTACCGGCTTTGATCTGTCCGATATCATCACGACCCAAAGCTTTGGCGCCGCCGACCGTGGCCATCCATAGGACTTCTTCCGTATTGAGCCAGAATTTTGGTTCGCGAAGTCGTGAAAGCAACATCGCATTGCGCAACTCTATTAGCATATTTGACGAATCGTTTGAAGCGGAGCCGTCAACGGCCAGAGAGACATTCGCTCCGGCTTCGAGCAGTTCTTTTACGCGGCATATGCCTGAGCCAAGTCGCATATTCGAGGAGGGGCAATGCGAGGTGCCGATCTTCATCTTGCCGGCTTCGGCGATCTCCTCATCATTCAAAAAAATCGAATGTGCAAACCAGGCGTTTGGCCGAATCCAACCCAATGTTTTCATATAAGCAAAGGGGCGTTCGCCACTGCGTTCTATGCAAAATTTCTCCTCATCCTTGGTTTCGGCAAGATGGGTATGGATTTGCAGATTATGTTTTTTTGCGACTTCAACGGTCTTGCGCATGGAGTCCTCGGTAACCGAAAAAGGCGAACAGGGCGCCAATGAAATCCTCAACATGGCGCCATAAGAATCATCATGATATGTTTCAACCAGGCGTTCAATATCTTCAAAGATCTCTTCTTCTGTTTGAACCACATCTTCGGGAGGCAAACCTCCGTCTTTCTTGCTTAAGGACATTGAGCCCCGCGTTGGCTGGAAGCGCATACCCAGCTCTTTCGCAGCTTGAATTTCACTGTCGATCAGGGTTCCTTCTGTCGTGTTTGGGAAAAGATAAAGATGATCCGATGTGGTTGTGCAACCCGATTTCAGTAATTCGGCCATGGCCGTTTTAGCGCTGATATAAAATGCTTCTTTATCCAAACCTCGCCATATTTCATAATTTGTTACCAACCACTCAAAGAGCCCGGCTTTTTGAGTTGAGTATATATTGCGGGTCAAGGTTTGATAAAAATGATGGTGGGTATTCACAAAACCCGGCAGTACCAGCATACGGCCTGCGTCAATGATCTTGTCTGCCGTACCTTTGAATTCTTCAGGTCCGGCTGATAGGATCATATTATCCTCGATGAAAATATGCCCGCCTTTAAATGTATCCAATGGATTTTCCGAAAGGACATCATCTTTCATTCTGCAGCACAATAAAGGATTTTTGATCAGAATGGAATTACTCATAATGTTTGTCTTTATTATTTTAACACTTTTTCATTAAAATCATCGATCAACGCATCTATCTTCGGGACCATATCATGAATAGAAGACCAATAGGCTTTATGGTCATACCATTGGGCATTCAATTCTTTCAAATCTTTTGCCTGTTGTTCTATCCAGGTATAGTATTTTAAATTATGAATGCGTTTCTTTGCATAATAGTCCAATTCCAGCATATTATCTATCGTAATATTATTGATCAACTCATAGTCTTTTACAGAATCGTCGTGTTGATAGGCTCCTTTTTCTTTGCGTAATTCTCGAATTCTGGATCCATACAATTCCATGGAATCGGTAAATATTGTTGTTACAATATCGTTCTCACCCAATTCATAGTATTTTGCAAATTTAATGGCGGCCACCAGATTTCCGATGGAGGAAATGCCCAATAATTCTAGCTGATCAATGATCTTTTGATCTACGCCCTGCTGTGCAAGATATTCATGTCCCGTTTCTTCGTTGAAAAGACGCAGCATTCGAATGGTCGCCTCATCATCAACGGCAATAACCATATCCGTTTCGCGAACATTATGGATCCATGGTACGTGTTTGTCGCCGATACCTTCAATACGATGACCACCGAATCCGTTATTAAGCAATGTGGGACACTGTAAGGCTTCGGCAGCTGCAACTTTCAATCCGGGGAATTTTTCTTTAAGGAAATCACCGCATCCCAATGTGCCTGCTGAGCCTGAACTCAATACCACACCGGCAAATTCATCTTGATCTTTCATTGTCTTATTCATGATCTCAAGGATCGCATTTCCCGTTACATCGTAATGCCACAAATGGTTTCCGGTTTCATCGAATTGATTGAATATCATTATATCGTCACCGCGAGTATTTCTAAGTTCCCAGCATTTGTCAAAGATCTCTTTCACATTACTTTCACATCCTGGCGTCGGTATGACTTCTCCGGCTATTTTCGACAGCCACTCAAAGCGTTCTGATGACATTTCCTCTGGAAGTATCGCGATCGATTCGCATGCCAGCAATGCTGAATCATATGCGCCGCCACGACAGTAATTCCCCGTTGAAGGCCACACGGCTTTATGTTTTGTCGGATCAAACTGTCCCGTGATCAATCTTGGAACGATACACCCGTATGTGGCTCCAACCTTATGAGCACCCGTTGGGAACCATTTGCCAACCAACGCAATGATCCGCGCTTTTACGCCGGTAAGTTCCGGGGGAAGTTCAATATAATTCGGTCCATCAAAACCGCCACCGGTTGAAACAGGTTCATTTTTCCATGTAATTCTGAATAAATTCCTGGGGTGAACATCCCAAAGGCCAATGGATTTCAATTCTTCTTTATATTTATCCGGGATCAAACCGGGGTCTTTCATTTGTTCAAATGTCGGTAGTATGATGTCACGTTCTCTACAGCGCTGAATTGTTTTTTTCAGGTTTTCCTTATTCATCGTTAAGTCTATCATGTTTTCCTCTTTTATCGTATTGTTATGATGTTGGTTTTACCCGATACTCCAAACACTTCATAAAATTCATTCAATAATGTGTTTCGTACCGTTATATAAATATCTTTTTCATTTCTTAGCAATTTGTTTACTATGTCATAAAAGCCCTTATTTTCTAAAATTTCCAGCGGTCCTATTTCATCTATAAAAATCGGCTCTTTGTCGATCTCGATTAAGGCTTCTACCGCAAATTCATATCCTTCTTTTGAAAATGAAAATAGACCTATTGCAAATACTTCATTCCAGTTGCCGGGTAGGGTTGCCTTCATCCTGATGAATGGTTTCGATCTATTATCGGATAGTCTTGTGATATCATACCCGGAAAATTCACCGTTTTCAAAGCTTTTTTCACTGATGACACCATCGCCGCCAACTTTATTGTATATTTTTTTCAAATAACTCGTTTTACCGGAATTCCTATTACCGGTTACAATATTAATCATGACCGTCCCGAAGATGTTTAACCGTTTTGCCGTTGGCCACCGCTTGCATCTCAGAAATGATCGAAATTGCGATCTCGTGAGGAAGCGTCCCGCCGATATTCAAACCAACAGGCATATAATAATTTCCAAGGTCGGCATTTGGCACTTTTTCGAGCAGTTCGGCCGTCAATTGTTCTTTTTTCTTTCTGGAAGATACCATGCCCACGTATTCAGGTTCAATATCTGCTTTATATATACTGTTTAACACCAGTCCGTCGTATTTGTGTTGATAGGTAGCGATAATATGAAAAGCTTGCCTTTCGGGTTTAATTTGCTGGAGTGCATCCTTAAAAGGAACACAGAATGTATCTACAGATTTGTCGAATTTCTCAAGAATTTCTTTTCTGTCGTCAATAACGGTCACATGGTAATTCAATGGTGTCAAATGATAACAAAGGGCCGATCCGATATGACCGCCGCCATAAATATAAACATGTTTTTTTGCCGCAAAATATTCAAAGAACAATGTCGCAGACCCTCCGCACATCATGCCGGTTTTGATACCCTCACCGGGTTCATCCATAGAATATTTTTCTGTGGCGTTTTCTTTCGTTTTCATAAGTTCAAGGGCTTTTTTAATGGCCATTTTTTCAATGCTGCCGCCTCCAACCGTACCGGAAATTGACGCATCCGGGTAAACGATCATTTTTGTTCCCGTTGCTGCCGGCCCAGAACCTTCTTTGGCTATGACCGTTACAAGAACACCGCATTGGCCGCTTTCAGCCAATTCTAAGATCTCGGACAATATGCTTTTCACAGATAATCCTCTTTAAAAATAGTTTTCATTTCAACCCCCTTTATGTGGCGTGTCGGTACGGCCTGGATCACACTTTGTCTCACTAAATTATAATCTTTGACCACTGAACCGGATATGGCATCGATCCCACGATCGAACAAACATGGAGACATGGGTGCAGTCGGTCCAAGTACAATATTAAAACTTCGCTGCGGCAAATGTTTCAGGATATTCTCAAAGCTATGGTTTGTCAGTGATGTCCCGGTGATAGCGACGACATCAGCTTTAGGGAGAAATTCAACAATGTCATTCTCGGTTAGATCGCCTTCCCGGGGAAACTTTTCAAAGATATAGCAATTCTTGAAAAGCCCTTTGTTCTTTTCAAGAAAGGGAAAATGTCCGATAATGCCAAGGGTTTTATTTTTTCCTTTCTCAATGATAATATCTTTTGCATTGACAATTTTAGATATTCCCATCTTGTCTGAATAATAACAATTGATTGCCGCCATGCCGATCGAAGCTTCCAATAATTTATCGGAAAGGGCATACGCTGCAAGTTCCTTTAAATTCAATTGCTCAAGTTCACCGGCATGATCAACATCATCACAGGGATGAGAATATTTTATCGTGCTTGCAATGCCGGCATTTTTTGCCGTTTTTACCAAGGTGGAATGAACCCCGATAATGACTTCTTCAACTTTGTCTTCGGATATGTCTGAAATAAGTGTTTTTAAAATATCCATCTAAAAGATCATTGAGTTTATAGCTTCCAAACCAATTGCCGCAATTAACGCAACAACAGCCATTGCGAAAGATACCTTATGGCTTAAAGCTTTGATCCCGAACTTTTCTTTCCACTTAAAATAGATCAGCATGATCGTTCCGCTAACAGCGGCATTCAATAGCACAAATAAAACGATCTGTTGTGCCGGTAAAGTATATAATCCGGTTTCCGGCCTAAAGATCAATGCTTGTGTCAAAGTAAATAATAAGATCCAGGCAAAACCCATTCCGTATATGGATAATACGGTACGCTTGCCGTCATATGCTTTTACAAAAGCATAAACGATCAACGATTCCAATAAAATGGATATGGCAGGATTTATCACCGACATCGGTGATCTTGTCGGCAATGCAAGATCAATAAATTTGATCGAGGCGGCTATCAGGGCAACTCCGAAAACAGCGGTTTTCCGGTCACTTTGTCTGTATGCGTTATACATAAAGTACATCCCGATCGGGAACATGAACATCCCGGAAAATCCGTAGGGGAGAAAATGCAATGCATATCCTACGGTAGCCTCGGTTATGCCCCAGAGAGCTCCGATCATCAGAACGATCTGTAAGGTTTTAATTTTTTCTTTCATTTTATGATCTCCATGTTTTTATAAATTGGTTATAAAATCATTAATTAATCTTAAACTCACTTTTTTTCTGTAACCGGCCGTTGAACGCGCATCATCTATAGGTTTAATGAGCGAACCATATTTTTCAAGGATATTTTCTGTTGTCTTTTTAACTGTCTCAATTTCCTTACCGACCATCTGGTTTTCAATTTTCTTTGAGCGGACAATAAAGGGAGCTACGGATCCCAATGCTATTCTTATATCCTTAATAATATTATTGTCAATGTCTGCCATTCCCAAAAATGATGCTTTTGTCAAGCTCATGCCTTTTCTTTGGCCAAGTTTTCTATAGGAATTGATAGTATATTCCTTTTCGGGAATAATGATATCCGTAAGAAGCTCATCGGGCCTGATGCAGGTTTTTTTCGGAGCAACAATAAATTCTTCGATCTTTATACATCGCGTTTCATTCAAGCTTTCTAATATCACTTCGGCATCGACGGCATAGAGATATGGCAGTGTGTCTCCCGCGGGCGATGCGTTGCAAAGATTTCCACCGATACTTGCCATGTTCCTTGTCGGCGGAGATGCCATTTGTATGACGATCTCTTTAAAAATACCGGGAATATTTTTGTTGTATAGCATATCGGTTAAAATGGCGCCCGCTCCGATATGGATCTGTCCATCTTTTTTATATATTTTTTTCAGTTCAACCAGATGGTCAATAAAAAGCAATGGTTTGTCAAACCCCGGCGGCAAAGCAAAACCCCTGGCTTTTTGTACCATCAGATCGGTTCCGCCTGCCATGATCGTACAGGGCTCTTGCGACAGAAAAGCCAAAGCTTCTTTTATATTGGCAGGGCGAATTCCTTTTACCATAATCCGTCACCTATTTCCATAGCTAATTTTACGCCTTTAATGATCATATTGTAGCCCGTACAGCGACAGAGATTTCCCGACAATCCTTCTTTTATCTCATCATCCGTAGGGTTTGGATTTTGATTTAATAATGATTCGGTCGCCATAACGAATCCCGGTGTGCAAAAACCGCACTGTACAGACCCCGCTTTTATGAATCCCGCTTCTATTGCTTTATACCTTTCTGTGTTTTTAAAACCCTCTAGCGTGACAACCGATTTGCCGATGATCGAACCCGCCGGCAGCAGACATGAATTCATGGCGAGACCATTAACTAAAATGACACACGCACCACATTCGCCTTCACCGCATCCTTCTTTAACGCTTTTCAAACCCATGTCATCACGCAGAATGTCAAGAAGTCTTGCACTCGCATCTGTATCGATCTTTGTTTTTTTCTCATTCAAGGTGAATTCAATGATCATGATGGAGCTCCATAAGTTTTTCCGGTGTGATCGGCAGATCGTTGATCTTGATCCCCAGGGCATTGGCTACGGCTTCCGCTACGGCCGGCGGTGCACCGACAAAAGGAAGTTCTCCGGCACATTTTGCGCCAAAAGGACCGTATTCGTATGGATTCATGACAAAACTGCAATCGATCTCAGGAACATCCATGGAGGTCGGGACTTTGTAGTCTGTCAGATTCCCCTGCGTCAGTTTCCCGTCCTTTGTCTGCATGACTTCGATGGTCGCCCAGCCGACACCTTGTGCAATTCCGCCTTCCATTTGCCCGACCAGGGCGCGCTCATCGATGGGAACTCCCACATCATAAACGGCATATATTTTTTTAATGGTCAATTCATAGCTGACCGGGTCGATCTCCACTTCCGCGACATTGGCGCCCCAGGAATGAACAGGGTATGCATCACCGGAGAATGTTTCATCGTCCCAACGCAAATATTTCGGATGTTCATAAATCTTGCTTAAAGTCATGGTATCGGAATCATGCCAGCGTTTTTTCATCTCAAGGGCGGTGTCCCGCAATAAGCCCCCGACGATCATGGTTGTTCTGGAGGCCACTGTAGGACCGGAATCCGGTATCAGTCCCGTATCAACTTTTTCGTAGATAACTTTTTCTATGGGAATATTCAGGGTCTCGGCAACTATCTTGCGCAAAACAGTCTCTGCACCTTGTCCCATTTCCACACTGGATACTTTGATTTGAACAACATCGTTTACTTTTTCAAGAATGATCTTTCCGCTTATTGTCGTTTCGCCCTTGCCGGTAAATCCGCAACCGTGAAGGAACAACGATATCCCGACACTCCGATAATTTTCTTTAGTATTTACTCTTTTACCATAACCGGACTTTTCAACGATCCGTTTAACGATCTCATTCAATTTAACATTTTCATGAACTTCTCCGCCGGTGCAGGTGGGATCACCCTTTTTAAGCAAGTGTTTCATCTTATATTCCAGCGGTTCTATGCCCAGCCCTTTTGCTATATTTGATAAAAGCATCTCTATCGCAAAAATTGTTTGCGGCGCTCCAAATCCACGATAGGCTCCTGAAGGGACCGTATTGGTCATATAATTTCTACCGCGCACATGCAGGTGTTTGATATTATATACGTTCGTGGCTGAAAAGATCGCGCGTTGAAGAACGACCGGAGACAATCCGTTGTAAGCACCTGCATTCAGGAGAACATCAATATCCAAAGCGATAATGTGATCATTCTTATCAAGAGCGGCTTTAAATCGCACTTTGGATGGATGGCGTTTTGTTGTACACAGAATATCTTCATCCCGGTCATAGATCATCACTACAGGGTGCTTTGTTTTTTTTGCAGCGATAGCAACATGGCAAGCATTCAGTGAAGGAAACTCTTCTTTACCGCCAAAAGCACCACCTGTCACGGATTGAACAACCCTGATCTTATCTTCCGGTATGTCCATAGTCTCGATCAATGCATTCTTTGCATAGAAAGGACATTGCATGGAACCATAAACAAACAGTGTTTCTTCTTTGAATTCTGCAGCCATGCCCTGTGGTTCCAGGTACACATGCTCCTGATAACCCGTGCTAAATTCATCTTCAATGATTTTGTGGGCATGTTTGAATGCATTGGTAGGATCTTCTTTTTTATATGAATAGTCAGTAAAGACCTTTGAATTTCTCTCGGCATCTTCAAGTGTGTACAATGCTTTTTCTTCTTGGTATTTTATTTTGATATTCGATGCAAGTAAAAATACCGTTTCTCTTTCTGGACCAACAACCAGCAAGATCGGTTGTCCAATATACTGAACATCGTTCTCGGCAAAAATGGGATGGTCTGATATCACTGTCCTCATCCTGTTAACACCCGGTACATCATTCCGGTCCACAATAAAATAACCTTCCGGCATAGAAGGAGTATCAATCGACAAGATCTTTGCTTTTGCTTTTGTGCTGCGCACCGTACGGGCGAAAAGTTTATCAGAGAATTCCCAATCCGAAATGTAGCTTGCTTCACCCCGGATCTTTTTTCGCGAATCTACCCTGATAATTGATTTGCTGATCTTATTGCTCACTGTCATTCCTGTTTCATGATATCATGAATTCGTTCTTGTAATATGCTTTTATTTTATCGTAATCTTCCATCGTGTCAACATCCATCCCGATGCCGGGATCATTAACGTCGACAATCTTAACATCATCTTTGCTATGAATATAATTTCTCAAGATCTCAGTATCCGGCATAGCAAGAATTTCCGGAATGCAACCACTGTTGAATAATGCCGGGTGCCCCTTTTTGCCTTTATACCTTGGAATAATGATATCCATATTATATCCAATAAGAGTTTTAAACGTTTCACCCTTAACTACCGGCTGATCTCCGGGGATAATAAAAAACCGATCTGATCTCACCTCTTTTATGCCCCGTCTTACAGAGGAAAACATACCCAGTTCGAAATGCTCATTCTTGACGACTTCCACCTTTGGAAGATCCTTTGTCAATTCATAAATTAATTCCACTTGATGTCCACCGACCACGATAATGTTCTCACAACAATCGCTCATATTTTCTATGCATCGCTGCAGAATGCACTTTCCGTAGAGATCCAGAGCGGGTTTAAAATCACCCACTCGCGAAGAATAGCCAGCGGCCAATATGACGGCATCAACTGTCATTACATGTCCTCTATACTTTTGATCGGCGTCTCCGGAAATGTGATCTTTTTCGTAGCCGCTTCAATATCTTTTAAACCCGAGCCTGTGATCAATAAGGCGATCTTTGCTTGCGGATCTATGCCTTTTTGCGTCTTCTTATAGCCGGCATAGGACGCTGCGGCGGCAGGTTCGCAAAAGAGTCCGGCTTTCTCGGACAGTTCTTTTTGCGCCATCAAAATTTCATCATCGCTCACCACAACCGACTGCCCCTTAAATTCCCGAAGGTTCTTCAGCGCATAATACCCGCATCTCGGTACGTCCACAGAAATGGAATCCGCGATGGTTTCAGCCTTTACTTTTTCAAAGCTTCCGCGCTTTAGCGCATCGTGGATCGCCGATGAACCCTCTGCCTGAACTGCGATGACTGTCGGCATTTTTTCGATCAAACCAAATTGAAGCAGATCTTTAAATCCTTTGTAGACCCCGCTGAGGATCACGCCGTCGCCGACCGGGACAAAAATAACATCCGGAGCATCACCGAATTGACGAAAGAGCTCGATGGATACCGATTTCTTACCTTCGATGGTGAGGGGATTGTATGCTGTGTTTCGACTCAATATCTTATTCTTTTGGGAGTACTCCAAAGACAGGTCGAAAGCCATGTCATAATTTCCATCAACGGACACAACCCTTGCGCCATATTGCAAAGCCTGGATCATCTTTGCTCTGGGCGCCGTCTTTGGTAAAAAGATCGTTGCCTTAATGCCGCAAGCAGCCGCAATGCCCGCCATGGATGATCCGGCATTTCCTGTGGAAGCCAACGCGATCTCCTTGATGCCGTGTTTCATTGCAAATGCAGCGACAAGGATCGAAGCTCTGTCTTTGTATGATTTGGTCAAATTACCTGTATCGTCTTTTAGATATAGATGTTCATGAGCACCAAGATGTTCAGCTTTCCACAATGGTGTGTTCCCGACAGGCAGATCGGGCATGTCCTCGAGTTCTACCGGCAATAATTCCTCCGGATGAAAAGGACCGTCCACGGAATACCTGACTTCAAGAATGCCACGTAGCGGTTCATTGTCTTTCTGTGCTTTCGAACAAAAAGGACAGACCATAAGATCGGGTGTGATCTCGAACTCTTTTCCGCATTCCGAACAAATATATTTGCTTTGCATTGACATTTTTTTGTGTCTTTCGTTATTCGTTATTCACTACCTGTCCGCCATAGTCTTGGCGAAGCGGATCGACCATCCAACAGGCCTTCGGCTCCAGTTGGAAGGTCTACATGGTCAATCCCATGATGGCCTTTGCGGTATGCAATCTGTTCTCCGCTTCATCATAAATTATAGCCGCCTCGCTGTCAATAACGCCCGGCGTGACTTCGTTGCCGCGATCGGCTGGAAGCGCATGCATGTATTTTACATCTTTCTTGGCCAGACCCATACGACGTTCATCACAGATCCAGTCTTTATGCTTTTCAAGATTGGCTTTCATTTCTTTCATACAGGCTTCTTCATTGGCATTGTATTCATCAAAGCTGTAATTACCGAAGCCACCCCAATTCTTTGGGATCACAATATCCGCATCTTCAAACCCGGCATCCATGTCATCGATAAAACTCAATTTACCGCTATTTTCTTTTGCGTTTTTATGGGCGACATTGACCAGATCCTTGTAAAGCGGGAATTCCTTCGGTGCCGCAACCGTCACATCCATGCCATATCTTGGGAAAAGCAAGATCTGGGTCAGCGGCACAGACAAAGGTTTCGCATGTGAGGTAGCGTAAGCCCAGGAGATCGTGATCTTGATATCCTTCAATTCCTTGCCAAAATATTCCTGAATGGTCATCAGGTCTGCAAGTCCCTGCATGGGATGATAAAGATCGTCTTGCAAAGACATAATGGGAATACGTGAGTTGTCTGCCAGCTCATTCAAATATTTATTGCCGATACCGTAGAAGCAATTTCGGCAAGCGATGCCGTGACCCATTCGTGACAAAACCATGGCTGTATCACGTGCGGATTCCCCGTGTGACAGTTGCATTTTATCGGGAGTCAGATCGTGCGCGTGACCGCCCAACTGGGTCATGCCGGCTTCCATGGAATTCCGCGTGCGCGTCGATTGTTCAAAGAACATCATAAAAAGAGTTTTATCCCGCAGCATGCGATGAGGTTTCCATTTGTAGTATTTTTTCTTGAGTGATCCTGCCAATTTAAGTGCGTGATCAATCTCTTCTCTACTCCAATCCTGAAGCGTGATAAAATGTTTTCCTTTAAAATCTTTGTTTTTCATATGAACTTCTCTTTGTGTCTTATGATTTATCGTTTATAGTTTATCGTTCATCGTTATCGTACAATTATTTTTCTTCCAACACATAGGGCAATGCGGCATAAAAAGCACTGCACTTTTCCAAGTGATCAACCGGCACCTTTTCATTAGGCGCATGAGCCATCACCTCATTGCCGGGACCAAAGCCGATACAGGGGATCTTGTGCTTGCCACATAAGGCAACGCCATTAGTGGAAAATGTCCACTTGTCGATACGAGGAGCGTTATCAAATAGGGCTAAATGCGTCTTTACACCGGCCTGCACCAGTGGGTGATCTTCCGGTATCTTCCAGGTTGGAAAGTATTTTTCCTGTTTGAATATCTTACCGGTATAACTTTCGCGGGCATAGATGGGGACGCTTACTTCACTGTCATTACCCAAAATATTCTGTATTTCTTTTAAGGCCGATTCTTTGGTTTCTCCCCAGGTCAAGCGACGGTCGATATGCATAAATGCTTTATCCGGCACGGCGCAAAGTGAGGGTGTTTCGGTAGTCAGGACGGTCGGAGCTATACTGCCCTTACCGAGAAATTCATCGTCTTTCAATACTTTGTGAAGTTCTTCGATCTTCAATGCAGTACGCGCTGAAGAATAGATCACATTCTTTCCGCGCTCGGGGGCGGAGCCGTTGCAGGATAATCCGGTGA
>CAYVLJ010000021.1:24083-24326 GCA_964452375.1 uncultured bacterium | reverse complement strand
ATGGAGCTGAATGAGGAGGAGAAGGTGGTTTATAGTCAGGTCGTGGGAAGACCTATTGAGTCATAATTATTATAATCCAGTAATACAAACATCCCTTCTTTTCTTTGCTGACCAAAGAAAAGAAGCAAAAGAAAGTCAGCCGCTGCACCTCCTTTAGCTAAAAATTCTTTTCGTTCGGTAAAATGCAAAAAGGCATCGCCCCGACGCTTCGGGGCTCAACCCTTGCATTTTTTAACCCTCTCT
>CAYVLJ010000021.1:0-24030 GCA_964452375.1 uncultured bacterium | reverse complement strand
AAAAATATAATTTCAGAATGCCGATCGCGAGGGATTGCATGGGCTGATGGAATTGAGTGAGGAGGAGAAGGTGGTTTATTCGCAGGTGGTGGGAAGAGCAATTGACAATTGACAAAGGATAATTGATAATTCAATGAACAGTTGATAGTTGACAGTTGAATATTTACAAAACCGATTGACTTAATTTTCTAAACTTTTTATTGAAAAGTTTGGAAATTTGAGTTAATCGGACCTTCATCAATCCATTCGAATGATCGACTGGTCAAAAGCCCTGTAAGGGCGATATATTTGTAGAAAATAATAGCCTCAAATAAACATAAACTCCGTAGGAGTGACATCTTTGTACCTTCATAAAGAAAAGATGCCGCCCCTACGGGGCTAAATATGTTGCTAATCGTATTTTCTACAAATATTCCGCTCCTCCGGAGCTTCTTCGTATTTATCGTTCATCATTTATAGTTTATCGTTCTCTCGTCACTCGTCACTAGTTACTCTCCCCATACTCCGGGACACAAAAATGATTGTTCGACTTGTTTATTTCCCTAAATTAAAGCTTGAAACAACAAATGGGACCTAATATGAAAAAATATCTTACCGTTTTTTCCTCAGTTATTATCATGCTCTGCGTCGGAAGTATTTATGCCTGGAGTATGATAGCTTCCGAATTAATAAAAGATCACGGATTCTCAGCGTTTCAGTCGCAAGTTATCTTTGCCTGCATTCTCGCATTTTTTCCCGTTTCCATGATATTTGCAGGACGTCTGAGCAAAAAGATCTCATTCAGGACCATCGGTTACATTTCGGGGATCTTATTTTTTGCGGCTTATTTTATCGGAGGTCTTTCCAATGGAAATTTTACCGTTATTTTTCTGGGACTCGGGGTGCTGGGAGGTAGCGCAACGGGTTTCGGTTATTGGGTCTCGCTGACGGCACCGGTCCAATGGTTTCCCGACAAAAAAGGACTTATTACCGGCATCGCTGCAGCAGGTTTCGGTCTGGGCGCAATTTTCATGTCCAAAATAGCTCAAACGATCCTGGCCAACGGAAATGATGTGCTGCACTTTCTGAAGATCATCGGTATCTTGTATGGAGTGATAATCATTGTGCTATCGAATCTTATTTTTCAGGTCAGCTCCCCGGGTAAAGCCACGGTGACTGAGGCTCCAGAAATAAAACCCTTATTAAGAACGGTAAAATTCAAAAAGTTGTTTTTCGGTCTCTTTTTAGGGACTTTCGCAGGTTTAATGATCATCGGCAGTTTAAAGATCATCGGGGAGCACAGCAATATCTCGGTCCGTTATCTGGTTCTCGGTATTTCATTGTATGCCGTTTCCAACTTCCTCGGCAGACTGATATGGGGATATTTGAGTGACGGCCTTGGGGCAAATATAAGCATATTTCTGGCATTGCTCGTTCAATCGGTCTCCATCGTGTTATTGATCTTGATCCCGCTGACGGATATCTCTTATTTGATCCTGGCCTGTTTCATCGGATTCGGCTTCGGCGGGAATTTTGTCCTCTTCGCCAAAGAAACAGCCGAATATTTCGGCCTTGAGCATCTGGGACTTGTCTATCCATATGTATTTTTGGGTTATGCCATCGCAGGCATCGCCGGACCCATGAGCGGAGGACTTATATACGATCTGTCGGGAAATTTTACCTACGCGATCTTACTGGCAAGTCTTATGAGCCTTGCGGGCGGACTGTTGTTTTTGAGGGAATTTGTTATATCGCGAAAAATCTCAGACAATTGAGAGTTGATAATTAACAATGAAAGAGAGTACGAGTGTACGGGCGAGCACTTATAGTCCTTTCTTAAACTCTTACCCTAATACTCCCGTTACGGACCCCACACCCCAGACTCCAATTTATTTGCCTCATCTTTTCAAAATCCTTATCTTTGTTATAATAAAGCTCTGGAGAATTATATGAAGATCACATGGATCACGATACACGTTAAGAACATGGATGTTTCGAAACACTTTTACTGTGATGTTCTGGGTTTAAAGGTCAAGCATGAGATGGCCCCGAGACCCGGGATGAAAATTTGTTTTTTGGACGGCGGCCCTATCGATTACGAATTGATCGAAGATGCCGACCATCGTCTTATACATATCGGGGACAGTGTCTCGGCCGGTTTTGTGGTCGATTCACTGGACGAAAAGATTGCCGAACTTAAGAGAAAAGGTGTCACAAAAATCGCCGGACCGATACAGCCCTCGCCGTCGATTCGCTTTATCTACATCAAGGATCCCGACGGCATGACGATCCAGATCTCGGAGCAGATGTAACTTATTCGTTTATAGTTTATCGTTTTCTTACTCTCCTACACTCGTACACTCTGCCCTCGTTCATCAATTCATTTGAATTATCCGCGATTTCTCCTTATTTTTTATCAACAATTCAAATATATCGCAGGATAACATGTGAAATCATACCAAAGGACAGTGATCACTTTGATCTTACTTTCAACACTTTTAACAGGATGCCAATCGCAAAACAAGGAATTCGTTCCCACTTGGGCAAAGACCGTAGTTTGGTATCAAATATTTCCCGAACGCTTCCGCAACGGAGATCCGTCCAACGATCCGACGGTTGAAGATATCCGGGGCGCGGACCCGCAGGAGCCACCGAAGGAATGGCACATTCACCCCTGGGGCAGCGATTGGTACAAACTGCAGGACTACGAGAAAACCAATGGCGAGCCGGAACTGTGGAAACATCTCCTGCGCCGGCGCTATGGCGGGGACCTGCAGGGCGTGATCGACAAGCTGGATTATCTTCAGGACCTTGGCATCACGGCCATTTATTTTAACCCCGTTTTTCAATCGCCGTCCCTGCATAAATACGACAGCGAAAGCTATCACCATATCGATCCCAATTTCGGTCCCGATCCCGAGGGCGACCGCCGGCTCATTGCCACGGAAAACCCTCTGGATCCCGAAACTTGGGTGTGGACTTCTGCCGACAAGCTGGCTCTCAAATTGATCGATGAGGTCCACCAACGCGGCATGAAGATCATCTTCGACGGGGTGTTCAATCATCTGGGGGTGAACAGTTTCGCCTTTCAGGATGTGGTTAAAAATCAACAGAACTCACCCTATAAAGACTGGTTCACCATCCATTCCTGGCGTGATGAAGAAAAAGGCACGGAGTTTGATTACGAAGGCTGGTTCGGTGTCAAATCCCTGCCAGAACTGCGCGAGGATGAAAACGGCATTGTAAGCGGTCCCAAAAATTATATTTTTGCCGCCACTAAACGCTGGATGGATCCCCATGATGCCGGAACGGAGCACGGTATCGACGGTTGGCGACTGGATGTGGCCTTCTGCATTGCGCATCCCTTCTGGAAGGACTGGCGCAAGCACGTGCGTTCTATCAATCCCGAGGCCTATTTGACAGCTGAGATCGTAGAGTCGCCCGAAAAGGTCAAGCCCTACATGCAGGGTGATGAATTCGACGGCGAGATGAATTACAACTTCGCCTTCGCATCCGCGGAGTTCTTTTTCAATGAGGACGAGACCCGCATCACCGCCGGTGAGTACGAAGTAAAATTGAAAGAATTACGCGAATTCTACCCGCCGGGCGTGGCTTACGTCTCACAAAACCTCTTCGGCTCACACGACGCCAACCGCATCGGCTCCTACATTGTCAATCGCGGCAGTGATATCGGCAACTTTCGCGACTGGGGCGATTATTTCGGCGCGTCGAACGCCATCAATAATCCCGATTATTCTCCCCGCAAACCGCAAGCGGAGGATATCGCGCTTCAGAAATTGTTCGTGATCATGCAAATGACCTACGTGGGCGCGCCTATGGTTTATTACGGCGATGAGGCCGGCATGTGGGGCGGAAACGACCCCGATTGCCGCAAACCCATGGTTTGGGACGATATCGATTACGACGACGAGGTCACGAATCCCGACGGCTCCGCTCACGCGCCGGACAAGGTAAGTGTCAATCACGACCTGCTGGATCACTACAAAAAAATGATCGCTATTCGGAACGCGCACAAAGCATTGCAGTTGGGGTCATATAAAACCATATTGACAGATGACGACAAAGGCATTCTGGTTTGAGCGCAAATACAAGAAAGAGACAATTTTTGTGGTGATCAATAATGGAGATGTTGAATACGAGTTTGATGCTTATATTTTGGGAGATAAGACATATACTGACCAAATCTCCCGAAAAGAATTTGAGGATAAAATCAAGGTAGGGCCCAAGTGGGGACTTGTTCTCGCCACTACGCCTTGAATAATGAACACCGAACATTCGAGCTGTAGCCTGTCCACCGAAACCTAGGCGTAGGTGGAAACAATCGAAGTAAATAATGAATTTGAAGTGAACTCAACTTATTCAACCCCGTCGGGGTTGTTAGTTCCTAGTGTAGCGTGCTATACTGTTATTCGATCCCTTCGGGATCTAAAATACTTTTACTTTTTCCGTGACCTCAATCACGGATTTTTGCATGTGGACGATTTTAATTAGAGAAATTGCATATATTTCATAGACCCTGAAAGGGTCAAATAACAGTATAAAGTTGCATTACCACATAATCCGAACCCCGACGGGGTTCAATAAGTTCTGAGGGAGACAATATGGGTACCTACACGAAACTCACTTATCAAATCGTTTTTCAAACTAAATTTTGGGAACCAACCCTGACAAAATCAAATCGGGAAAAACTATTTACATATATTTCCGGCATGTTAATGAACAAAAAATGTTATGTATATCAAGTCGGTGGAATTGAA
The DNA here is from genome assembly GCA_964452375.1 of uncultured bacterium. Taxonomy (GTDB): domain Bacteria; phylum Fidelibacterota; class Fidelibacteria; order Fidelibacterales; family Fidelibacteraceae; genus M50B103. Next base: position 19,273 of record CAYVLJ010000021.1, on the reverse strand, counting down.
GATCATATTCATATTATTCTGGATATTCCACCTGTTCATTCAATTTCTTCACTAGTAAAAGATATCAAACTTGCATGTAATTCGTTTATCAAATCCAAAAAGCTTTTTCGATATTTCAGAGGTTGGAATGAAGGATTTGGGGCGTTTTCATACTCTCCGGAAGCTCGGGAAAATTTAATTGATTATGTTCTCAATCAAGAAGAGCACCATAAAAAAGAAACACCAAGAGAAGAGTATTTGCGATTGCTAAAGGAGTTTAAGATAGAGTTTTTGGAGAAATATATCTAAACTTATTCAACCCCGTCGGGGTTGTTAGTTCCTAGTGTAGCGTGCTATACTGTTATTCGATCCCTTCGGGATCTAAAATACTTTTATTTTTTACGTGACCTCAATCACGGATTTCTGTATATGGACGATTATATAGAGAGAATGTGCTATATTTCGTTGACCACGAAGTGGTCGAATAACAGTATAAAAAGTATTAACCAACAACCCAGAACCCTGAAAGGATTTAAGAAGAATATAAAAGCTGTTTACATTAATCTCCCAACCCTGTAGGGGTTGAATAATAATACTCTAAACTCCTGTGTGAACCATTTATCCAAACTGCATCAGAAGTAAGGGAATTCAGAGATTGGATTCGAAGTGTCGCAATAGCATATTAGAGTTATCTAGAGAATTTCTCTATGCTTCAATGCATCACATTCTTTTCTTTTGAAAACCCCCTGAAATCCCCTAATTTTAAACCATCATGAAAAAAACCTTCCTCACATTGCTCGGCAGTTACGGCCTCATGCTTATGCCCTACATCGCATCCCAATTCAGCGAGGGAGAGGGCTGGGACCTTTTTGATCTTTTTATCGGCGGACTCTTGCTTTTCGGATTTGGGATGCTGATCCAATTCCTGATGATCAAATTAAAAGATAAGAAATATCGTATTATCGTCATAATCGCGGTTGTGTTGATCTTTTTATTGATATGGATAGAGCTTGCGGTGGGGATATTCAATTGACAGTTGACAATTGACAGTTGACAGTTGATAGTTGATAGTTGATAGTTGATAGTAAAATGATGATTTAAAAAAAATAAGAATTAAGCGCTAAGGATATTGCTACATGCTCTGCATACGTTCACAAACCCACGATCCTTTCTACAACATCGCAACCGAAGAATACCTGCTGAAACATAAGAACGATGATTGTTTTTATCTTTACATCAACGCACCGTCGATCATTGTCGGTAAACATCAGAACAGCCTGGCTGAGATAAATATCGATTATGTTAAAGATAACAATATTCCTGTTGTCAGAAGATTATCGGGCGGCGGCGCCGTTTTTCATGATCCGGGAAATTTAAATTTTACTTTCATTAAAAATACCGACGGAAACAAAACGGTTGATTTCAGGAAATATACCCAACCGATCCTGGATGTACTGAACAACATGGGCGTCAACGCTGAATTTGAGGGTCGAAATGACCTGACCATTGACGGAAAAAAATTCTCCGGGAATGCAAAACACTTTTACAGGAATAAGATCCTGCAACACGGTACGCTTTTGTTCAGCTCCAAATTGCCGGATCTTTCAACGGCTTTAAACGTCAATCCTCTTAAATTTCGCGATAAGGCCGTAAAATCGGTACGCAGCCGTGTCACGAACATTTCTGAACATCTGCCTGAAGCGATATCGCTTGAGAAATTCGAGGCCTTGATCATTGATCATGTGCGAAGCATGTATGATGACTCACAATTTTACAAGCTGACTGCTGAAGACCGTACCGCCATTCAAAAGCTGGTCGATGAAAAATACGGTACCTGGGACTGGAATTTCGGAACCTCTCCTCACTATAACTTTCAAAAAGGTATCAAAACAAAAGGCGGTCATATAGAGATCGATCTTCAGGTAATTAAGGGAAAGATCCTGAATGCAAAAATATACGGGGATTTTTTCAATATCGAAGACATTGATGAATTGGAAAGAAAACTCGTCGGTCTTACACATGAAAAAGAGCTTTTAAAAAAAGAACTGGAATCCATTGATCTGTCGAATTATATCTCAAATGTCAGCACAGATGAATTCCTGGAGGGCTTGTTTTAAAGAAGTGAGCGGTAATCTGTGATTCGTGATCGTTTAAGGTTTATCGTTTAATATTGAAGCGCTCTGCGGTTTCCTTGAATAATGAACACCGAACAATAAAACTTGAAGACACGCTTACCGAAAATAAAAAGATGCAATAAATCGCGTCTAAACATAAGCGTAATTTGTTTTTTTAATCAACAGATCTTGAATTCGCAAGATTATTACCGTTCATCCAATCCGTAACATTCATTTTTCTGCGTCCGGGTGATTGTAGCTCAAGAGGCAAAAAACGGCCGTTTCTGCAATGAATTGCAAATTGTTTTTTAGATAGCATTTCAATTCTGCCCGGTTCAGAATCGTGATGTGGTTCGAAATTAGCTTTGCTGACCTTGATACGCTTGCCGTCCAATTTGAAAAAAGCACCCGGCCATGGAGTAAAGGCGCGGACGGCGCGGCAAAGTTCCTCGCCGCTCCTGCTGAAATCCAATTCACCGGTATCGGGCCCGACCTTTGGAGCGGGCGTTGCTTTGACATCATTCTGAGCCAGGTATTCCACCTTATTGTTCTCTATCAAATCCAGTGCTTTTATAAGAGCATCGGCAGAAATATTTTGCAGTACATTGTAAAGTTTACCCGTTGTGTCATCTTTAAAAATATCGATCTTTTCCTGCAGGATAATATTGCCGGTATCTATCTTTTTATCGATCTGAAAAACCGTAACACCGGTCTCTTTCTCGCCATGGAACACAGCCCAATGGATGGGAGCCGCTCCGCGGTATTTCGGTAAAAGCGAAGCATGGGCATTGACAGCGCCGTACAGGGGCATTTCATAAACCTCTGGCGGTAAAATTCTGAATGCGACCACTACAAGAATATCCGGATTAAAAGCATGAAGGGTTTTTAAGAAGACCGGGTCTTTTAATTTTGCCGGCTGAAGAACAGGCAGATCCAACTCAAGGGCTCGTTTCTTTACCTCCGACATCGCCACGGTTTGTCCCCTGCCTTTCGGCTTATCCGGAACGGTAACAACGGCAAGAACGTCATGATGCGAAGCGACAAGCGCCTCCAGAGTAGGAACCGCAAATTCCGGTGTGCCCATGAAAATTACTTTCACTGCTATATCCTAGTTTGTCATAATATCAAGATCAAAGAATAAAGTATAAAGATTAAAGATGATAAACAATTGATAATTGACGATTGACAACGGCCAATTCAATTGCTGATTAACAATGAAAAATGAAATGCAGAAAAACTGCCTGCATGACGAATCCGTCAGTTGACGGAGCAGGTGTGTCATCTCGATCCCGATTTATCGGGAGAAAGAACTATGCATGAAATAATGATCATGAAACTAAAAGAATTTTTCTTCTGATCCGCTCTGTGGTTCTTCCATTCTTCAACCCCGATGGGGTTGTAATCTCCCGGTAATACAGTTTTATATTATTCTTGAACCCTTCCAGGGTTCTTGCGATATGCAATTTTGTTAACCACAGGTTAAAGAATCCCGGGGGGATTCAAAAAGAATATATCAAAGTATTATACACACTAAACAACCCCATCGGGGTTGAAGAATTGTACCTGAAACCTAAAGTTTTAATGTCTTTTAAACATTTAAACGCTGCAACTTTTCAATATAATTATTTGAATTATATAAAAATGTCGGACTCATGGGTCCAACGCCGCAATATTTTCTTGAAATGATCTTTATTTATGGCTATCTGCCAATGCTTTCAGCTTTTTCTTATTCATTGTCCTGCGGATCGGGGAGATCCTATCGACAAAAAAGATACCGTTCAGATGGTCCATTTCATGTTGAAAGACCCTTGCCGGCAGATCGGTCAGTTCTTCTTCGTGTTCTTTGCCGCGGTCATCGGTATAGCGAACTTTGATGGTCCTGGGACGGGTAACGATCTCCCTGATACCGGGTACCGAGAGGCATCCTTCTTCATAATCCCATAATTCTTCCGATGATTCCAGAATTTCGGGATTGATAAATACGGAATCACCGCGCCCGTCTTCAAACGCATTCATGCCAATGGTAAAAAAACGCATTTCAATACCGGCTTGATTGGCCGATAATCCAATGCCATCATCATCGTACATTGTTTCGATCATATTGATAATATGAGGCAAAACATCCTCATGAGATGCAACTTCCGGCATCTTTCGCCTAAGAAGGGGATCACCATATATTCTAATCGGAAGGATCATGTTAAAAAAATGCCCGCATATCATTTAAGGCATGCGGGCTGTGATCTGTTATTTCTTTGTTTCTTCTTCTTTTGTCTCTTTTGACAACTTGGAAGCGATCGCATTCTTACGAACTTCCATTTCTGTTTCTTTTCCAAGTTTCAAAACGATCGAATCACCCTTGACTTTGACGATAGTACCGATAATACCGCCAATCGTAACAACCTTATCTTTAGGTTGCAATTCTTCAAGCATTTTCTTTGTTTCTTTCTGGCGTTTGCGCTGAGGCATGATCATCAGGAACCAAAGAACGACAATGATCAGAATAAAGGGCAAGAAGCTCATGATGCCGCGTCCCGCTGTAGCACCTTCGGCAGCTTGATTCGCTGCTTGTAACATAATTGATAACATATTTTCTCCTAATTTGAAATATCCATGTAGAATAAATAATTATATGGGAAATATCAAGCGAAATACGATTACCCATCCAACAATGTGCGGAACGGTTTGTAACCGCTCCGCAGGCCGTCAATAAAATTGAATTAAAATACCAGAAAGTCGCACAAATTATTTTATGTGAAAAAAAGTATATATTTTTTCTATTTTTCTTGGATTATGCTTTATTATTAATTATAATCGGCGAGAAAAGAGGTTCGTTTTCGATAAAAAGGGAGTTAAATGAAGTCAGAAGAGATCTATAAAAAGTACCCGAAGAATGAGGCATCGAACATGATCGCCATGCTTCAGGATATACAGGGTATTCACGGCTATTTACCCGAGGATGACATCATTCGGGTCGCAAAGCATCTTGGAGTTCCCACTTCACGCGTTTACGGGGTGGCGACCTTTTACAATCAATTCCGTTTAACACCCCTTGGCAAGCACGTGATCCGTGTCTGCCGCGGTACTGCCTGCCATGTTAAGGGTTCTCTTGATATTTTGAATATCCTTGAGTCCGAATTGGGGATCCAGGCCGGTGAAACGACCAAAGACTTGCAATTTACCATTGAGACCGTTGCCTGTATCGGTGCCTGCAGTATTGCTCCCGTTATCGTGATCGATGACAAATATTACGGAGGCCTGACAAGCAAATCGGTTTATAAGCTTATCAATGAATACAAAAAGAAAGATTAGGCAGGTGACGATGAAAACATACAAAGATATTTTATCAAAAAAAGTCCCCGCCGAAAATTTTATAGATATTATCGGTGGTAAGATCGATGGAAACAAAGAAAACATCAACCTAGAAGAAATTACCGCATTAAAAGAGGTCTATTCTCTGCAGAATGTCGACAAACCCGTGATCCTTGTGGGCATGGGGACCTGTGGACTGGCAAATGGAGCACAGGCCGTTTACGATATGTTTGTTCAAGAGTTGAAAAAATATGAGCTCGATACTGAGATTATCAAAGTGGGTTGTGTCGGATACTGTGCAGAAGAAGTTATTGTGGACGTAAAAGTACCCGGTTTTCCGAGGATCTCATACAAACGTGTAACTCCCGATAACGTCAATACGATCATCGAGCGCACGATCGTGAATAAAGAACCCGTTATCCAAAAAGCTCTTGGAAAGTATCCCGATGCCGATCCTTCAATTTGGCCGGATATTCCTTTGTTAAAAGACATTCCATTCTTTAAGATCCAGCAAAAAGTCGTCCTGGAAAACTGCGGTATTATTGATCCTGAGAATATTGATCAATACCTCGCAAGGGGCGGTTATCGGGCACTTTCAAGCGTATTGAAAGAAAAATCTCCGCTCGATGTGATCGAAGATACCAAAAAGGCCGGTCTTCGCGGTCGCGGCGGCGGCGGATTCCTGACAGGCAAAAAGTGGGAATTTGCCTATCATGCGGAAAATGACCAAAAATATCTTATTTGTAATGCCGATGAAGGCGATCCCGGCGCTTTTATGGACCGGGCGGTCCTTGAAGGCGATCCGCACCGGGTGGTTGAAGGCATGGCGATCGCGGCCTATGCCATCGGTGCATCCAAAGGCTATATTTATTGCCGCGCCGAATATCCGCTCGCTATTTCCCGCTTGGAAAAAACCATTGAAGATGCCAGAGAATACGGTTTGCTCGGCAAGAATATTTTGAACAGCAGCTTTAATTTTGATCTCAAGATCAAAAAAGGCGCAGGCGCATTTGTCTGTGGAGAAGAAACAGCTTTGATCCACAGCATCGAAGGTCGTCGCGGCATGCCGCGCCCACGTCCTCCCTTTCCTGCGGTCTCAGGCTTGTTCGGGAAACCCACGATCATCAATAATGTTGAGACTTTTGCTAACGTCCCGGTAATTTTCAGCAAAGGTGCCGATTGGTACGCTTCCATTGGCACGGATTCTTCAAAAGGAACAAAAGTTTTTGCTCTTTCAGGCAAGGTTGTGAATACAGGACTGGTTGAAGTTCCCATGGGCACGACTATCCGTGAAGTTATTTTTGAATGCGGCGGCGGCATTGAGGACGGCAAGAAATTTAAGGCCGTTCAGATCGGTGGTCCATCCGGCGGTGCTCTGCCTGAGCGTTTTCTCGACACCAAGATCGATTATGAGAACCTGAAAGAGATCGGCGCCATGATGGGATCAGGCGGCTTGGTCGTTATGGACGAAGCAACCTGTATGGTCGATCTGGCAAAATATTTTATGCAGTTCATTACTTCAGAATCATGCGGAAAATGTATCCCTTGCCGTGAAGGAACCAAACGCTTGCTTGAGATTCTGGAACGGATCACGAAAAGTTATCGTGAGGAAGAAACCGAGATCGACTCATTGATGCGTTTTCAGGGTATGCTATATCTTGAACGTCTTGCGGATGTTATCAAAGACACTTCCCTTTGCGGATTGGGTCAGACGGCCGCGAATCCCGTGATCAGCACACTTCGTTATTTCCGCGATGAATATGAAGCCCATCTTTACGACAGAACCTGTCCTTCAAAAGCATGCCGTCAGATGTTGACCTACACCGTCGATGCTCAGAAATGTATCGGTTGTACACTTTGTGCACAACGCTGTCCCGTCAATTGTATCAGCGGTGAACGCAAAGAAGTTCATTTCATTGATCAAGACAATTGTACACATTGCGGGCAGTGTGAACTTAATTGTCGTTTTGATGCGATCATTGCCGAATAAATAAGGAAAGAGGACAATATGAATATAAAAATCAACAATAACACTTTTTGGGCGAATCCCGGAGAGACCATTCTTCAGGTTGCCAAACGAGAAGGCATTAATATCCCAACACTTTGTTATATGGAAAACCTCACTCCTACCGGAGCTTGTCGTGTCTGCGTTGTTGAAGTCAACAACGGTCAAATGGTTCCTGCCTGTGCCTATCCGGTTTCCGAAGGCATGGAAGTCCAAACCAATTCCAAAAAAGTCCGGCGCGCACGCAAATCAATTATAGAATTACTGATCGCCAACCACCCGCAAGATTGCTTGGTCTGCGTTCGTAACGGTTGTTGTGATCTGCAAGACCTGGCAGCTGAATACGGTGTTCGTTCTTATCGCTATGTCGGTGAAAAACGCAGCGGTAAACTTGATCTTGCAAGTCCTGCCGTCGAACGCGATCCGGAAAAATGTATTCTATGCGGACGTTGCGTCAGAATGTGCCACGAAGTACAGAATGTGGGCGCCATTGATTTTGTTGACCGCGGTTTTTATTCGAACGTTGCTCCGGCCATGAACCGATCGCTGAATACGACCGCCTGCGTTTACTGCGGACAATGTATCACAGCCTGTCCGGTTGGCGCACTGCGTGAAAAATCATATCTTAAAAAAGCCTGGGAAGCGATCAATGATCCCGAGATCCATGTGGTCGCCCAGATCGCTCCGGCCGTCCGAGTTGCGATCGGTGAAGAATTCGGCATGCCTCCGGGCACCATCTCAACCGGCAAGATACCGGCAGCATTGCGACGAATCGGTGTTAACGAAGTTTTCGATACAAACTTTGCTGCCGATCTGACGATCATGGAAGAAGCCAACGAGCTTATCGAACGTATCAAGAACGGCGGTAAGCTTCCTCTGTTCACTTCCTGTTCACCCGGCTGGGTAAAATATGTCGAACACTTTTATCCGGAAATTTTTGATAATATCTCCACCTGCAAATCGCCTCAAGGCATGCAGGGAGCCATGATAAAATCCTACTATGCTAAGAAAATGGACCTTGATCCCGATAAGATCTTTGTTTTGTCGATCATGCCCTGTACGGCTAAGAAATTCGAAGCCGGGCGTCCCGAATTATCGGTTACCCACAAGGCTCCGGATGTCGATGTTGTACTTTCAACCCGTGAATTCGCACGCATGATGCGCATCGCCGGTATAGATTTTAACCGCATGCCGGAAGAAGGCTTTGATGATCCTTTGGGTGAATCGACCGGAGCCGGCGCTATTTTCGGCGCATCCGGCGGTGTTATGGAGGCGGCACTGAGAACCGCTCATTATTTGATCACCGGTAAAGATATGGACCGTATTGATTTCACACCTATCCGCGGTCTGGAAGGCGTGAAAGAATCAACTATCAAGATCGGTAACGCAACACTCAAGATCGCTGCGGTCAGCGGTTTGCATAATATCGACCATTTCCTCGAAGATGTAAAAAATGGAAAATCCGATTATCATTTCGTCGAGGTCATGGCTTGTCCCGGCGGATGCGTAAACGGCGGCGGCCAGCCTTTGCCGGCATCTTCTGAAAAAACAAAAAAACGTATGGAAGCCATTTATGAGATAGACCGCTCTCTTCCGAAACGCTGTTCGCATTATAATGACTCCGTCAAAGCATTGTACGATAACTTCCTCGGTAAGCCTGGCGGGAAAAAATCGCACGATCTGCTCCATACACATTATTTCAAACGTGAATCGATTTAACAGGAAAGGATGATACAATGAATAAAAAAATATTACTGATTGATGACGATCCAGATCTGATCGATATGTATCAGCCCTACCTTCAGCAAAACGGATATGACGTAAAAGCAGCCTACAATACGACAGAAGCTAAAGAAATCTTCCCCGAATTCAACCCAGACGTCGTGTTTTGCGATCTTGTCATGGAACACTTTGACAGCGGTTTTGTCCTGTGCCACTGGATGGCACGCCAACCGGGTCGCAATAAACGCTGGGTGGTGATCTTTACGTCTACCGGACATGAGACCGGTTATCGTTTTTCAACGCAAACCAGGGAAGAAAAAAGCTGGATCAACGCGGACGATTATCTCGATAAACCGATCGCCCCGCGTGACTTGCTGCAATACGTTGAGGAAAAGGTATTGCCCGCCTTGGCTGAAAAAAACAAGTAATCTTCTTTTCTATTAACCCTGAATAACCCCTCATTCCAAATCATGAGGGGTTGTTTGGTTTTGGGACCTTCGGTATCCGTGAACAGGAAATGGAAGATTTGAGACGTAAATGCGAAAAGTGCTTTTGTAAAACTTCATGGACTTTGACATGATTTGAAGTTGATATTTGAGAGGATGTCTTTGACAAGATAGCAGGATTGTGGGGATTGTTTTTGACAGGATTAAAGGATTTTAGGGATAGTTTTTGACAAATTTTGGTTGATCTTCGACAGGATAATCCCATGGGGATACCTTTGGGACAGGATTGTGGTTTTTTACGGAATCTTTGCTTTTTACCCTTTGTTCAACTGCGCTGAAGTTTCGTAGAGTCTTCGATCTTTTGCCCCTTGCTTTCACACCGTTCACCCCACTTTCCAGGAAAAACTTTAGATCAAAACACTTTAAATCAGTGGACTTTGTTGAAAAGAAATCGTAACATTTATGTTCGGTCTAAACTAGGAGAAACATGAAATTTAAACCGCAGACATACCGTATTCCCGATGAGGCAATGAAGCCTTTTATCGATCCCGAAGAGATCAATGAATTTCTTGACAGATCCAAACCCACATCCGATAGAGTTCGTTTTATTATTAAAAAATCCCTCAGCAAAGAACGTCTTTCTCTTGAAGAGACCGCTGATCTTTTGAATGCCGATGATCCGGAGTTGATCGAAGAGATCAAAGCGGGAGCCCGTACTTTAAAAGAACGGATCTACGGTAACAGGATCGTCTTGTTTGCCCCTTTATATATTGGAAATAAATGCGTTAATAACTGTAGATACTGCGGTTTCCGTGTAGCAAATACCGACCAGCTCAGAACAACTTTGACGGACAAAGAACTCGTTCGGGAAGTTGAAGCGCTTGAAGAGAACGGACAAAAACGCCTGATCCTTGTATATGGTGAACACCCTGAATATAACGCCGAATACATTGCCAATACGGTCAGGACCGTTTATGGAGTAAAAAAGGGCAAAGGTGAGATCCGGCGTGTCAATATCAATGCTGCGCCGCTTGATGTTGAGGGCTTTAAAACCGTCAAAGAAGCCGGGATAGGCACTTATCAGGTATTTCAAGAGACTTACCATCCAAAAGCCTATGAATATTATCATCCCTCCGGACCCAAAAGCAATTTCGAATGGCGTTTGACATCGTTGGATCGTGCCATGGAAGGCGGGATCGACGATCTGGGCATCGGCGCATTGTTTGGTCTTTATGACTGGAAGTATGAAGTGCTTGCGCTGGTAAGGCATACGAACCATTTCGAAGCTGTTTATAATATCGGTCCCCATACGATCTCCTTTCCCCGCATCAAAGCGGCGGCAGGTACGGAAGTCGACCCTCAGCACCAAGTTTCAGACGAAGATTTTGTACGGCTTATCGCGATCCTGAGATTGGCTGTTCCCTATACCGGGATGATCCTGACAGCGCGTGAACCGGTTAATGTCAGACAAGAAGCGCTGACTTTCGGGGTATCGCAGATCGACGGCGGCACAAAACTGGAATTGGGAGCTTACGCAGAGGAAGAACACGAATCGCAAAATTTGAATCGTGAACAATTTGAGATCAACGATTCCCGTTCTTTGAACGAGATCATTGAAGAGCTCCTTGAACACGGATATTTGCCGTCATTCTGCACCGGTTGTTACAGGGTGGGAAGAACCGGCGAGCATTTTATGGAATTTTCCGTTCCCGGTTTTATCAAGCGGTACTGCACTCCCAATGCAATCTTAACACTATCTGAATACCTTGAAGATTATGCCCCGGAACAAACCGCCGAAAAAGGCTGGAATGTGATCGAAAAAAATCTTTTGGAAATGCCGGACAAAGGCATAGAGAAAGAAACGCGTGCGCGTCTGGAGCGGATCAAAAAAGGTGAAAGAGATCTGTTCTTTTAAATTAATAACCTATACAAGAAATATTTAGTATGCACGGGACGATTTAAAACTGTTCCGTGCTTTTTAATTTCTTGAATAAATTTTTCATACTTGATTTTATCTTTTATTTATATGACATTTATCCTATATTTCACCGTAAAAATTTCTTGAGGAGAATATAATGAAAAGAACTCGAATTTTAGTCCCAATCTTAATTGTGATCGCCGCTTTTGCCTTTTTCGGTTGTCAATCTCAGGAATTGACATCGGCAAAAGTGTACATCCAGCAGAAAGATTATGCCAAGGCAGAATATAATTTTCTGACCGCCTTGGATGTTGAACCCGAAAACCCTGAAGTTCCGTATTTGCTGGCGGTAGAAATTTATTCAAACAAGAACAGTGGTTTGACCGATTATGCCAAAGCTAAGCAGTACTACGATGAAACCCGGAAAAGAGATAAGAACTATATGCCGGAAGCCATGAAACAATTGAAGCTTCAACTCTACGGTGCTTGTTTCAATTCAGCTGTTGCATCTTACAACAAAGTCATTCGAAATGAATCCACTGACCGCGATGCCGATCTCGCCGAAGCTATCAAATACTTCGAACTGGCAGCCGAATTGAATCCCAAAGACCCCAAAGCTGCAATTCAGATCGCCCGGATCCACAGTGAGCTGCTCAATGACAATGTTACAGCTATCGCGAAACTGGACAAGGCCATTAAAAATGCACCCGGAAATGGAGATCTTAAAGCGGAAAAAGCGCGCATCCTTGCCAAGGATGATCGTGTTGATGAAGCGCTTACTATGTTTGATGAAGCCTTTGCAGCCGCACCGGATAACATGGCTATCGGTCTTCGTTATGCTCAATTCCTTTTCGAACAGGGCATGTATGAAAAAAGTGCTGAGATCTATAACAACCTCATCGTAATCGAGCCCGGAAACAAAGATCTGTATTTCAACCTGGGACTTACCTACCTGCGTTTGAATAACATAGAAGCTGCAAAAGAACAGTTCGAGATCGTCGTGGCGCTCGACCCCGAAGATACTCAGGCCATTGCAATGGTCGGTCAAGTCTATTTTGATCTTGAAGATTATACGACTGCCGAGATCTATTTCCGGCAACTATTGGATATCGAACCTGAAAACCCCGATTACCTGAAACGTTTGGGTGTAACCCTTACACAGCAGGGTCGTGTTGAAGAAGGACTTGAACTGTACAACAGAGGTCGCGAACTGGAAGAGGGCAATTGATCAATATTAATTAAGTCCAACTTTATTAAACCCTCGAAATTTCGGGGGTTTTTTTTCATTGTTTTTTAATTATCTTTAATATAACTTGAAATAAGTTTATATTTAAGAAGGTGACGCTATGAGAAGATCAATTGTATTCGTTTTACTTATTATGATATTATTTCTTGGATGTTCAGCTACTTTTGCTCCTTCAGCACTAAATGAAACCGATCCTGTCACGAATGATCCGACAAATCGTGAAGATCTGTTACCATATGAGAACATGATTAAAACCACGGATGAGGCCGGTAATGAAATATATCGAAAAGAGGATGTTGAACAGGGCGAAGAAAAAGAGGACATGCCCAAACTTATATCGCCCCCGGACGGAAAACCCAATATAAATACAGAAAGCTAAAAAAATGATCTTATGAAAAAATCCATATCAATCTTTTTTTCCATAATTATCATGATCATCATGATTGGCTGTTCCGCTACTTTTTTCCCGTTAGGATTCGGAGAAACAGAGAAAAATGCATTGTCTGATTCTGAAAGACAAAGTATAGCAAATGAAAATAACGACCTATACTATGAAAATCCGCTGAATCAAGAAAGTGAAGCAGCAAGAATTAAACACCAGGCCTTAGTGGAAAATTCAAGAAAAACACCTTGGATGCCCGGTGATGAAAGTCTCCCTACAGAAATTGACCCCAATAAAACCATATTATTCCCGGTTCCTGTAAAATAACATCAACACCGCCTTCATATTTGCGCTTAACTTCCCAGTGCACAATGCTCACCCTCTCAGTGCCCAGTGCTTCTTCATTAACTTTCTTTTTACTCTTGTGTCTTAATAATAGAGAAACTATTTTATGTTACGTTCGTAGCATTAATATTCTATAAAGAGGTGTAACATGAAAAAGATATTCCTTATTCTTATATCGGTGGTCCTGCTGACAGGATGCTATACCACATTGTATCCGCCGGCGAACATGGATATGAGTGTTTCAGATGAGATCCCCGATTCCGCCAGACAGGTCATTATAAATAATTATTACGAAAGCACCGAATATTATCAGGTGCCCAGCTATCATCGTTACAGCTTGCTTTGGGGCTCATATTATTGGGATCCCTTCTACTATGATTACAGTTACTATCGCTGGCGTCCCTATTATTGGTACGGCAACTATTATTACTATAATCCTTACAGCAATTACTGGTATTACTATGACCCATATTACCCATGGCATTCAGGCAGCTGGACCGGCGGCAGCAGTGGCGGCAACGGCGATAAAAGCCGGATACACAAGCCCGGTTATAATGTCTTAATGAGCTCTACCAGCGAATCCGCTCCTTTCGTATCCGTAGGTACAAATAACAATAGCGGGGGTATTTCCAAACCGGGTAAAAAAATTGGTATTGATCTGAATTCCGATGTTACGAACAATAATGGATATTATTCCAATCCGAATATTCAATCGCTCGGTAAGCAACCGGCAACGGGTACAACTTCGGACGGCAATTTAAAGAAATCGGGGTCCACCTACAAAGCTCCTTCTAACAAAAAACCCGCATCAACGGTTTATAAACCCCAAAAACAAAGATCAAGTTCATCTTCCAGCAGTAGCGCCAAATCATCCAAATCGGCGAACACAAAGAGCTCTTCCAGTAAGAACTCAAGAAATGAATCTTCATCTTCTTCAAGTAAAAAGAGCAAATGACGGATATCACTATGAAAAAAACAATTTTAATTCTTCTTGTGGGCATTTTCGGTTTTGTTTCAGCGCAGGAACTTGTTGATGTCATTTCCCCCTTCTATTCCTATAGTCAGGACGCTTTACATCAAAACGAAGCCTATGAGTATACTTATCCATTGCGAACTTCCGCTTTATCGACCGGAAGTCCGCTTTCAGCAGCTATCGGACATGCCACCGTCGCTTCGGGTCAAATGATCCCGGAATATACGGTCAACCCGGCAAATATTGCTTTGACCAAGTACAGCTCCGTTCAGGCACATGGTCTTTTTAATAATTATAACGGGGTCAATGCCAACAGTCTGGGCGGTATCAATTATCTTGTGTCTGTTCCGGTCTATACCGGCAGCATGAGTTTTGCCGCAGGTGTAACGAAAGTGAAAGACCAAAATCTTTATTATCAAAACGATGATATTGTACAGCGCTCCAAAGGCGGATTGTATAACTGGCACTTCGGCGGTGCCATGGAAATGCAGGAAGATATCTATGTAGGTGCGGAAGTATCTATCCTTTCCGGTAATAAAAACAACGACATCGATTTTGTCGACCCATTGAGTACAGTTGACGGTTTCATTGAGGACAGCAAATACTTCGGGGTCACGGCAAAGGTCGGACTGAATTATCATGTGCTGCCTGTACTGAATATTGGTATTTCCATGGATCTGCCTTCCGTCGTTGACGTTGATTATTCTATCAGAAATTATTATACGGACGGAACCGGAAGCCTTAATTATGATGTTACATCTCCGGCGGTTTACAGGGCCGGACTGGCTTTAACGCTTCGTATTGTTGATCTTTATTATAGCTATGATTACAGCAATTGGCAAAACCTCAAATTTACCAGCAAAGAGATGCTTCAGACCAATATCGATGAAATAAACCGGGATATCACAAATAATTTCGGGGTCGTCGGTTCCCACCATATCGGTATGGCTTTGCACGTGCCACTCCTGCCGTTACATTTTTATTTCGGTTATCAATATATGCCGGATGTATATCAGGGCCTGAATGCATTATCTTTGGGTAATCTCATTCCTAGGGAACTAACGGACAGATTCAGTTCATCCTTTTCCTGGGGTGCCAGCTTTTTCCTGAAACAGGGGATCAGCATTTCAGCGGCATTTGAGACTTATCACGTTTTTTATGACGACACCCTTGAAAAACCCAAGAACGCAAATCTATCAATGGCCTATTATTTCTAAGGTTTATATTTCCTGAAAGGTGACATTGGCCCGTTCCGTTCATTCGGATTCGGGCCTTTGTCTTTTTTCTTCCTGTTTTTTGATCATTTTCTTGATATCACGTAATTTGATATCCGAGAAGAATGTCAATAAAATAACACCGACCAGCGCCGGCAATAGAACATTCATTGAAAAAATGAACAGCGCCGCGCCGACTGCTGCTTCAGCCGGAACACCGTAAAGACCCAATGAATACTGAGCGGCATTTTCACGAAAGCCCATACCGGCGATCGAGAAAGGAATGGATCCGATACCCAGGATAAAAAAACAGACCTTTGCCTGTTCGATCCAATTGATGCCGAATTCTTTCATCAAAAACCAGTATTGAGATATATAGGTTATAAAAGTAAAAATGGTAAATGAAATATTGGCTACGCCGAATTTGAAATACGGTACATGTTCAGGAATATGTTTTTTAAAACCCGTTGTATTGACCAGCAGGCGATATATCCAGAAAAAGACAAAAAAGATCAGACAAAATCCCAGCATATACCACATCCTGGGAAATAATAAAAACGTACTGATACCGAAGAAAAAGAACATGGCGCCAGTAGAGTAAAAGGCATCGATCAAAAAGGTATAGATACGTGTTTTATTGTCACCGGGCAATAAAAAGGTCTTGCCCACTTCCCCTATACTGGCGGGAAGGGCCAAACGGAATGCAAAACCCGAAAAATGGGCTATCAATCCCTGCTTGAATGTGAATGGCGGCATAAGCAAATGAACAGAGTATAAAAAACGTGCAGCCTGTCCTCCGACATTCAGTAAGCTTAAACCGAAGATCGTCAATATAATCCAAAGAGGTATAGACGCAAAATATGCCAGAAGTTCACTTCCATCAACGGAACGAGATAGCCACCAAAAGAGAAATATCGTGATAGCGATCTTAAGAAGATTATTTAAGAACTTTTTCATGTATCCTTAGTCCCAAGTGTCTTTTTATAGTTAGTGCCTTTCCAGGTAAAATTGCCGAATGTGCCGTAAAGTCCGACCCATACAATAAATGGAGCATGGATCAATTCCATCAGGAAAAGATGAAAAAATTTGAAAGGTATCTTGAATTTTTTCATTGTTAATGACATATACAGAAAATCGCACAAAGCTTTTATCAGCACCAATCCGCCCCAATATGGCAGAATACCTATGTTTGCAATGGCAAAAAAAGGCAAAATGATCAAAGAAGCATAGAATAAAAACACAGTTAATCCCAAAACAATCACCGGAAAAGTCGCCTTCGTGTTATGGGATGCCCAGCGGATCCGTTGGTTAATGACATCCTTAATGCTTTTCTCGGGTACGACCCGCACAACCGATTCAGGATGTGCATTAAAGAGCACTTGATATTTTCTGCGCTGTGCTTCGTATACAATATCAGAATCATCTCCGGTCACAATATGTTTTTTTAAAGCATTGTCACTTTCAAACAGTTCTTTGCGGAACATCATATTTCCGCCATGAGCTGTAATGGCAAATCCGTTAACCATAGCGCCTGCAATTACCATGCTGTAAGACAGATTCTCGATAGTTTGCATGGATTGCCAGGTTTCTTCCCATTTTGATGAAAATTTTTCTTTTTTATAAAGGCATATACCGGTCGCAGCGCCAACCGTCTTTTCACAAAGTGAACCATAGGTTCTTAACCAATCTTTTGAATGTCGAGTATCGGCGTCTGTTGCAACAATATACTCCGTGTTGCAATATTTTATCGCATGGGAGATGGCATTTTTCTTGGGAGAAACATCAGGTGGACATGCTGTCAAATGCAATACATGCAAGCGCTCATCTTCAGACGCAAGTCTTTCCAGGATATCACGGGTGCGATCTTCAGAACGATCATTGACCACGATCAAAGAAAACCTGTCTTTCGGATAATCTTGAGATAAGATTGAACGAACACAGGTTTCAATATTTTCTTCTTCATCCCTTGCACAAACAATGACTGTCAGCGGAGGGAGCAATTTATCCTCTTTCAAATTATGAGGTTTTAAATGCCGGAATCCCATATAAAAGAAGAAGATATATAATATGTAACATCCCGCAAAGGCATATGCAATTGCCATGATTATTTGCAAACTTAGTGACATAAAGATTCCAAAAGTTCGTTAATATGATCGAGCTGATTCAAAGGAATGTGCTTTTTTGCTATATCCCGGCTTGTGTCGATCCGAATATTTTTCAGGTCCAGTTCATCTTGTGTGCAATAGCTGTACAAACCCTCTTTTTTATAATATTCTGCCAAATATTCCTGTTCTGTCTGTCCGGGTGTGGGTACAAATAAAGCTGATTTTTTCAAAGCCAATAATTCCATAACGGTTGAGTAACCTGAACGGGAAACAATATGCTTGGCCCGCTGCATCATTGAAGTCATTTCTTTACGGTCAAGATGCGCATAAACGATAGTGTGATCGGTTTGTTTTACAATATTTTGATCCGTTTCAGGTTTGCCCAGTGTAACCACTACTTTGCCGGGGACATCGTCAAGCTGTGAGAACACCTTCTCTTCAAATTGTGTTCGCTGAGGTTCGGGACCGGAAATGCTAATGAAGAGGTCAATATCTTTTTCAGGCTGATCTTCATCGGGTATGACCGATGACAGACAACCGATATATTCGACCTTGGGGTGTTTGGATATTCTGCTGTTATGCGATAGATCGCCGGATAGGTTTGGTATTCCTTTCGCATCCGGAACGAAAACCTTGTCAAAATGACTGAAGACAATACGATTGAACCATTCACCGAAGATCATGAACATCCTAAGGCGTTTGGGTAAATGAAATCTCAGCTGATGCGTGATCAGGACGGATGGGATCTTTCCGGACCAAAAGCCCAGCCGCATTTCGGTTATGATCATATCCGCATTGAATTCTTTGATCAGCTTTTTTACCTGCTGCCGTTCGTGATGCCAGCCAAAAAGCATCTTGGGAATTTGTGACACGATCTTGAATACGAACATCCAGCCGAATTTCGGGTACTCGATCTGTGTGTCTTTTACTTCACGGATAGTGCAATCGGGGTATTCCTTTTTCAGCATGGATAGTGCTTTACCGAACGAAACCAGTATCACTTTATTTCCATCGTTGATAAGACGTTTTATGATGGGGGTCGAACGGGTTACATGACCCAGACCCCAGTCGATAATTGCATAGATGACGGTCTTATTTTTCATCCGACATATCTTTACGTTTGAAAATAATGCAGGCAAGCGGTGGAATTCCAATTAGAATGGATTGTTTTCTTCCGTTCCATTCGATCTTTTCCGTTTTTTGCAGCTTGTTAACGATCACACCGCTGCCGTTGAAATCCTTGTTATCCGAATTGAAGACCTCGTCGTAATAGCCGGGTTCGGGAACGCCTACGCGATAATCAAAATAGGTTTCCGGTGTAAAATTGCAAACCACGATAAGATCATCATCGATATTCTTGCCTCTACGAAAGAAAGAAGCAATGGATTGTTCCATGTTGCCTCCGTCGATCCATTCGAAACCGCCCGGTTCCTGATCCCGTTCCCAAAGAGCAGGTGAAACCTTATAAAGTTCATTTAAAGATGTTAAATAGGTTGAGGCTGTCCTGTGGGGCTG